>CAYMME010000507.1:0-6288 GCA_964391465.1 uncultured Planctomycetales bacterium
TAGCGGCCTGCGCCTCGCAGGCCGCCCCGCCGGCGGGGCGCCGGCCGCTACAAGAGCGTGATACGATTCAGCGGGTGCCCCGCCCTTGACGGCTGTCTGTCAAGGGTGGGGGACGGAACACTCCCGGCGCCCCGGCGCCCTCCGTCCCCCACCCTTCGCGATACTGCCGCGAAGGATGGGGCACCCGCCGATGACAAGTGACGAACGACGACGAAGGGCCTCGCCTCCCCGTTCGTCATTCGGACTTCGTCATTCTTTCGTCATTGGTCATTCGACATTCCCTCCCGGTACTTGACCCCGAGCTGATCCAGTAGGAACGCGTACACATCCACCGTCTGCTCGATGCGTTCGGACAAGGCCGTATCTCCGCCGTGCCCGACGTTGGTGCTCGTGCGCAACAGGATCGGTGCCGACGAACCCGTGGCCTCCTGGAGCCGGGCCGTCATCTTGCGCGACTGCATCGGGTCCACGCGCGGATCGTTCTCGCCCGTCAGGAAGAGCGTGGCCGGATACTTCGTTCCCTCCTTGACGTTGTGGTACGGCGAGTAGGCGTACAGGGCCTTGAACTGGTCGCGGTTCTTGACCGTGCCGAACTCGGTGATGTTGAAGGCTCCGTTCGGAGAGAGCTCGACGCGAAGCATGTCGTAGATCCCCACGTACGAGACCACGGCGTTCATCAGCTCCGGACGCTGCGTCATGGTCGCCCCCATCAGCAAGCCGCCGTTGCTCCCGCCGATGATCGCGAGCTTCTTCGGCGTCGTGTATCCCCGGTCCGTCATGTGCCGGAGCGCGGCCGCGAAGTCGTCGAAGACGTTCTGCTTTTTCGTCAGGTTGCCCTGGAGGTGCCACTGCTCGCCGTACTCGCCCCCGCCGCGCAGGTTGGCAATCGCGTAGATGACCCCCTGGTCGAGCAGCACGCGAAGGCTCGAGCGGAACCGCGGGGCGAGGCTGATCCCGTAGCCGCCGTAGCCGTTCACGATGCACGGGTTGGAGCCGTCGCGCCGGACGCCCTTGGGCATGATGATGTTGACCGGAACCTTCGTGCCGTCCTTGGACTTGGCGAACTCGCGCACCACCTTCACGTCGTCGAAGTCGACGGGAGGGCGTGTGGCCAGTGCGGTCTTCGCGGTCGTGCCCGACTCGGCTTGGTAGTGATACCACGCGCCCGGCTCGATGAACGACGTGTTGTGGAAGAGCACGTCGTCCCCGGTCAGCCGCCTGAGTGCACGAACCGCGGAAACCGGCAGTTGCTTCGGGGCGTCGAGCCGCTTGCCCTCGAAGTCGAACACGCGAATCTCCGACGGGCCGCCGAGTTGATACACGACGTAGAGCCGGGTGTCGGTGGCCACGATCGTGGATTCGTACCAGAACGACGAAACGATCGTGTCGTCGCCTTGCGGGATGATCGTCTTCGCGCTCTCGACCTCGAGCTTGGCGACGGGCACGTGCAGGATCCGGCCCCGCGGTGCGTCCTTGCGCGAGAGCACGAACAAATCGTCCTTGGGCCCGAAGACGGCCTGGATCGTCTTGTCCCCGAACCGGCTGAACTGCCGCCACTTGCCGTCCGGCGCCCGAAGGTAGTGCGCGAACTCCCCGCCGTCGCCGTTCTGCACCGTCGCGAGCAGCAGCCCCGTCGCGCGATCCATGTCGAGCTGGATCTCGGCGATGCGTGGGAAGTCCTTGCCGATCTCGTAGCGGTCCTGCTCGGAGGGCTTGCCGAGGGCGTGGAAGTAGACCTGCTGGTAGAAGTTCATGTCTTCCGGTGGCCGTTCTTCGCCCCGCGGATGGCGCGTGTAGTAGAAGCCGGACCCGTCCGGCACCCAGGCCAGGTCTCCGCCCGCAGTCCCGCTGTTGACGCGCGGGACCACCTCGTGCACCCGGCGCCCGGTGGCCACGTCGTAGAGGTGCAGGTCACCGGTTTCCGTTCCGCCCTTGGAGAGCGAGACGGCCAGCAGCTTGCCGTCGGGCGACGGCACGTACCAGTCGATGGCCGTGGTCCCGGCCGAATCGATCGTGTTGGGGTCGAGGAGCACGCGGGCGGCTTCCGGCTCGTTCACCGACGGCATCACCACGATGAACGGTTGCTGCTTGGGCGGCTCCCGCTTGACCGCGAAGAGCTGCCCGCCGCGCGGGGCGAGACCCCAGTGGCTGACCGTCTTCGCCGAGAGGATCTCCGTCACGCGGGCGCGGATCTCGTCGACGCGCGGCAGTCGGTCCAGGATGCGGCGAGCGCGGGCGGTTTGGGCTTTGCTCCATTCGCGAACGGCCGGATCGTCGCCGTCCTCGAGCCAGCGGTAGTCCTCCGTGACCTTCACGCCGTGGTAGGTGTCCGTCACCGGTGCCTTCCGTGTCGCAGGCGGCGCGCAGGCTGTCATCGCCACGGCGGCGGTTGCCAGTATCGATCCCATCAGATGACGAATATTCATGAAATTTCTCCAACAGTTCATGTACTGCACTTCGCGGCACGCTCGGCCGGCGGGGCGCCGGCCGCTACGGGGAGCGAAGCCGATACGAGGGCTACGTTTTTACGGCTCCACCCATCGTGCCCGCGGCATGGTAACGGAGCAGGCCGGGAAGCGGGAGGAGAGGAGGAAGAGAGGGGAGAGGAGAAAGTAGAAAGTGGAAAGGAGAAGGGACGCAGGAAACGGGTGATCGCCGCCACTGAACCCTGAACCCCGCAGACTGGACCCTCAGCAAGATTCTGCGCGGCTCGGCCTTGTTATTCGCGGCAAACTCAATAAACTGCTGAGGTTAGGCTCGATACCGATCGCCTGGGAACCGGGAATGCCATCATGGGTAAGTCGAAACGGGCACCGGCCCTGTTGGAAGTCATGCAGCGGCAGCAGGCCAAGGAGGAAGTGGCTCCACGTCCGCACCGGCCGGCGTGGTGGCACTCCAAGGATGCTGCGCCGACCACCCCGGACGAGGCTGTCGATCCGGGCACTGACGTCGATCCGGGCACTGGCGTCGATCCGGGCACCGGCGTCGATCCGGGCACCGGCGAAGTCGTCGATGCGGGACCGGACGAAGTCGAGCCGGACGCCCAACCCGACGAGGTGAACGAGCCGACCCCGGAGCTCGAGCAACCCCCCGTGATCGAGCCCGCACCGGCAGTGGTGCACGAGCCGGTCAGCCCGAGCCGACCCGACCGCACGGTCCGACCGGTGACGGGACTGCACGGCGGAGGCCTCGACGACGATGACGTGCCGCCGATCCTGGCGATCAACGAGGGACGGGTGACCCTTTCGCTGAACCCCGTTTCGACGGTGATCGTGGTGGGGGGCATCATTCTGACTGTCTTCGCCGGATATGTCTTCGGGCTGTGGGCCGGTCGACCCGTCGGTTCGACCAACGAAACCGCGGCCGCGGCGACGAACGACCCTCTGAAGGACGCCGCCCGGCGACCGGCCGATCCGTCCGTCCTGAACGTCAAGAAACCGGCCCCCAAATCGGTGTCCCGCAAACCGTCCGATAAGTCGCCCGCGCCGGCTCCGCCCGGGTCTTCCACCGTGATCACGACCGACGACCCGCGTCAGCCCGGGCTCAACTACCTCGTCCTGATCGACGTCATGAAGGATAAATCCGACATAACCGACGCCCGAGCGGCCAAGGCGTTCCTCGAACGGCACAACGTTCCGATCCTCCTGGAACCGATCAAGGGCGGCTGGCGGTTGTGGGACGTGTCCCGGGGCTACACCAAAGAGGAACTGAGGTCCGAGGCCGCGGAGATCAAGGCGAGGAAAGAGCGATTCATGTTCGAGCTCTCGCCGGCCTACGCGAAGGAAGGCGGACGCCACGGTTTCGAACCGTACGCAAGACGCTATAATACCGACTAGACGCAAGGAGCATACACGTATGTCACTCGACCGATCATTGAAGACCCACGGCGGACTTCTCCGTCACCGCAACGTGCTGAGTCGCACCGAGCGCATCGCCAACCTCGAAGAGCAGGACCGGTGGGACGAGTCGCAGTCGATCTTCGGCTTGCCCAAGGTCGCCCATCGCAAGGCGCCCGTGGGCGGCAAGGTGAAGAAGGCGAAGGAAGCCAAGGCTGAAGAAGCCGCCGAGGGAGCAGAGAAGGCCGAATCGTAGCCCCCGCCGCCGAGGTCGGGGACGCCCGTCACGATCCGCACCGTCCGCCGAAAACGGAGTCAGGAGGCGGTTGATGGTCGCGAGGCTTGATCCTATCCGGTGTTGCACCCTTCTCGTCCTGGGGTTCGGGGTGTCGGCCCCCGCTCAGGTCCGGCAGGTCGAGACGGGACGGAGCCTCGACTCCAATTTCGGGCGGTACTCCGGCGGACGGAACCAACCGGTCCCACGGTTCACGCCGAACCGGTCGGGCCTGACCATCTCCGGAAACGTCACCGGCGGGCGCTCCTTTCGCGGCTTCGCACCCGTGCAGGACCCGTCGCAACTGCGGACCGGACTGCCGTCCTCGTCGCTCTCCTCCTTTCTGCGTGACAGCGTCAGCGTCGGCGACGTGGCGGCCGGACGAACCCAGTACCAGCCGCAGCCGTATTTCTCGCCCGAGCGCACGGTGACGAACCTCGGGGCGATTCGCGCCGGGCTCAACCGGCCCGGCTCGTCGATGCCGCGTTCCGCGTATGCCCTTCCCCGTGGCGGCATCCAGCCCTCACGGTCCGGCTTGCTCGACATGACGAAGTTCCGCACGCCGGACCGGGCGGAGCCGGCGCTCACCGGAGGCTCTTACGCCCGCAGGGAATACGGGAGCCGGCCCCCCGCATCGACCGGCTATGATCAGGCGGCCGGCTCGGGTCTCGCGGGTGGTGATGCCCACTGGCTCGGGGCGGGCGAGGGGGCTCGCCTGTTGCCTCCCCCACCGCCGGTTCCGCCGGCGGATCTGCCCGGCGAAACCGAGGCCCGGACCACAGAGTCGGCCGGCCGGCAAAGCCTCCGCTTCGCCGACCCGCTCGAGAATCCGCTCCACAGGAGCCGCAACGCCGGAGAAGGTGGAAGCGTCAGCCGTCTGTTGCGCTCGCAGCCGTTCGGAAGGCCGACGGATTGGCAGGCCGCTCCGAAGTCGTTCGACCGACGCGAAAACCTGGACGAGACCCGCCGTGAGGATCGGGGCTTGCCCGGAGCGGTGCCTCCTCGCGCCGCAGGCGTCCGGTCCCGTGCGCTACCACTCTCTAATGCCGGTGCGGCGCCGGGCGACATGCGGGCCACACCGACCGTCATTCCGATCACGCAGTCGGAAGAACCGCAGCCCGGCACCGACGCGCACTGGCGGCAGCGCGCGTTCCTCGGCCGACCGATCCGCTCGTTCGTGAATCTGGGGACGCCGTCGGCCGACAAGTACCTCGCGCGGGCCGAGGCGTTTCTCAGGGAGGGCAAGTACTATCGAGCGGCCGGGCAGTACGAGATTGCCCGTGAGCTCGACCGCACCAACCCGCTGCCGCTGCTCGGCAAGGGACAGGCGCTCATCGGGGCCGGGGATTTCTTCACCGCCGCCCACATGCTCCAGCGGGGCCTCGCCATGCTCGCGGACGCGGCTCGGTTCCAGCTCGAACTGCCGGCGCTGATGTCCCAGAAGCAGATCCTCGAGCGCCGCCGTGGAAACATCGAGAAGCGTTTGGCCGGCACCCTGCGCGACGCGGACCGGTACCGGCTGGCGTTCGTGCTCGGGTACATCGAGTTCTATTCCGGGCAGGCCGAGGCCGGCATGAAGCACCTCGAGGCCGCGGCCGCCCTGGCCCCCGAAGCCTCCGTCATTCACACGTTCCCAGAACGACTGCGCGAAACGGCCACGCCGCCTCCGCCTCCGCCGGCGCCATAGTCGTACCTTGCGTCCGGCGGCTCCCTGATCTGACATCCAACCAGCTCGCTTCTTCCGGGCACTCCGATCGGCGGGTGCGGTCTACGCACCGCCACTGCGACAACCGAGCCGACGAACACGACGGCTGGCGCCATCGTCGAGATGCGCACGCTGAACGACGGCACGCGGACTTGACGCGGGCGACGGGAAACAGTAGAATTAGAGTGCTTCGTGAGACTTCGCTATCGTAGACGGTGATCGCATGGCTGGACTGCCACTCCAAGTTCAGATCGAAGAAGACCAGCACCGCAAGCTGGCGGAACTGGCCGAGGCCAACGGCAAGTCGGAGTCCGAGTTGGTCAATGAAGCGCTGGACCAATACCTGGCTTGCCATCGTCCCGACGAGGCCGCCCCATCTGAGACTTGTTACGACATCGCGCGGCGAATGGGCTTGATCAGCCTGATCAAGGACGGGCCCGGCGACAGAAGCACCAACCCCAGGCACTTCGAAG
>CAYMME010000508.1:0-6284 GCA_964391465.1 uncultured Planctomycetales bacterium
AATCGCTTGGGATCGGCCACGACATCGGCGACTGGCTTCGCACCGCTTTCGACGGACGGGGCGAGGTCGAGGAATATGGCAAAGACGCCGCTCGGGTCGCGGGAAATGCTGTGGCCGTACCTCGAGCGCAGGTTGCTTCGCGCGACGCAGGTCAGCAAACACCTGCTCCACCGGCGCGTCGACCTCGACGGCTTCCTCGAACAGTAGACAGAACACACCCCGAGAAGACCTACAGCTTGATCGGCTGGGCGGCATGGTAGGCAAGCGCCCTCCGACGATGACGTTCAGCTCCCGCAGCTGAAAACGCCCAAACGTAAGCGCAGGCGGCGCAAAGAGTAACGTGCTGTGGCTATGGGACTTAGCGACTGAGTGCGCACTATCCTCGGACAGGATCTGGAGTGTCTTGGGAGTCGTTCGTGCACAACTTTTTGCACTACCCCGGCCGGTGCATTTCGAGCAGCGGGCCTCAGGTCTGCGAGCCAAACCCAGATCCAGCGGCAACCTCCCGGAAGAACGCGCCCGTGTTGGTGGTAGACCTTGCGCGTGTTCGTGTTGAACCTCGCTCCGGTGTCGGTGATGATTCATAGTCGCACTCGCGGTCGGAGTGCTCGTGAGCTTGGTTGCGCCTGGGGCGGCGGCGCACAAGCACCTCCAACTGGACTTCCCGAGCGGTGCCCGTCCGGAGATGAAGCAGCCGTGAGCAGAACGCCTCGCTACTTGTGTGAATCGATTGTTCTTGCCGTGATTCTCCCGTTGACGCCGGCGGTGGCGGAAGGGCCGTGGTGGGCGCCCGGCGAACCATACCGGGCGTTCGTGACGGTTGATCTCGAAGCGTACTGCCACGATCGTTGCCTCGGTGGCGATCTGGGCGACGGGTACGGGCTGTCTCCCGGCGCGCTCCCTCCGGCCGATCGCCACGTCACCGTCGCAGGGGTACCGTTCTACATCAGCAAGCGCACCGGTGGGGATAATCTCGACCTGCGGCATGCGCGGTGGCCCGATGTCGAGCGCGACCCCGGCGGCTTCTATTCCCACTACCGGCCCAAGTTCGACGGGGATCCTGAGTGTCCGGTCGTTCACGTGCCGAACGTGAACTACTGCGCGGCGTACCTGCTCTGCATGGCCGATACGAACGCCGAGAAGGTGCCCGTCGTGTCGCTGCGCCTCGGGCTCCACGACGGCTACGGCTACCTGTATGACACGGAGGTCACGGTGCCGCGATGGAACGAACCGCCCAACGCGAGCGTGGTCGCGTCGGGCGAGGTGGCGTTGGTCGACGGCGCCGGCGGCAAGCGCACCGGTCGGGTCTTCGTGGTCCGGGCGCCGCTGCGATCGGGGGACACGCAGGAGTTGGCCGGGAGCGACCATCTCGACCTCGAGTTGACGAAAGCGTTGCACGTGGCGGTGCGTCAGCCGGACCCGAACCGGTTCCGGATCCGTCCCCTCGGCCGGCCAAGCGCGGTGCACGTTTTCGCGCTCTCGCTCGAACGTTCCCCGGTTCAGATGACCGTCACGTCGCCGGAAGTTGGCAACATCTTCACCGAGCCGGCAGTGCCGACGTTCGACATCGCCTTGAGCAACACGACCGGCCGGCCGCAGCCGGTCCGGATCGACGCCGTCATCACGGACTTCGACGGCAAAGTCCGGCAGATCGAATCCACGGCCCAAGTGCCCTCCGGGGGCAAGGCCACCAAACGCGTCGAGATCCCGACTGCGGGACGCGGATGGTTCGAAGTAACGTTTCGCCTCACGACCGAATCACCCCGACCTCTCGTCGATCGCACGACGACATTCGCCCTGCTACCTCCCGACACACGGCAGGCGACGTTTCGCGATTCACCGTTCGGTACCTGGTGCTTCGGGATGGGGCATCGCGGCGTACCGATCGAGAAGTCCGGGCCGCTGATGCAAAAGGCGGGCATCCGGCGGACCCTCGGAATCGGTGACGACGAGCAGATGAAGAGATACGGTCTGACGCTCGAGCAGTTTCCGAGCATCGTCGGCACGCATGTGGTCACGGAAGCGGATCGCGACAATCTCCGGACGCACTTCAGCTCACGGCCGGACACGGACGAGGCGCTGGTGTTTCACGAGTCTAACATCGGACCGATCCTGACCCACCCAGCCTTCGTCGTGGGCGAGCGCCCCGCGCCGCTCGACGAAGATACCGCAAAGGAATTCCAGAAACGGTTCGCGGCCGCGGTCACGGCGAGCAAGCACGTGCGCGAGATCGCGCCACGGATCAAGCTGGTCTTCGGCAACATGACCCAGCCAGCGCTCGAGCAGTTCCTGTCGCGCGGCTATCCGGCCGAGTACATCGACATGCTCGGCGAGGAGTCGCCTGGCTTCATGCGGATGCCAGAACGGCAGCCCGAGGTGGCCGGCTTCGGCAGTCTGTGGTGGATGAAGGAGATGGCCCGCCACTACGGGTACGACAAGGCCGGGCTCGCTGTTTCGTACGAATGGATGTATCACAGTACGAACCCGGGCAACAATCCGGAGCCCGTGGCTGCCGCGTACAACGTGCGCGACTGCTTGCTGGCCCTCGCCTACGGCGTGCCGCACGTCAATCCGGCACTCATTCACGACGTCGGCAACGCCTACTACTTCTCCAACTGGGGTGCAGCCGGCCTCTGCCGGCGTCCCCCCGAACTCAACCCGAAGCCGGGCTACGTGACCTACGCGACGATGACCCGGATGCTCGATCTCGCCACCTTTTCGCGCAAGCTCGAAACCGGGTCGACCAGCGTGTTCGCGCTGGAATTCAAGAAGCCACAGGGGGCAAAGGTGTATGCGTTTTGGACCATCCGCGGCGAACGCGATCTTCGACTGACGCTGGCAAAGGTTGCAGACGCGACCGTCACCGACGGAATGTCGAACGAGCGGCGTATCCGGCCGCAAGCAGCAAGCATCGTATTGACCGTGGACGCGATGCCGGTGTACGTCTCTGAGGTCGAGGTCCAACGCGTCGAATCGCTAGAGCCGCGGTACAAGGAGAAACCGTCGCCCGATGCCAAGCGGCTCTCGGCTCTCGACACCCTCGACGGCTGGTCGGTTCGGTCATCGCGTGATGCAGACTATGAGAAACACGTGTGGGATCAGATCCAACGGCCCGGAGTCTTTGCGTGGCGGGTGGTGAACGACGCAGTGCGGGGTCGCGTGATCGAAGTGACGCTCGACGGCTCACAATCCGGTCCGGACGTTGCTTCCTACTACAACACGATTGCGGCGAAGAACCCGATCACCCTTCCCGGCACGCCCCGCGAAATCGGGTTGTGGGTGTTCGGGAACTCGAGTTGGGGCCGGATCGTGTTCGGACTCGCGGATGCGAAAGGCGAGACCTGGACCCACACGGGAGCCGCGGAGACCAACGGAGGCGCCGACTGGAACACGGTGGATACCGAAAGCACGTCGTACGTCAACTTCGATGGGTGGCGCTTCGTCGGTGTCGCGCTGCCGGGCCAGTACTCGTTCGACCGCTATCACTGGCCGCGCAACGGCAACTGGCGGCATGTCGGCGGCGACGGCATCGTGGACTACCCGCTCACGCTGACCGGCATCACCGTCGAACTGCGCGAGAAGCTCGTCTACATCGATGAACTCGTCGACGTTGCCCGTCGAAGCATCCGGCTCAGCGAGGTCGTTTGCTCAGACTGACGGTCGGATGGCGCTGGCGGTCGCGGCGGCCCAGCCTCGAATCGAGACCCCTGTCCTTAGCAGAGACCCCGTGCGCCTTGCCGCGGTAGAACTCGCGCGCCGCGTCGGTTGGGGCGTCGTGGACCATGATACGCGCTCAACGGAATCGAATCGAGGAGACGAAATGAGCGTCGCGACTCCCGCCGTGCGGGCCCGGCAGCGGACGGTCGTGCGTAGCCTGGAGATGCCGCACAGGTGGTCTACACGACTTGAAGATGCTACTGCTACTTGGGCACGACCTCTTGATGAGCGGCCCAATTGGCAGTAGTGGCTACGTAACCTGTCACACAAGCACTTCTGTTTGGAAACACGCGCGGAAGGGCGTCTCTACGCCGCCGGATGACGTTCTTGGTGGGCACAGCGTCATTCGTTCTTCGGAGGCCCCAATCGGTAGAGACGGGCCGCAAAGTCGCGTCGGAGTGTCGCGGGGAATTCACGGTTCCCCGCATCCAGCCGCGCGACTATCCGATTGGTGAACAAGTCGGTCACTTCAAGTTCCGCGTCACCCGGTACGGATACGGTCACGCGGCCGGGACGAGGCGAGTAGTCGGAGACGAGCAAGACCGCAGCGCCGCCCAGGGCCCGGGCAAGCAAGTGCGCGGTCTCGACATCGGCGGAGTATCCGGCGTGGATCGCGCCGTCCAGAACGATGTCCTCAACGGGGCCGAACATCTTGACGGCATCGGAGATGTCGGCGAGGTGACCGGCGGTCATCCCCATGTAGTAGCCCCAGGCGATCACGCCCTGCGAGCCGCCCATGACCGCTTCGAGCACCTGCGATCGAGCATCACCCGGCGGGCTGATCTGGTACCCGGGAGAGATGGCGATCACGAGCTTCTTGCCCGTCACCGGCGCAAGTCGGGCGACGGTTTCCCGCACCCCCGGGGCATCCTCGTAGACCATGTTGGCGACGTAATCCAGCACCGGAGTCAGCGCCTTGTTCGAATGCAGACCGACAAGCGGACTGTCGTCGACGTAGGCGCCGAGCATCGTTCGTTCGGTGGTCTTTACGCCGCTCTCTCGGACCGCCTTGTGAAAAGCTTCGCGGAGGATCGCGTAGCGTTCCGCAACCAGTTCGCAACGGAAGTGGAGCCAGGCGTCGTAATGCTTGCGGTACTTGTGAGGCCGCCGGTTGAACACCCTTGGATCGACGTCGGCCAGCTCCGATTCGTGCTCGGCCACCCACCGGTTCCACCGCTCGATGGTTCGCGGATGAAAACCGATGAGGGGGCTATCGCCCGACGTGGCGCAAATCTCATCGTCGAGCGTCAGTGCCGACGAGAACTTGGCATAGGATTTCACGCGGTCGATGAACGGCTGCAGCGCTGGTCCACGATACGACGGCGAAATCAAGGCGCTGAGCTTCCCGTCCAATCGGACGGCCAAGGCTTCGGGATTCTTGTCGCGATCGACGTTGAAGCCGCCGCCGAACGCGGTCGCCCCGTTCATCCCGTGTTTGTACACGTAGCGGGGATCGCCGCCCCAGATTTCCAGGTGGTTGAAGCCAAAACGCTTGAAGGCGCGAACCATGGCCTCTGTGTCGCCGTCCCAGTGCTCGACGGTCTCATTGGCGATGCCGAGCGTCACCATCGCCCGCTTCGGGGCGGCCACGTCGGGCAACGAAATGCCTGTGAAGCGCACGGGCGTGGGAACCTGAAAACCGCCTTTCCATTCGCACTGGACGTACCCGACGGCATCCTCGCCGGGTTCGAGGTTGGAGTTGACCAGCAGGCGGCACCGGCCCGGCGGCAGCTCGACGCGCTGAAACCCGTTAGGGATCTCCGAGACCGTGGGCATGATCTCTCGATCCTGGTGTTTCAGAAAACGAACGCCGGGGGGAAGCGCCAGAGAGACCCGGCCTTCCGGCGCCTGGTCGTTCATTCGCACGCCGATCCGCAGGAGGTTCGGAAAGCCCGGCGCCACTCGGCAGACGTCTCCTACCGGGAAGGCGTAGCCGTGCTGGTTGCGTTCGGGATCCGGCGGCGGGCCGTACAAAGACGGGTGTCGGTGGTGAACGGAGGGATAATACGAGGCGGCCTCGGTGACGCAGCATTCGCGGACGACCGGTTCGGCGAAGAGCAACTCGCCGCTCCAGCCGCCGCCGCCCATCTTGAGTGTGATCTCATCGTCGTCCGCGGCGTGGGCGATCACCTGAATCGGGCGCCAGCCTTTCTTCGGCCACTCGTAGGCATCGAAGTGATAACGCGAGCCGCTGATCCGGCGACCCCCTTCGAGTTCGATCACCGGCGCGAAGCCCAGAGCGGCCATGCGTTCGCTGTTGACCCACATCCGGGCGACGTACCAGCGCCAGGGCTGAACCTTGATCTTCTGCGTGATGTAAGAGGCGCCTAACTCGTCATGATCGATGCGGATGGCGGTTGTGCCCGGTTGGCGACCTTCGACGACGGTCGCGGCGCTCGGCTGGTCCTTGGCCAGCTCGACGGACCAGACGAAATCGGTTTCGCCGGGCCGGCCCTGCGAAAAGTCGCTGTTGGCCAGGAGATTGCCGGCCTGCGCCGTGGTGCCGAAACCGGACGCCGCCAGCACGAACGTAATGAACGGAACGAATGGGAAACGATCAATCATGC
>CAYMME010000509.1:0-6284 GCA_964391465.1 uncultured Planctomycetales bacterium
GGTGGCTCTCCTTCACCGTGAAAGTGGTCCCCTCTCTGACCGCCATCGACAGGCGCTGCCGACGCACCGTATGAGGGTCAGGCTGTGTCCGGTTCGGGGGGAGGGTCGAGGGGGCTGCCAGCGCGTTCGCGAAGGATCTCGATGAACCTCTCGAGCGCCGGGGGGAAGGCCTTTCGGTCGAGATGGATGATGCCCAAGGGTCTTTGCAGGTCACATCCGAGCAGACGGACCGCGGCCAGCGTCCGGTTGGCCAGTTCGCGCTGTACCGTGCGCTCCGGGAGGATGCTCAAGCCGGCCCCGATCTCGAGCGCCTGCTTGATCGTCTCGATGTTGTCGAACTCCATCACCTTACGTACGGAGATATTCTGCTCTCGAAAGACGCGATCCAGTTCCTTGCAGATGGGCAGCCCGCGCTCGAAGACAACGAAGTCCTCGCTCTGAAGCTGCTCGAGATGGATGGCGTTCTTTGAGGCCAAGTGATGATCGGGGTGGCAGACGAGCACCATCTTCTCGGATCTGAGCGGGATGACCCTGATCTCGCGAGTTTCCTTGGGGTACGACACGATGCCAAGATCGGCGGTCTCCTGCAGAACCGCCTCGTACACTTTGGGAGGAAGCAGGTACTCCAGTTGCACCTTGGCGTTCGGATGCCGTCCCATGAAGCTCCGCATGGCCGCACTCATATCGTGCAACCCGACGGAGTAGATGGCGGCGACCCGAACCACGCCCGACACGACCTGGTGCACGGCTCTGACGCTCGCCTTCATCCGCTCAATGCGAGACAGGATCTCACAGAAATCTTCGTAGCAGATCTGCCCCTCCGCAGTCAGGAGGAACGGTCGCTTCCTGCGGTCCAGCAACTGTGCCCCGATCTCGTTCTCGAGATGGCTGATTGCCTGGCTGACGGCCGACTGGGAGATCCCGTTGATCGCGGCCCCCCGGGTGAAACTGCGACAACGCACCACGTCGCAGAAAAGTTTCAAGCTTGCCAGGTTCATGAGGAAACGCACTGATCGTCAAACGTAATGCTTTTCATTAGGCTACACTAATCGCGTGATTACAGCCTCCTTGTTGGAGCCCGCGTGACCCGTGTATCATAACCCGATCTGATGAAAGTGGGCAAACCCGAGGGAGCTTTTCGTCGATCCAGACCAGTCCTGCTAACCATGGAGAATCAACCATGCCTTACGCGCATGCCGTCCTCGAGAATGTTCTGAAGCGAAATTCGGGCGAACTGGAGTTCCACCAAGCGGTCCGGGAGGTTCTGGAATCCCTGGAACTTGTCTTTGAACGGAATCCTCAATATCAGAAGAACCAGGTCCTCGAACGGTTCGTCGAGCCGGAGCGCGTGATGATGTTCCGCGTGCCGTGGATGGACGATCAGCGGGTCGTCCAGGTCAACCGCGGCTTCCGCATCGAGTTCAACAGCGCCATCGGCCCGTACAAGGGAGGCTTGCGCTTTCACCCCACGGTGAACCTGAGCATTCTCAAGTTCCTCGCCTTCGAGCAGATTCTGAAGAACGCCCTGACCACGTTGCCCATCGGTGGCGGCAAAGGTGGCTCGGACTTCGACCCCAAGGGCAAGTCCGACGCCGAGGTGATGCGTTTCTGCCAGTCGTTCATGACCGAGCTTTCGCGGCACATCGGCCCGCACACGGACGTGCCCGCCGGCGACATCGGGGTCGGCGGCCGGGAGATCGGCTACCTCTTCGGCCAGTACAAGCGGCTGCGCAACGAGTTCACCGGCGTGTTGACCGGCAAGGCGCTGAGTTGGGGCGGTTCGCTGATCCGCCCGGAGGCGACAGGCTACGGAGCGGTCTACTTTGCTCAGGAGATGCTGACGACACACAGCGACAGGCTGGAGGGCAAGGTCTGTGCGGTCTCCGGATCGGGCAACGTCGCCCAGTACACGATCGAGAAGGCCAACCAGTTTGGCGCCAAATGCGTCTCGCTCTCGGATTCCAACGGCACCATCTACGACAAAGACGGGGTCGACGAGGAGAAGCTGGCGTTCGTCATGGAGCTCAAGAACGTCCGCCGAGGCCGTATCAAGGAGTACGCCGACAAGTTCCCCGGCGTCCAGTTCATGGAAGGCTCCAACCCGTGGGGCATCAAGTGTGATTGCGCATTTCCGTCCGCCACGCAGAACGAGATCAGCGGCGAGGACGCGAAGACGCTGGTCAAGAACGGCTGCAAGGTCGTCTCCGAAGGCGCAAACATGCCGACCGACCCGGATGGCGTCGAAGTGTTCCTGGGGAACAAGGTTCTGTACGGACCGGGCAAGGCCGCCAACGCCGGCGGCGTGGCCGTGTCCGGCCTGGAGATGGCCCAGAACGCCCAGCATATTGCCTGGACGCGTGAGAAGGTCGACAACCGGCTGCAATCCATCATGAAGTCGATCTATGACGCTGCCGCGCAGACGGCCACGGACTACGGCCAGCCGGACAATTACGTCCTGGGCGCAAACATCGCCGGTTTCGTGAAGGTCGCCGACGCGATGCTGGACCAGGGCGTGGTCTGATTCGCGGTCCCGCGCATGTGGGGAGCAACAGATCGTCTCGGTGAAGAAAGCACCTCTCCCGGCGTGAGGTGGAAGGAATGCGCTCGCCGGCGAGGGACTGCGCATGCGCTGCAGCCCACCACTCCACGGCGATGAACATGATCGCACAGCCGGAGGCCCATCCCCTCATATTGGGGGGCTCGTTCAAGCCACGTCGGGGGGGGCGGCGTCTTTCACGTAGCACACGACGTTCTGGCTGCGGTTGTGGGCGTGAAGCAGAATCGAGCGGTTGGCGGGCAGGTCGACCGCGTCAATCACCCGGACGACGTCGGCCCGGCGAACCGCCGGGGGAAGAACCTGCTCGAGCCGGTTGGGAAGGCTGGCCAGGAACTCCTCGTTGAGCACGTTCCCCTCGCGACCGGGGAACAGCGCCACGTACAAGATGTCCGCCTCAACCAACTCGCTAAAGAAATGCGTTCCGAGCGAGACGTCGGGCACGAGGCCCTCGTGCATGGCCACGATCTCGCACAGAACCGACACGTGGCTGATCTCGGCGTACGACACGGGGACACCCAGGGATGGCGTCGTGGTGCCCCATCGGCCCGGCCCCAGGAGCATGACGCGCTGGGCGGCGCACGGTCCGTCCAAATGCATCAGCCGGCCGATCAACCGAGCCACGGCGTAGCGGTCGTTGATCGGGAGCTTCCCGTATACCGACGGAACGACATAGATGAGCCGATCGAGCCGGCACTCGCGCCCCGGTCCGACGACGGCACCGTGGCCTCGCAGGACGACATTCTTCTCCTCAATCGAGGTCGGTGGTCCCGTCGTGACGTCGCCCTCCGCCACCGGGAGCGGCCGGCACTGCACCAGGTTGACCTTGTAGTTGTCGCCCTCGAAGTAGTTCATCGTGA
Organism: uncultured Planctomycetales bacterium; assembly: GCA_964391465.1. Classification (GTDB taxonomy): domain Bacteria; phylum Planctomycetota; class Phycisphaerae; order UBA1845; family CAYMME01; genus CAYMME01. The sequence goes on from CAYMME010000509.1 coordinate 3,415, forward strand.
ATTCGGTATCCACCGGGCAGCCGTACGCTTCGCGCAGGGTCCGGAGCATGCTGCTCATGTCACCGACGAAGGTCGTTTCTGATAGCAGGCTGTCGAACATCAGCGTGTAGGACCGCCCGCCGTCCTTCTGACTCTCGGCAAGCCGGCGGTCCATGGTCTGATCGCACGTGGCGAATCGTTCGATCTCGAGGGTGGGGCTCTGCGCCGCTACGTCCATGAAGTCACGAGAGACCAGTTGGTTCGCTTCCAGATCGAGGACATCAACCTTGCGCTGCGCATAGCGTCTAACCTGATCGATTCCCGACTCGGGCCTCAGCTCGGGTGCGTTGAGGGCCGCCACGCGCGTGTAGTCGTCATCGCGCCGGTCGACGGCACGCGTGCCGAGGCCGAACACGATACGCACCACGCCGGCGTCAGGATCGATCCGTTCGTTCCATGCGTACGGATTGAATGAGAACGCGACGCCCGCCACCTGCGGGTAGAACAAACTCCCTTCGAGCGAACCGGAAACCCGCTGCACGAGTAGCGACATCTGCTCATCACGATCGAGGAGGCCTCGCTCGGCCCGATACCGCAAGGCGCGTTCGCTCATCGTGCTGGCGTAGACGGTCCGGACCGCCGCCATGAAGTCCTCGAGCCGCTTGTCGCGGGAGCCCTGGTTGACGCAGAACACGCTTTCGTACTTGCCGGCAAACGAATTCCCGAAAGCGTCCTCGAGCAGGCTGCTCGATCGCACGATGATCGGACACTGGCCGAAGTAGTCCAGCATGTCGGCGAAGTCTTTCTGGGCGTCGGGCGGGAACGTCCCGGCAAGAATGCGTTGCCTCGCCTCTTCGGTGCCTTCGAGGAACCGCTGGGAATCCCTCTGCTTCTCACGCAGCCACCAGCATCCGCTCTGCACAAGATACGTGTAGAACACGTCCGACCCGACGTAGAACGAGTCGTGCGACTCCAGGACGTTCCTCCAGCGGGGGTTGTTTCTCCGAAGGATGGCGCGGGCCAGTAGCATGCCAAGGGCTTTGCCTCCGATCAGCCCGCTGCCGATGATTCGGTGCCACAGGTTCAACACGTCGTCGAGACCAAAGTAGGATTCGGCGAGGCCGAGCATCTGCTCGTCGCGCGACACGGCCATGCGCAGCAGCCGGCGCTTCAGGCTGGCGAGCGTTTCGTCCGAATAGACAGTGCCTTCGGTTTGCTTGTCACTCAGCTCTTCGGCCTGGAGGAAGGCACGGTTCCAGACGCCCAGTCGCGAGCGTGCGGATTGCGAACCGACCAGTGGGACCGAGGTCAGGATGTCCGTGATCGTGGAGCTGTTCAGCACCGGTCGAAACTCGTCGCCCGCCCACACGTGAAGCATATACATCGTGGGCGAATGTCGTTGCTGAACCTTGAGGGCGTGGATGAAGAGCTCGGCGTCGTGCCGAAAAACGTCGATCAGGATCTGCGTGGTGCCACCGATGGTCTCGCAGCAGGGCAGCGAGTGATGGTTCCGGAGCATGGCGAAGCACGCGAGTCCCTCGACGTCGTACACGTACGGGCAGATCAGGCGGAAGAAGTTGCCCAGCATCCGATCGCTGTGCCAGTCGGCGACGAGGTCGGACAGGCAGTCGAAGATGTACACGCCCTGGCTTCGCGCCTCGTCGACGGCCTCGTGAATACTGCGAACGAATCGCTCGAAGCCGGCCTCGGGGTCCAGGGTCACGACTTCCGCGCCGCTGTCCGGCGGCAGCAGCGGCTCATGCTTGGCGAACCGGAAATAGACGACCTTCTTCCCGGAAGCGATCGCCGCCCGGCAGCAAGGCTCGACGAACGGTGCGTAGTCGGCCACGGAATTCACCTGGTAGACGATGTTGTCGCCGGGCAGAATGCTCTTCAGGACGTTGTCCAGGCCGGGAGAGCCGGTGGTCAGTTGGGGATCAGTCATGGCCCGCAGCCTCCTTTCGCGACCCGCCGTTTCGGGCCGGCGGCTTAACCGCGGTGTACTGAAACAACTTAGTCGAGGGTCCCCGTCTTGGCTACGGCGCCCGGGGCGTCGGCGAAAGTCCCCAATGGTACACGAATTGATCGCCGCTTGGTGGGCGGTGCTTCCGTGAAAGAGGGGCAGGAGTTGGCCCGGCACGCCGACGCTCACGCTGCACACGTACAGGAGGCTTGGGGTTCACGACCTCGCCGGGGCCCTCGATGGGCTGCCGGCCGTGGATCAAGCGGCGCCGGAACGGCAGCGCATGTGGGCCACCGGCACGGACACCCGCCGCGCGACGGAAAGCGGCGCACGCCCATATCCCCGACACTTGGAGCGCGAACTTGCGCGAAGGGAAACGAGAAAGCCACCGGAGGGATTCGAACCCACGACCTGCGGTTTACAAAACCGCTGCTCTGCCAACTGAGCTACGGTGGCAACCCTTGATTTTCGGCCAGTATCGCCGATTTTGGCTGTCCTGACCAGCCCCCTGCCAGGGGACGACACCCGTTCCGACACCCGCCCGGGTTCTCCAACCTCTCCGATAGAATGACCTAAAGGAGGAGAGGATGGCAAATCCGAAGCAACCGAGACCCACGAAGCCTCGCCGGAGCTTCCCGCTGTTCCGGCACCGGAACGGCCAGTGGTGCAAGAAAATCCGGGGCAAGCACCACTACTTCGGGACGGACGTCAACGACGCCCACGACGAGTATATCAGGCAAGCCGCCGACCTGCACGCGGGCAGGCATCCTGCCAGCCGGCGCGCCGGCGATTCACCGACCGTGAAGCGGCTGGCGAACCTCTACCTCGCCAACCAAGAACGCAAGCTCCTCGACGGGGAGAACAGGGCGAACTGGTTTGACGAGTGCTTTCGCACGGTACAGGACTTTGCCGAAGCCGTGGGCAAGCA
>CAYMME010000510.1:0-6253 GCA_964391465.1 uncultured Planctomycetales bacterium
GGTTGCGTCAAGGGGCGGTACAGAAATCGTCAAGGGGCGGTCCGGGAATTGTCAGGCGACGGTTCAGGGCATCGTGTGCGGACGACGCGTGTCCGGGGGGGGGCAGGGGCGGGCGAGGGCCCCGCGGTCGGGCATCCGTCGTCCGATAAGACCCCGCCTCAGGCTCGGGGATTGCGGATCGGGGCTAGGTGTCTGCGGGACCACCCCCTGACCCCCGAGCTTGACAGTGCTGCTGGTGCCGTATAGACTTGCGCGCTCGTCGTGACGTTCTGGAGTGCCGAAACCCAACGGACGAAGAGGAGGGATGTGGGTGCGGAGCGTGGGCACGCAGGCGAGTGCAGTTGTGTGACGCCGAGCGACTGATGCCGCGGGGGAGACAAGGGCAGCGATGCTCCGCTGTGGCCCGCGACGTGGGTCTGCTTCTCCTTCGCAATGATGATGCCTCACTAAGCCCTTCGCGGCACGTGACTTACGGTCTCGGATTCGCCGGTTCCGAGCACGACGCTTCATCCATTCGGCTTGGTTCGCGCTTCAGGACGGAGTGGGGGTTGCGGGTGTTGTGTGCCATTTCGGAGCCCGGACCCGGGTCGGGCGCCAGGGAGTCGTGAACGTTGTCGCTGCCGATTCAACCGTTGAGCGCTCGGTCATCGCCGGCATACCTATTTTTCGGGATAGCCGCCGCGTATGTGCTCGCGGTGCAGGGCGGCACACTTCTGGACATATGGGGCGTGTGGCAAGCGTACCCGGAAACGTCCCACGGCATGCTGGTGCCGATCGTCACGATCTACCTCATCGTCAGCCGGCGGCGAGATGACGACCCCCCGTTGCCTGTTCCCGGTTGGCTTGCGCTCGGACTGTTTGGGGTCGCCGAATTACTGCGGTGGTGGGCACCCTCCGAGACACTGTTCCTGCGGTCCGTCTCTGCGGTCACGTCCCTCGCCGCCCTGGTGGTGCTTGTGATCGGACCGCGGGCGTCCTGGCGGTCGATCGGTCCGATCGTGCTGTTGGCCCTTGCGGTGCCGCTGCCCGACGCGTTCATCGACCTGGTCACGGCCCCGTTGCAGGCGTTGGCCACTTCGGTGTCCGCGAGTCTGCTGATCCTGTGCGGCCAACCCGTGATCCACGAGGGGAGTTCCCTGTTTCTCGGAAAGACGCCCGTGAACATCGCTCCCGAATGTGACGGGCTGAGCATGATCACGGGCCTGCTGACGGTGCACGCTTTTGTTGCCCTTTCGGGGACGTTCCACTGGACGTCGAAGGCGGTGATCCTGGTCCTCGCAGTCCCGATGGCACTGGTGGCCAACGTGGGGCGAGTGGCTGCCACCGCCATCGCATTTCGATACTGGGGTGGGGATCTGGTCAGGACGTTGTTCCACGATGCGGCGGGGTGGCTCATGATGCCACTCGCCCTCGGCTTCCTTTATGGTGCGCTGGCGTTTCTGGACTGGTGCAGACGGTGGCGGACTTCACCCGCCTGAGCAGCCACGGAGGGAGAGCCCAGAGCGATGCTGAGGCTATGTGACAATCCCCCGGTCCGATATCCCGCTGAGGTGGCGCTGGTCGAGCTGCCCGGTCGGTGGTGGGTCGCACACACCCGGAGCCGCAACGAGAAGGTGGTGGCCCGGTCGCTTCTGGCCGCAGAAGTGCCCTATTTCCTGCCGATGTATACCCGCCGGTCGGTGCGTCGAGGGCGGCGGTTCGAGTCGATGGCGCCGCTGTTCCCCGGATACGTGTTCTTCTCCGGCGATGATGATGCCCGGCTGGCCGTCCTGAAGACGAACCGCGCTGCCGGCATCATCGAGGTCGCCGACCAGGGCCGATTGATCGCGGAGCTGGCTCAGATCGACCTGGCGGTCGGCCAGGAAGCGGATTTCGACCCCTACCCCGGGCTGGTGCGGGGCAGGCGGTGCCGGGTGGTGGCGGGAGCCCTCGTCGGTGTCGAAGGCGTCATTGAAACCCGCCGGGGCGTGAGCCGATTAGTATTGCAGGTGACTGCGCTGGGCCAAGCCGTGTCGGTAGAGGTGGATATCGACACGGTGGAACCGGTGTAGCACTCGCGGCGCTTCTGTAACTTATTTTCCCACAATGGGTTGTGCCATTTCGCATCGCGCAGCCCACGGGGACGGAGTCTGTTCGGATCCAGAGGTGGTGGAAACTGTAGTCCCGACCAACAAGCCGGAACTGGCCCTCTCGGCGGCGCGCACGGCGGCCGTCACGAGCGGGACGGATGGCCCGGTGGAGCCGTTCGTACGGCAGGTTGTGCAACTGGCCCTCCGCGCCTTGCCGCCGATGTTCCTCGCCGAGCGCGGGGGCTTCTGTTTCAAGTCGGTGCCGAGCGGAACCGGCCTGGCCTACGAAGGGGTCAGCCGCCGGTACACCGCGATGGTGCTTATCGGTGCGAGCCGCCTCCAGCCGGCGCTGTCGCGGCCGCTGTTCGCCGGGCAATCTCCGGAAGACGTGTGCGGCCGGCTCGTCCGGGAACTGCAAAGCATGTCGAACCTGGGTGATGTTGCTGCCGGAGCTTGGGCGGCCGCGGCCTTGGGTCTCGATTGCGCCGCGGACGCCGTCGGTCGAGTTCAACAGATCTGGCGTACATCCACGGACCACCCAACGGTGGAAATCGCGTGGATGGTGACGGCCTTGAGCACCGGTGCGCTTGCGGAGTCCGGACGGTCGGACCTGCTGAAGTCGGCGGTCGCCCGACTGCGCGAGGCGTACCATCCGAAGTCGAAGCTGTTCTCGCACCGGCCTGCGTGGAAGAGCTGGCCCCCGCATCGTGCCCACGTGGGATGCTTCGCCGACGAAATCTACCCGATCCTCGCCCTGACCCGGTACCACGCGCGCTTCAACGACACGATGGCCCTGGACATCGCCGCGGCCGCGGCGGAGACGATCTGTCGGTTGCAGGGCGAGCAGGGCCAGTGGTGGTGGCACTTCGATGTGCGAACCGGCCGGGTGCTGGAGGGTTTCCCGGTCTACTCGGTGCATCAGGACGCGATGGCGCCGATGGGGTTGTTCGAGCTCGCCGAGGCCGGCGGCCCCGACCACGCCCGCGAGATCCGGCTCGGCCTGGAATGGCTGAGACGCCCCGCCGAGAAGGACGTGGCGCTCGTGGACGATACGGCCCCGGCTATCTGGCGGAAGATCGGCCGGACCGAGCCGGGCAAGCTCGTCCGCAGCGCAAGGGCGGTGCTCAGCCGCATGCATCCGGGCCTGCGATTCGGTTGGATGGATCGCGTGTTCGAGCCGAGCACTGTGGACTATGAGTGCCGGCCCTATCATCTCGGTTGGGTTCTTGATGCGTGGGCGGACCGATGCGAGGAGGCCTGAGCGAACCTACGATGCTCACACCTGTCAACACAGACCAACTGCCTTTGCGTCATCTGTTCGGCACGCCGATTCACGCGCTGAGCATGACCGATGTGATTGGACTGGCGCAGCAGGCTATCGACGAACGGCGCCGGTTGCTCGTCGGCGTCGTCAACGCCGCCAAGCTGGTGAACATGCGCAAGAGCGATTTGCTGCGCGAGTCGGTGCTGTCGGCGGACGTTGTGCTCGCCGACGGAATGTCCGTGGTATGGGCGTGCAGGTTGCTGGGGCGGTCACTCAGCGGCCGCGTGGCCGGAATCAATCTGATGCACGGACTGCTCGGGCTCGCGGACCGGCATCGTCACCGCGTCTACTGTCTCGGGGCGAGGCAGGAGGTGGTCGAGACGGTGGTCCGCCGCATCGGTGAGCGGTACCCGAACGCCGAAATCGCCGGCTTTCGAAACGGCTACTTCACGCCCGAGGAGGAGCCGGCAATCGTCGAGGCCATCAAGAGCGCCCGGCCCGACATGCTGTTTGTCGGGATCAGTCCGCCCAAGAAGGAGCAGTTCCTGGCCCGCTGGAGTGATGCGTTGGAAGTGCCGGTGTGCCACGGAGTGGGTGGAAGCTTCGACGTGATGGCCGGCCGAACCAAGCGCGCCCCCCGCTTCATGCAGGCGATCGGTATGGAATGGCTGTATCGGCTGCTCCAGGAGCCTCGTCGTCTTGCCGGGCGCTACTTTGTCACCAATACACTCTTCCTACTGCTGCTGCTGGGCGAGGTGTTTCTGCCCGCGAAGGCACCCACCGAGTCGCTCCGGCCGAATCGTTGAGCCCACCGATGGCCGACGCCGCCGCAAGTTCGACCAGCGCCGAAGGCACCGAGCCGAACGAGGCCGTGACCGAGACGACCGGGAGGTCGACCGGGACAACGATCTCCATAGCGTTGACCGTTGCCGTGATCGTGGCGGCCAGCCTGGGCACGGCGGGCGTGTGGTGTGACCGATGGCTGGAAGAAGACAGTGTCGGAGCCGGCTTCGTACTCGTTGCGGCGGCGGTCTGGGCCGCCTACCGCAATCGGGCGAAGCTCGTCCGCGCCGCGAGCCCGCAGGTACTCGGCATCGTGCTGATCTATGTGGGTTTCGCGGGCAAGCTCGCGAGCGAGCTGCTGGCGATGCGCATACCCGATCGGTTGGGGTTGTATGTGCAGATCATCGGGTTGGTGCTGCTGTGGTGCGGCTTCTCCGGTGTCGTTGCATGGTGGCGGCCGCTGCTCCTGCTGCTGGCCGCGATTCCGCTCCCGGTGTCGGTGCAGGGCCGTATCTATCCGCAACTGGGTGAGTTCGCTCTCGTAGTGATCGGGCCGCTCGTGGAGATCGCGGGTGCGACGGTCCTTCCCGGAGAGGGCGGCACGTTCGCAGCGTTCGACGGGATTCAGGAGTTGCAGCTCGAGGTCGTGCAGATGCCGTTCTACTTTGCAGCCCTGGCGCTGGTCGTGGGCTGCGTTCGCGGCCGCGGCCTGTTGGGTCTGGTGCTTCTGGTCGTCTGTGCCCTGCCGATCCTTGTCGCCTGCAACGGCGCACGCAGTGTTATCGCGGTGCTGGGTGGTGTGGACGTGGCAACGGCGGGCATCGCGCCGGTCGTTCTGAACTGGGGCATGCTGCCGGTGGCGCTGGGGCCGCTTCTTCTGATCGACCGGTTGGCGCTCGGTCGGGACAGGAGCTCGACATCATGAGATCGCCCTTTGCCGCTTTCCTTCTGGTCCTGATCGGCTACGTGGCCTACCTCCAGCTCAGCGGGCGCATCGAGGCGGCGATGCGGTTCGACGATCCGGCGGCCCTTGCGCGGTTTCAAGCCATCGACTGGGAGTTCGATGGATGGCGTTCCACGCCGGCGGAGGTTCCTGTGGACCTCGCGCAGCTTCTCGGGGCCGACGTCGTCGTGCATCGGCTTTACGAGTCCCGGCAGTACGCGCTCGATGCCTGGATCAATTACTACAGCAACTTCGCCAAAGGCGCAACGCACGCCCCGGAAGTGTGCATGGAACTGAGCGGGTGGCGGAAGACGGGTGGTGAAGAACCTCCCGGTGCGATTCCCATGTCGATCGAGCGCTACACGCGCAAGGGCAAGGGCCTTTCTGTAGCGAGCACGTTTCTGGTCGGCGAGAAGTTCTACGCCACACAGCCCGAGGCCAAGCTCGGTATGGTCAGAGAGCCGGGACCCCTCGTGTTCATCATGGTGTCCGTCCCCGCAGAGGGAGAGGCCTCGGGGAGGGAGGAGAGGGAGGAAGCGATCGCAGACCTGCTCAGCCAGATCGCGAAGCGTGTGCGATGTGCGGCATCACAACCAGCGGCATCACAACCAGCGGCATCACAACCAGCGGCATCACAACCACGCGATGAGAAGCCGCCGAGCGATTGAACCGCTTCGATTCGCACGGGATGCGTGGGGGTGCGCCGGGTCGCGGCGGGCCGAAATACTGAGTGGGGCCGATGGAAGACGGATTCCCGGGCAGGGCAATCAGAGTGTTCTCCACGTGTCCGCAGTCCGCGGACGTGGATACGAATGCGTTCGTCCGGCACGTGGCGGAGGTTTCGCAGTGGAGCGAGAGGGCCGGCTGCGAAGGAATCCTGATCTACTCGGACAATCGCCTCGTCGATCCGTGGCTTGTTTCGCAGGTCGTTCTGCAGAACACGACGACCCTGTGCCCGCTGGTGGCGACGCAGCCGCATTACACCCATCCGTACGTCGCGGCCAAGATGGTCGCATCGTTCGGGTATCTGTACCGGCGTCGTGTCTATCTGAACATGTTGGCGGGCGGGTTCCGGAACGACTTGACGGCGCTGGGCGACGCGACGCCGCACGACGAGCGGTACGATCGGATGGTCGAGTACACGTCGATCATCCAGGATCTCCTGCGCGGAGGGCGTCCGGTGAATCGGGAGGG
>CAYMME010000511.1:0-6251 GCA_964391465.1 uncultured Planctomycetales bacterium
CCAGTCCACATCGTCGTTCGCCTGCAGGGTGTAGTCTTCGATCTGGGCATAAGCATAGAGATAGTACTTCCCGTCGTGAGCGGGATCTGCGTCCACCTGCAAGATGCCGTTCCAGGAGAAGCTTATGGAAGCCGGACCAGCCGCCGTAACCTCGAACTCCTTCTCGATATTGGCGAAGGCATAGATCCAGCCCTGGTAGGTGTTGTCCCACGTGTTGTGCAGGCGCCCTCCCACGCTCCAATACTCGGCATACGCCTCCGCGTCCTTGCCGTATGCACTCCCGGAAGCATAGGTCGGGCCGGTCTCCGAATAGTCATAGACCTCTTCGTATTCGGGAGGCCCGGTGTAGATTAAGCTTTCAGTATAGAAATCAGCCCACGCGCTTTCGCCGTAGGCCAACATCGATAGCATCACACAAGGGAAAAGCAGTCGTTTCATGGGGCCTTTCTCCTCTCCGGGTCGCACGCCTCTTTCCAGGAGACTCAATCGTAGCGGCGGGCTACTCGTTTGTCACGCCCCACATCGAACGGGTCAGGCGATCGATCAAAGAGGAGTGTCTGCGACGGATGGTCTTCTTCGGCGAGCGATCGTTGCGCAACGCCGTCGACGCCTTCTGCGAGCACGATCACCACGAGCGGAACCACCAGGGCTTGGCGAACCGGATGATCGACCCGGGAGAAGAGGTCGGCTGCCGCGACGGCGAAGTCATCTGCCGAGAACGACTCGGTGGAATGTTGCGGAACTGCTATCGACCTGCTGCTTGAGACCAACCGGGCCAACGCACTTCGGCGCACCGACCACTCTTGACACGCGCCCGATCTCGGGATCGGCAGATGGGTCGGCCGAGATTCATGCCTCTGCCAGCGAGGAACGCACGAACCACAGGCTGGGTGCGGGGCGCTCGAATACTTGGATCATATGGGATTCTCCTCCGTGCATGGCATGCACGAAGTCAGGGGTTCGAGTCCCCTCGGCTCCAATCGACAAGCCCTTGTGGCTCAGAGGTTTCTGGGCCGCCATTCCTGCATCATTCGCTCTGCAATACCTCACCGCAGCACGAGCGTGCCCGTGAGCCGGACGTCTCGCGAAGACCCGCCGATCGCCACCTCGAACACGCCCGGTTCGGCAACCCATCGTCTCAATCGTGTGCTGTAGAACGACAAGTGGCTCTCATCCAGCGTGAAGGTCACCGTTTTGCTCTCTCCCGGCTCCAGGCCGACGCGAGCGAATCCTTTCAGCGCCCTCACCTCCCGCTCCACGCTCGCCTTCACGTCACCGACGTACATCTGAACGACTTCCTCGCCGGCCCGGTGACCCGTGTTCCGGACGATCAGTTGTACGGTCGCCGTACCCTCCTGTGCCATCGTTTCCGGCATGATCTTCAAGTCACGGTACTCAAACGTCGTGTATGAGAGCCCATGGCCGAACGGGAAGAGCGGCTCGATGTTGTTCTTGTCGAAGTGGCGATACCCGACGAAGATGCCTTCGCGGTAGTGGGCCACCTGTTTCTCTCCCGGATAGGTTCCGTAGGCCGGCGAGTCCTCCCAGCGTTTCGGGAACGTCGTCGGCAGCTTTCCCGAAGGGTTCACATCACCCAGAAGCACCTCGGCGAGGGCACGGCCTCCCTCCTGCCCGGGATAGAACGCCTCAACGATCGCGGGCACCTTGTCCATCCACTCGTTCATGGTGATGGGGGCGCCGTTGTTGAGCACGACGACGGTACGGTCATTCGCCCGCGTGACCTCCTGAATCAGTTTCACTTGATCCTTGGGCAGTCCCAACTCGGCGCGATCCAACCCCTCGCCTTCGAGTTTCTCGTTTAGCCCCAGGCACAAAATCGCGACATCGGATTGCCGCGCCAGATTGACGGCCTCCGTCAGCCAGGCCCTCGTCCGGCGTGGGGCGAGGCCCAGCCGGCAACGACAACTGCCCCAGTTCTCATAGAACTCCACGCGGAGGTCGTATCGGCGACCGGCAACGAACTCGCATTGGGCGGTCTTGAACTCGCCCGGCTTCGTGTCCGTCCAGGCGTCAATGACCATCTTGCCGTCGAGGTAGAGCCGCACGCCGTTGTCCGCTCTCACGCCGATTTCATACGTGCCGTCGCCCGGCGAGACGAATCGGCCCGTCCAGCGAGCCGACCACTCGTCGCGGTTGACAATCCCCGGCGCGGGCGTACCCGGGCCGTCGTCCGCGAAGCCGACGCCGTGCGCCCAGCCGTAACCCCAATCGAAGTCGATGCCTTTCTCGATCCGGGTCAGAACCGGGTCGCCTCGCAGCTCACGGTTGTTGAAATACTCCGCACGGATTCCCGGCTTGCCGTCCGGCAGGATGTAATGTTCGGGGCCGGCGATCGGCAGGTCATAGAACACTTCCCGGATCCCGCGTTCATGCCGTACGACGATCTTGTCGGACGCGAGATCCTGGATTCCTTGATAGGGCGAAACTCCGTAATTCCCGGGCAGCGCGCCGCTTCCACCGCCGTGCATGCGAGCCACGGCGGCATTGGGCCCGATCACGGCGATGCGTTTCAGGGCCTCTCTCTTCAAGGGGAGGAAGCCGTTCTCGTTCTTGAGCAGCACGATGCTCTTCTGCGCCACGCGCAGCGCCAGCGCGCGACGCTCGGGCGTGTCGGAATGACCCCCGTACGCTTCGACGGTTTCGTCGAACAGTCCGGCCCTGAACATCACGCGTAGAATGCGTCGAACCTTGTCGTCGACCGTGGACTCCTCGACCCGACCATCTCGTGTCGCTTGCAGAAGCTTCTTGCCGTAGTGCTCTGCGAACGGCATCTCGAGATCCAACCCGGAACGGGCCGTTTTCACGGTGGATTGAACTCCCCCCCAGTCCGAGATGACGGCGCCGGTGAATCTCCATTCCCTTTTCAGCATGTCCGTGAGCAGGCTGCGGCTCTCGCAGCAGTGGTCGCCGCGGACCTTGTTGTAGGCGGCCATGACGGTCCAGGTGTCTGCCTCCCGGACCGCCGCCCGGAAGGCCGGCAGGTAGATCTCCCGCAGGGCACGCTCGTCCACCCGCACGTTCACATCAAAGCGATTCCACTCCTGGTTGTTGGCGGCGATCACCTTTGTGCACGCTACGACACGTTTGCTCTGGACGCCCTTCACGTAGGCCACGGTCATGCGCGCCGCCAGGTACGGATCTTCGCCGAAGCACTCGAAGGCCCGGCCGCCGTGCGGCACGCGGGCGATGGTGGGCATCGGAGCAAGCAGCATGTTGTAGCCCATGACGCGAGTCTCTTCCCCGATGTTCTCCGCTACGGTGCGCATCAGACCGACGTCGAACGTTGCCGCCAGATTGACCATGGACGAGTAATTCGTTGAGCGGCCCCTTCGGTTCGGTCCCTGTGGGCCGTCGGTCATGACTAGCGCGGGGATGCCCAGGCGCACGTTCGGCCGGGTCGTGAAACCGGCCCCGCCGAGCAGATCGACCTTCTCCTCCAGTGTCATGCGCGGCAGCAAGTCATCGACGCGCACTTCGGCTGGCCGGCTGACGTCTTTGTACGGTTCGAGCGCCGGCGTCTGAGCGACCGTCCGGCCGGCAAGCAGGACAGCCGCGCAGAGCACGAAAAGGGGTACCCTGGAATCGCACAGAGCCAGGACAAGATGCTCGCAAGTCCTCAAGCGCATGGCGGAACCTCCTCGTACACATCGAGCGACACGCCCGCAGCTCCCATGTCCCGCGAGACGGTTGCGTGCGACGACCGCTTGCGTGCCCGTACTGCGGGAGCATCCTGTCCCTGCCGAGAACGTCAGCCGCCACCGTGGAGGCAGCGGCTCACGGGGCGTAGGCGCATGCTGGGGGCAACACGCTACGACGATACCCGATGTGAGGCGCTCCGGACAGGCGTTCTCGGGGCCGGGTCAGAACGGTTCTCCCGCGATCTCGGTGATAGGGCATCACACGTTCAGGCCCGAGACATCCCCTGTGATCGACCGCGCCGGCTTGCGACGGCCGCGCAGAGGATCAGCAAGCACGGCAGCATGACGCGGCCCGCAGGCGAGATTGCCGGGACCGGTGCGGTCGGATCGTGCTCGAAGGCACCGAGGTCGAGGGGTGGGAAGGACGGGCGGGGCTCGCTCGATTGGTGGCGAACGTAGTGCAGCAGCACGTCATCATCTGGTAGGGCCGCCGCATGAAGCCCAGCGGCCGCGTCGATGCAAGGCGATCCGACGGCCAGCCGGTAGTCCTGCGCCGAGATGTCCACGAACCGCGGCGTTGAGCCGGTGATCGTGCCCTGCTCGGTAACCGTGCCGGAATAGGCGCCGCCCTGATGGCTCTCCTGCCAGCCGGTCTTGAACCAGTTGTTCGTGAGAGCGAGCGAGCCCGTCTCGTCCAGCATGGCCAGCTTCGATCCGTCCGCCGTGACGAGCACGATGTTGTTGCGAACGTCCGCGTGCTCGTCCGGTGTCGAGAGCCGCAGCAGGGTCGTGTTGCCGAGGCGGGTTGAGACCACGGTGTTGTTGTAGAAGTGCAACGTGCCCTTTCGGTACCACGCGGCGTCACCGCCATCGCCCCCGTAGTGAGCGATCTGGCTGTTTCCCTCGTCGTCGGGTTCGATCAGCACATTGCCGTACACGAACGTGCTGCGATAGGCCGGGTCATCCCGGAGCGCGGCGCTGTCCGTCTCGACCAGGTCAAGCTGGCGGTTGCCGCCCTCGATCCAGTTGTAGCGTACGACGAGGTCGGCGGAGCGGTCCTTGAGATTGTTTCCGTCGGCGCCGGTTCGCAAGGAGCCGAACCGGTTGAACTGGTAGGTGATCCCCAGGGCCTCGGTGTAGCAGTTGTGCTCGAACGCACTGCCCACGTTGCCGTTGCCATGTATCCGGCAAGCTTCAATCAGAACATCGCTCGTTCCCGAAGAGATGAAAAGTCCGTTTCCGCTGTCGCGTAGCGTGCAACCCCGGATCGTGATGTGTTCGCCTTTCTCTACGTGGATCGAAGCGGCGTTCTTGATGTACGATCTCGACGCACCCTGGTCATTCACAAACGCGTGGGGCATTCGGCCGCTGATGATCTCGAGCCCTTCGATGACGATGTGCGCCGGCGTCGTATCCGGCGGCACACTCGATCCGCCGATCTTGATCACGCTGCGTTCCTCGTTCCAGTAGTCCAAGGCCAGCCGAGTGGTCGCGTCGCGCCCCTCGATCACGGGCAGCGCTCCGTCGGGTCCGGCGATTCCGCGTACCACGATCGGGGCCTCCACCGTTCCCCGACGTGCGATGACCCACTTCGACTGGTACGGTGTGAGACGCCAGTGAATCTGGACGAGATCCCCTGCCGCCAAGGATTCCCACGGTACCTGATCGACCTCTGTCAGCGGCGCGCTGGGTCCCACATCAAATGTAGCCGCAAGGGCCGGGAAGGGTAGAGCAGTCAGAGCAGAGAGCGTGAGCACGGTTCGCATGTGGTGACGCATCGATTCCTCGATCAGTTGTTACGGAAGGCGAGCGACAGATTCTACGGTTGGCCAAAGTGACCACGCCTCGCCCGAGGTCGTTGCGCGGCGCGTGAGGTTTGACGACGGTATCGGTCCGTCGGCAGTCGGGTCGACCCGCACCGGATTCATCTCATTCCAAACGGTACGGTTCATGCCCGAATGCCCCGCGCCGCACGATGCTCGTCAGTCCATCCCGGGAAAGCTGCCCGGGCCCAGACGGAGAAGATCGCCCGTGCCGCCCGGGAGTTCGAGCGTGAGCGTCCCGTCCTGTACCGGAAGCTTCTCGCGTGTTCCCGTCTCTCGCGACAGGCGCGTCACGGTTCTCACTTCCGGTGCGAACTTGATCGTCACCGTCAGCGTGCGCTCGACGGCGGACTTGCCCGCGTCGTGCCAGAGGTTGACGACCATGAAGTACTTCTCGCCCGCGTCGTCCCTGAAGAAACCGATGACGGCATCGTTTCCACTTCCCGTGCCCGCGATGCGGATGTCGCGAATCCCAGCGGGGCGCGCCTTGACCTCTCGCCAGTGCATGGTTCCCGTGGGGAGGGGGTTGTCGGCAATGTGGCCGTCCTTCTCGTGCCGCCCCGGGACATGCCCTACGCCGGTGCTGGTGAGGAATCGCAATGCCCGCCCCAAGTTGGCGACTTCCCGATTCGCCTTGGCCGCATGCTCGTACAGCGGGCTGGGCTTCCCGCTCAGTTCCACGAGGCCGCGCTCGAATGCCACGTCGTATGTGAAGTACTTGCGAGTACCAGCTTGTGAGGGCCAAGCAGTCAGGCAACAAGGCGGATTC
>CAYMME010000512.1:0-6238 GCA_964391465.1 uncultured Planctomycetales bacterium
TTACGCAAACGCCTGCTAGAACAACAACATGCAGCTTAGCTTAATGGCATTCGGCGCTGGCCCTCAACCATATGACCGACGCACTGGCCGCCGCACCCGTCGACGACACCGACTCCGAGGACACCGAGCGGCGAGAAAAGCTGCGCCGCGCCGTCGCACGGCTGGCGACGATGGGAGACGCGATCGCAACGGCCGGTGGGCAGCCACGCACCGCTTCCCCGCGCCTTGCCCTGCCGGGCGACGGGGTGCTGGTGCTGCGACCCGTCGAGGTCGAAGCGGCCGAGGCGTGGGCCGTCGCCTGGTTCGACTCCGCGTGGGCGCGTCAAACCCTGATCGAGCGCCCGCTGGCCGAGCTGGGCGTGGCCACGCGCGATGTGGTCTGGGTGCGTGACGATCGCGGTGAGACGCTCACCGGTGCGCCGCTCACCCCGGAGGCACAGACCACCGAGGCGTCCCTCGCTCCGTGGGGGCTGCCGTGGACCATCAGCGTGGGCTTCGCCGACTTGGCCGACCTGCGGGCCCGGGCGACGCGCCGACACGCGCTGCTCACCGGCTCGATCGGGCTGCTCGTGGTGCTGATCGCCCTCGGCGCGGGCCTGGCCTGGCGGACGATCCACCGCGAGATGGAGCTGTCCAAGCTCAAGAGCGACTTCGTTGACAACGTCTCGCACGAACTTCGGACGCCCGTGACCAGTATAAAGATGTTCAGCGAGCTGCTCAGTGCGGGGACGATTACCGACCGCGAGCGTACGCTGGAGTACTATCGCCTGTTGGCCTCCGAGAGCAACCGCCTGGCCCGGATCGTCGGAAACATGCTGAACTTCTCGCGCATCGTGGCCGGCCGGATGTCCGTCGTCCCCAAGCCGACGGATATGGAGACGTATCTGTCCGACTTGCAGCGGGAGTTGCAGATCCAGGCCGCACCCACCGGCCATCGTGTCCGCCTGCACCGGGGCACGAAGCTGCCGACGTGCGTGATCGACCGCGACTCGATCACCCAGGCCGTGGCCAATCTCGTCTCCAATGCGATCAAGTACAGCCCCGACGCGCCGGAGATTATCCTGACCGCCCAACGTCGGGATGGTATGTTGAGTCTCATGGTGAGAGACCGGGGAGTCGGAATCCCCGACGCGGATCTGCCGCATGTGTTCGATCGCTTCTACCGGGTGAAGCGGCCGGGTGGAGAAGACGTTCAGGGCACCGGCCTGGGGCTGACCATCGTCAAGGATGCGGTCGAACGGCACGGGGGGACGATCCGTGTGGAGAGTCGGGTGGACGAAGGGACGGTGGTGGAGCTGTTGATCCCGATCGAGTCCGAAGCGGGGAGGTCATGGAACGCGTCCTGATCGTAGAGGATGACCGGGCCGTCGTGGTCGGCCTGACCGACTTCGTGAAGAGCCTGGGGTACGAGCCGATCGTGGCCCGGGACGGCGCGCAGGCGTTGACCCTGTACGACGAGGCTCGTCCGGCGCTCGTACTGCTGGATCTGGTGCTACCGGTGCGCAGCGGGACCGACGTGTGCCGCGAGATCCGCGCTCGCGGCGACGCCACGCCGATCATCATGCTGACGGCCAAGGGCCAGCCCGCCGATCGCGTGCGGGGGCTCGACCTCGGCGCCGACGATTACGTCACGAAGCCGTTCGACTTGTCGGAGTTGGCGGCCCGCATTCGGGCGGTAATGCGTCGCGGCCACGGACCGGATGAGCCGCCGGCCGCGATCCACGAGATCGGCGGCGTGCACATCGATCTCGGCCAGTACTTCGTGGAGCGGGACGGGCAACGCTACGACCTGTCGGCGCGCGAGCGCAACATTCTCGCTCTGCTGATCGCCCGTCAGGGAAGGGTCGTCACCCGAGACGACATTCTGCAGGCGGTCTGGGGGGCCGATGCGTTCCCGTCCACGCGCACCGTGGACAACTACGTCGTGTCGCTGCGCAAGAAGCTCGAGGCCGACCCGGCCTCACCCCGCATGCTGACAAGCGTGCGCGGCGCCGGCTACAAACTGCTCGGCGAGCCGACGTAGGCCGCGTCGAGCACCCGGTGGCGCACTCCGCACGACCGACCGCCGGAACGTCCGCCAGCCCGCCTCGTCATTGCGGCCGGTCACGCCCGCCGGCCCTCACGGGGGTAAAAAAATCTTCCTGACACCTTTTTTCTGACCGCTTTTCGGCTTGACACTACTATGCGCTTCGTAGATACTGGGGCCATGTACTAAGACCCTAGTAGATAGGATACGCCGCATGCGCAGCCCAATGCCCCGACCGACCGACGCCGAGCTCCAGGTTCTGAGCGTCCTTTGGGATCACGGACCCGCCACCGCCCGGGCGGTTCTCGAACGGATGCCCGACGGCAAGCCCCGTTCGTACACCACGGTGCTGACCATCATGCAGCTCATGGAGAAGAAGGGCCTGCTCAAGCGCCGGGTGCGAGGTCGGGCGCATGTTTACCGGCCCGCCGCCGGCCGACCGCGCGTCCTGCGGCCTGTGCTTCGCGACCTCGTGACCAGGGCCTTTGGGGGCAGTCCGGCCCAACTCGTCCAGCAGCTTCTTGCCGACAAGCACATCAGCCCGCAACAACTCGGCGAGATCCGCGAGCTGCTCGACGCGCTGGACGCCGGCGAGTCCTCCGACGGCAAGGGGAGCCAATCATGAATGCCATCCTGCATTACTTCGACGGTGACGCATGGCGCAACGTCGTCACCGTGCTCCTGCACACGCTGTGGCAGGCACCGCTCGTCGGGTTGGCTCTACTCCTCGCGTTGCGACGCTTGCCTGCGCAGCGCGGCCAGGCACGATACCTGCTCACCGTCGGCGCGCTGATGACGGTTGTGCTGGCGGGCTTGCTCACGCATGGCGCACTCGTCGCGGCCGCTCGCGAGGTCGCCGAGCCCTCCGTACGCACGGCCGCTGCGGACCGCACCGACGCACCCGCCAACACGCCCGTTGGCGCGGGCGCCGTCCACGCGTCACTCGCGAACCCCGGCTCATCCGCCGGCACGCCGGCCGTTTCGACCATACCCGGTACCGGCCTGCAATGGACCGCATTCGCTGCCGTGATCTGGATCACCGGCGTGACGGTCATGCTGTTCCGCGCCGCCGTCAGCCTCGTGGTCTTGCGTCGTTGGAGCGCGCGGGTCATGGATGCGGGCGTGGACGCATCCGTCCGCCAGGCGCTGGATTCACTCGCGGCCGCCATGCGCATCACGCGCCGGGTCCGCATCCTTCTGACCGATCGCCTCATCAGTCCGGCCGTCATGGGCGTCATCTGGCCGGTTGTCCTGCTTCCGCCTGCGGCGCTCTGCGGCCTCAACCCCGAGCAGTTGCGCATCGTCCTGGCCCACGAGCTCGCCCATATCCGACGGCACGACTACCTGGTCAACCTCGTTCAGAAGCTCATCGAGGCGCTGCTCTTCTTCAACCCCGCGGTCTGGTGGATCAGTCACCAGATCCGGATCGAGCGCGAGGCATGCTGTGACGATCTGGCCGCCCGCGTTGTGGGAAACCGGTCGGCCGTCGCCCACGCGCTCTACAGCTTCGCGGTTTCGCCCGCCCAAGCGATTACGGCCGGCCCCACGCCGGCGCTCGCCTTCGGTCAGGACAACGACGAGTCCGGACTCGTCGATCGCATCCGGCGCATCGCCCGTCCCACCCTGTCTCCCGCCATGCGATTGCCCTGGTACAGTTTCGTGCTCCTCGCCGGTGGGTTCGCGGTCGCCATCGGGTTAGCGGGTCGCGGCGTCGACGTCGCAGTGACGGCGGCCGTCGATGCGCTGGACGGCCGCGCGCACGTCGAGAACGTAGAAGGAATCCAAGCCGTCTACGGCAACCCCGGGGACCGGAGAACGGGAGAGCACTCTGCCGAAGAGTCCGTCCGCGTCGCCGGCACCGCCCGCACCCACGACGGCCGACCGTTGCCGCCGGGTAGCGCCGTGCGCGCCCGCTCGGTGGGTCGCGGCGGAAGGAGCACCGTCGGGTACGGAGAGCGCCTCGGCGCGGACGGTCAATGGCGTTTCGAAAGCGTGCAGCCCGGCCGCGTCGTCGTGACCCTCAACGCGGAGGGATACGCACCCGCAGTCGCAGGTCCGCTCAAGTTGAGAACGGGTGAAAACAAAGAGGACATCGACCTCGTTCTGTCTCCGGGCTTCGCCATGAAGCTCCGCGTGCTCGACGAGCACGGCAAGCCCGTTCCCGACGCCCCGATCGATCTCAGCCTTCGCATCCGCGACGCCCACGCCCGCAGCCGACAGGTGCGCACGAATGAACAGGGCATCGCCAACGTACCGCATCTGGCCAAGGGCAGGCTCACCGCCGAATTGACCCTCCCGGGATACGAAAGGATCCGCCAGGGAACCGAGGCCTCCGCCGATGCTACGCTGCTGCTGCAACTGGTCAGGAGCCGGCCCGCGACCGGACAGGTCGTTTCCGCTAAAACGGGCAGCCCGGTGCCCCATGCCGAGATCCGGATGGTGCACCGCAGCCCGAATCACAGGTCGTGGGATCCGCGCGCCGAGTACGAACGCACAAAGCCACCCCATGCCGTGGCCGATGATGAGGGGCGCTTCGCGCTCGACTCGCTCGAGTCGGGATCGACCTACACCTTCTGGTTCGAGGCCCCCGGCTTCCGCCCCGAGATCGTCTACGGCATCACGCCCGGCGCGCAGAACCTGACCGTCGGTCTGCATGAACGGATCGTACTCGTCGCTGAAGTTCTCGGCCCCCTGGACGCTCTCTTCAAGACCAAGGGCGGCCGGCACGAGCTGCGCTATCGCCAGAGCCTCGAGGTCTACCGGAGTTCACGCTTTGGCCGCGACGGCAGAGCGCCGGTCGAGATCCAGGACGGCAAGCAGATCGCAGTGTTCGACGACCTGATCCTGGCCGGCCCGCTCACCATTAGTGCCCCGAATCGGAACGTCCACGTCGAGGACGCCGCCAAGGCCGGGCGCGTCACGGTGGATCTGCGCCCCAAAGCCCGAGTCCGCGCCCGCACTGTCGTGGTCAAAGTCATCCCCCCTGAGGGGTGGCCGATCCCCGAGGGCAGGCTGCGCGTGGACTACGTCCCGCCGGGGGTCCGCGGCTACCGGCCGTTCGAGCCGGACCTCGAAAACGGTCAGATCTCGATCGACGTCCCGCTCAACGAGAACGGCATCGGCAAGTTCCGCTACGGGGCGATCTTCGCTCCGGGCTACTGGATCGAAGAGAAGACGGGCATCTCCATTTCTGCCGGCGACGGACCGCACGTCATCGAGGTGCAGGCGCACCCTGCCGGCACGGTCTACGGGGTCGTGGTCGATGCGACCGGTGAGCCGCACCAATGGGCCAGCGTCAGACTGCACATCATCGAATCGCCCGAAGGTCAGCGCGCCGATCCGAATCTTCTCCAGTGCAGGGCCGACATGGACGGCCGATTCGCGATCCCGCAAGTGCTGCTCGGCGGCACGTATCGACCCGTCGCCGACGATCACCGCATCGGCCGCCAGCATTGCGTCTGGGGCGACGCGATCGAGGTGAACGCGCAGCACCCGACGCACGAGGTGCGTCTCGTGATGCCGGACGGAGTCGACGTACCGGTTCAGGTGCTCGGGCCCGACGGCGCGCCGGTGCCGGCAGCGAAGGTGTCGCTCAACCTGCAATCGTCCGGACACGGTGCCAGCGGCGCCGCCCAAACCTGCGATGCGGAAGGACGCTACACGTTCCGCGGCGTCAACTTCGGGCTGCCCGGGACGTACACGGTTCTCGCTCACCCCACTGCCACGCTGGCCGGAGCGAAAGCCGGTGTCGATTCGCGGCGACCGTCCACCACGGTCACGCTCCGTCGCGGCGTTCGGCTGGAAGGTGTGCTCGTCGACGACACGACGGGAAAGCCCATGCCCCGGCGCATCGTTGAAGCGTCCCCGTTTGACTACCGTGAGGGGGCCCGGTACGCGGGCACGCTCGAGGCCCGCACGAACGACGAAGGTCGGTTCGTCTTCAAGAACCTCGAGCCGCTGACCTACCGCATGCGGATCCGCAGGACGGCCCCCGTCGGTGCGACGATCACGACCCAACCCGACGGCACCCACAGCATCCGCTATCCGTCAGAGCTCCGTGACCGCATCGGCGTGAAGGTGCCGCGCGACGGCGACAAGCCGCTCGAACTGCGTGTGATTCCATACTGAGAGAAAAAAGGTGTCAGGTTGATTTTTGAGGATTCTTGCGAGGGCGGCCTCGGGGTCGCAGGGTAGTGTCCAATCCCAGGCGGG
>CAYMME010000513.1:0-6210 GCA_964391465.1 uncultured Planctomycetales bacterium
TCGCGGGTCTACGTGTTTTGCTTGCGGATGGTCATGTCGAAGTTGACCACCAGGTTCTTGTAGAGGCCGGCCACGATGAGTGCGTATAGGCCGACGCTGACGGCGCTGCCGAGGAAGACGAGGGGCCGCACGGAGGCCACGGTGGCCCCGATCGCTCCGCGGCCGGTGTTGAGCATGTGCTCCGGGTCAACGACGACCGCGATGGCGGTGAACGGCGTGAGCGGCGTCACCAGCGCGCCGAACTCCATCTGCGTCTGGGCCAGACCGAAAGCACACCAGTACAACGCGAAGCAAACCAGGGCGAGCGTGCCGACGCTGGCGATGACCGCCTGGGCGGTTTTCCGACTTTTCAGGGACGCTTGCAGCCCCAACATGGAGGCAAACGCGGCGAACATGACGAGTATGGCCGCCAGCTCGACGATGGACTCGGGCGTGACGAGCGGCACCCGCACTCCTCGCACCAGATCGGCGATGGCGAAGAGGCCCACGGTGGCCACGGGCACGGCGATGAAGGGCACGGCGAAGCTGACCAGCCCGCGGAGCTTGCCCCAGACGATGTAGCGGCTCGTCAGGGGCGTGCAGAGCAGCAGGTCCATCGTGTTGGCCTCCCGCTCCCGCGTCATGCTGCTGGCGGCGACGTTGGTCAGCACGAGCAGGATGGTCGCGTACTCGATCCACACGATGGCCTTGAGCCAGCTTCGGTAGCTGGTGGTCACGACCCCACCGGGCACGGTGCCGGCTTGCACGTACGACACGAGCAGCATGATGGCGACGATGAGTCCGCCGCCGGCGAACGCATAGCGCAGGAACGACCGGCTGGCGGCCGACGCCCGCGTGGCCGCCTCACGCCATGCGACCGGGTTGCTCCAGACGTGACGGGGTCGACGCCGGGTTTCGTCGGTCTGCTTCAGACGCAGTCGTTCCTTGATCCGCCCGACGAGCGTCGCCTCACCTTCGTTGGCGCTGCTGCGCACGAAGAACACGCAGGACATGACGAGCACGATCGAAATCACGAGCGTGATCGTCATGTAGGCGTAGTGGGGAGCGGCGTACCACCCGGCCAGCGGCCAGCCGTAGTGGGCCACGTCGGCGGGGGCCGGGGCGCTGATGAGGTCCAGCGCCACCATCAGGGCCAGGAACGGGTGGTACGGCGTCAGCCAGCTCATGCGCATCCCGGACGTGTTCTGCGGAGCCTCCGGCAGCATCGTCCAGGTTACCTGCGACAGGGCGAACACGACGAGCAGGTACAGCGCGATCATCATGTAGAACGAGAAGATCGTCCGGCGGGTGCCGACCTTGATCACCGACAGGGCGATGGCCAGCGACCCGGTGAGGGCGGCGGTCGATCCGGCGATGCCGAATGACAGCAGAATCTCGCGCACCGTCACGCCGCCATAGAGCATCATCACGCAGAAGATCGGCAGCCCCGCAAGCAGCAGCACGATCACGAAGTAGAGCCGGCTCATGAGCGAGCCGAGTACGATCTGCGCATTCGACAGCGGCGTGGTCAGCAGGATGCTGTAGGTCTGCGAGTCCTTCTCCTGCGTGATCGCGGTGGCGGTGAAGACCGGGGCAAGGAAGCACATCATGCCGAGCTGGATCATGGACACCACTTTGAAGACCTGCGTCCACTGCTTCGCCATATCAGCCAGCGAGGTTCCCCCCGTCTGGGGGCTACTCATGACCGCGACCACCATGACGAAGGTAAGGATGCTCAGGTACCCGGCCCGGATCCACAGATGCCGCGAGCGCCGACTCGCCCCCTGCACCACGCGCACCAGGATCGGATTGGCGGGCAGCAGCCGCCACATCCAAAGACCCAGCGCCTGTTGGGGGATGTACATGCCGCTATGTCTCCCCATCCGAGACGCGACCGTAAGGGAGCGTGGCTGTTGTGCCCCGCGGAAGCGCAACGACATGCCGCCCCGAAGGGGCGGGTGGAACGTAGCCAGGGGTGGAGCGAAGCGGAACCCCTGGGAGACGGTCGCGCCGGAGTTCCACCGCCCCGGAGGGGCGGGGGAGGCACACAGCAAGCGTTCGTCCGCCCCTCCGGGGCGGTACGGCCTGCGCAAACGGCAACCAGGGGCTGCGCTGCGCTTCGCCCCTGGCTACAATCGATCGCCCCTCCGGGGCGAGATCCGCCGGCAGGTTGATCGACCTCACGATGATCGCATGCGATCGCGTATGTCGCATCGCTCTTCCCGATGATCGTCCCCGCCCGGCGCTCATTGCACGATGCCCTTTGTCAGGCGCATGAACGCGGTTTCGAGGTTCACGTCTTCCTCGCGCAGCTCCTTGATCCGGAAGTTCCGTTCGAGCAGGGCGGAGGCGAGGAACGAGAAATCGTGCGTATCGTTTTCGAGTTCGACGACGATGTCGCCGCCGTTGCTTTCGGCGTTCTTGACGCCGGCGAGTCCGGCGAGCACGGGCACGGCCAGGTCCGGCTGGTGCGTCACCTGCACGTGCACGCGCGTGCCCATGCGGGCCCGCCGGGTGATCTCGGCCACGGGCCCGTGAAAGAGCAGCTCACCGCGCTCGATGATGCCCACCGTGTTGCACAGCTCGGCCAGCTCGTGAAGGATGTGCGACGAGATGATGATGGTCTTGCCCATGCGATGCAGCTCTTTGAGCAGTTCGCGGATCTCGATCCGGGCTCGGGGGTCGAGTCCGCTGGCCGGTTCGTCGAGGAGCAGAACCTTCGGGTCGTGCAGGAGCACGCGGGCGATCGACAACCGCTGCTTCATGCCCCGGGAGAGCGCGTCGACGTGCACATCGTTGCGGTGCTTGAGGTCGGTCAGCTCGAGCACGTCGCCGACGACGCGCGTGCGCTGGTCGCCGGTGATGTTGTAAGCGGAGGCGAAGAACTCGAGGTACTCCTGGATGACCATGTCCTCGTAGGCCCCGAAGAAATCCGGCACGTACCCGATCAGGGGGCGGATCTTCCTCGACTCGTAGCCGATGACGTGGCCGCACACGCGGGCCTCACCCCACGTCGGTCGCAGCAACGTGCCCAGGATGCGGATTGTGGTCGTCTTGCCCGCGCCGTTCGGGCCGATGTAACCGAAGCACTCCCCCTCCTCGATACTCATGTGGAGGTTGTTCAGGGCCACGAGCTTGCCGTAGCGTTTGGTCAGGTTGATGGTCTGTATAATCGCCATGGTTGCCGCCCTCTTACGGTCGCGATTCGGACACCTGGCTCACGGCCGTGGTTCCACGGTTGATGGGGATGGTAACCCGGTACACCGTCCGGCGTGTGGACGGGCTCGCACTCGGGTGGACGGCCCGCCAGGCATCGTCATCCGCACCGGCGGTGCGGATCATTAGTCGCGCGGGCCCCGCATCTTCGGCGAACCCGATGAACATCGCGGTGTCGGGTGTGAGCAGGGTCGAGCGGTCGAGCGGGCGAGCGTGTCCGCCCCGCATCGGGTTGCGATGATCCACACCGCTCGAGTTCTTGGCCGGGTACTCGCCGATGAACTCGCCCAGCGTGGTCAACGCCATGATCCCTTCATCACACGAATCCTGGCCGGAGAAATCGGACTCGCCCCCAAAACTGCCCAAGCTTCCCCTTGCCCCCCAAGCCTTGTGTGCACTCATTAGGCTGTACGGGGGGACCCTCGCGACTGTCGGCCCCCCGGAGCGGTTGTGCGGCGAAATCGGTTTGCCGGCAGCGTCGTTGTACAGCCGGGTCGGCAGATCGTCGAGTCGCTCGCCGGCCTCGATCGGGCCCAGCCGACGGACGTAGATGTCCTGGTCGCGCCGCGGCTCGATACGCGCTTCTTCGCCGGGCCAGACCTTCATGGAGTGCAGCAGGAAGCTGTCGACGAGGTCGACCTTCAGATCGTTGAGGATCCAACTGTCGGGCGTGATCTCCACGACTTGGCCGACCCAGTTGGTTCCGTCGGTGAAGGTCACGCTCCTGCGTGCCGTTGTCGTCCGGATCGACGCCCGAATCTGCCCCGGAAGCGTACCGGTCCAGTGCCCGGCGAGTTGTTTCAGCGTGGCCCGGATGGGCACACCGTAGAGGGCCGCTCGGCTCGGTCGGATCTGGTAGCGCCCCGGAGCCGCGTAGCCGGTCTCGATGCCTTCGGCCGCACCCGGGATCGGCCTGAGCCAGCACGATTCCTCCGTCGGGACATCGATGCCTACCCAGTCGCGCGGCAGCCATATGTCCAGATTGGTGTGGGTCGGGGTCTTCAACCCGAACAGGACATGGGCGCGGGCCGTGCCCGTGTTTGCCTCGGTGTCGATGATGCTCAACTGCTGGACTCGAGTTCGGATGCCCTGAACCCACCCGACGCCGCCGATGGACACGACGCTTGCCCCGATCGCTACGGCCGCGAAGGTGGTCCAGGAATGCTTCAGCCAATCCCGCCGCCGCAACCACTCCCAGCTTCCGAAGGTGGCGAGCAGGATGTACGCGATGACGAACAGGATGGCGATGGCCAGCCGGATCCCTGCCGTGGCCTGGAAGTCGACGAACCCGCGCACCATCGGGAACAGATCATGCGTCGTGTACTGTTCTTCCGTCTCGACTTCCTTGCGGAGGCGGAGAAGGTCGGCCAGAACCTCGTCCGGCTCGATGCCTGCCGGAAGCCTCCTGCTGTTGAGCAGATTCCGCAGTTCGGTGCCGACGGCGACGATGCGTCCGTGGCCGACCTGGCGCTCATAGATGATCGATTCGCCGGCCTTATCGACCGCCATCGCGTGAGCGCCGGCCTTGGGTTTGATCAGGCAGTAAGTGACGGTTTGTTTGGGCCAGGACTTGGGATTCGGCCGCTCGGTGAGCGCCTTCAGTCCCGGGTATGGCTCGTCTCGCCGCGCGATCTTGCCGGAGGTGACGGGCAGATACGGCCCGAGCGCCGACCCGGCCAACTCGCCCCACCGCTGCTCGGACGCGACCAGAAGGCAACCGCCGTTGTGCACCCACTCGATGATTGCGGTCAGTTGGCGCTGCGAGCCGTCGAAAACCGAGGGGTCGGCACCGTCCCAGACGATGTAGTCGATCATCTCCAGGCCGTACCAGGCGTCGGGCAGGGCACGGGCGTCCACGCGTGCGGTGTCGAGAGGCCTACGGAACCGCTGCTTGTCGTCGACCCGTCGCGTCAGGCGGTGGATCGCGTCGACGCGGCGAGCCGAGATGTCGAGGATGATGCTGTGCTCATCGTCCACATGGAGCAGCTCACGCGCCGGCTTGAGGCGGTCCACGGCGGCCCCTTCCGGGGTGACGATCTGCATGGCTCGCTCTTCGTCGTCGTCGGTGACCTCGACCAGCCGGACCGAGACATCGACCTCATGTCGGGAGTCGACGCGGGGCAGGAAGTAGAGCCATACGGTTCGGCTGCGTTCGGCCCCGGCGGTCAGGGTGACCGGCGTCTGCGATGAGACCACGTCTCCATCGTTGTCTTTCTGGGTCACGCTGAGGAAGCCCGTGAAGTGATCGGCCCCCTCGACGCGGAGGTCGACGCTGACAGGAGCCCACTTGCCGTGGCGCAGGAGCAGCCCGCCCTCCCGGCCGAGCGATTCCTCGAGAGCGCCGGGAAACCCGATCTGATTGATCTTGCCCACCACGGCGGCCCGGGCCAGAGACGTTGCACCGAGCGCCAAGGCGGTCACAAGTGCCCAGCGTGCCATATCAGGAAGTACGCTCCGCTCCGCGACGCAGTTCGTTGCCGTCCGTTGGCATCAACGGCCCTGCTCGAACGGGGGAGCATTGTAGCTCGGCGACAAACGGGCTACAAGAACACAATACAGCGCCCCGGAGGCCGGATTCATGAGCTCCCGGACGGCCGTATTGGGGCAGTCCAGCGTGGTGTCTCAGAATCGGCGAGGCGTATCTGATCCGAACCCTCCCGACGTACATCGGGATCGGGGAGCGGCCGCGGTGAGGCGAAACGTTGCTCTTCCCGACGGCTTGCTGGCGCCCACATCTCTACCCCACCGACCAAACTGCCCGATTGCACGTTGGGCAGTGGCGCCGCCAGCCCCGAAGGGGCGGAAGTCAATAGCCAGGGGCGCAAGCCCCTGGAATCGATCGACTCGAGAACCCCAAAGCCCCGGCAGGGGCGACAGGACCCGCGGGGCCACCGACCAAAGTGATCTGTCGCCCCTGCCGGGGCTTTCGCGCATGGGAGCCCTTCACTCCCAGGGGCTTGCGCCCCCACGCCTCCAACAATGTTGCCAACCACCCCATAATTGAGCACATCGTTC
>CAYMME010000514.1:0-6203 GCA_964391465.1 uncultured Planctomycetales bacterium
CGCGGCGAATGGGCTTGATCGGCCTGATCAAGGACGGGCCCGGCGACAGAAGCACCAACCCCAGGCACTTCGAAGGGTTTGGCCGTGATTGAACGGGTGTTGGTTGACACCGGTCCTCTCTACGCCATCATCGACGAACGAGACGAACACCATTCCGCCTGCGTCGACGTACTGCAAACGCTCCAGTCTCCACTCATCACGTGCTGGCCGGTACTGACGGAGGCAGCGTGGCTGCTTCGTGGCAACCCGCCCGGTACGCAGAGGCTGCTTGCGGGTTTCGACACAGGTCTTCTCAGCCTCGCGGTCCTCGACGAAGCGGCCGCGGCGTGGATCGCTCGATTCATGCACCAGTACAGTGACCTTCCAGCCCAGCTTGCAGATGCCGCCTTGATGTACCTGGCCGAACGCGACGGTGTCGGCACGGTCTTCACGTTGGACCGTCGTGACTTCTCTGTTTACCGTACGTGTGATGGGCGCGCGTTGACGCTGCTGCCGGTCCCGACGCGGGACGCGACGTCGCCGCATCGGAGCCGGTGACGCATCTCGATCGATGCTGCTGTCGCGATCGCATGGGGCGTGCGGTAGAATCCCTGCGTGGAGGATGTGAGCATGAGCCAACCCGACGCCGAGCGTTGTACGCCCGCCGACATCAAGCTGCGCCGCAAGAGTCAGGAGCTGCGGATCACGTGGCGCGACGGCCATGAGTCGGTGTTTCCGCTCGCGTTCCTGCGACGGCACTGCCCGTGCGCGGCGTGCCGGACCGAGCACGAGAAGAAGACGCTCCTGCCCGTGCTCACCATCGACCCGAGTAAGACGATCGAGGTGGTCGACCTGAAGATGATGGGTGCGTACGCCCTTCAACCGGTCTGGTCCGACGGTCACAGCACCGGCATCTTCGACTACGACTACCTCCGCTCGCTGGAGGGGCAACTGCCGACCCCGTAGCCCGCACCCCACCGAACCGAACGCGGGGGAGAAGAGGAGACCGCATCATGCCCGTCGCTGCACGCACCGCAACGCGTGAACTTCAGACGATTCCGGGCGTCGGGCCGAAACTCGCCCGCAGACTCCGACGCCTGGGCTATCAATGTGTGGAGGATCTGGCCGACGGTGATCCCGAACGCATGTACGACGACGCGTGCCGCGGCGGTCACGTCGATCGGTGCGTGCTGTACGTGTTTCGCTGCGCCGTGTACTTCGCGAGTCGCGAAACACACGACCCCGAACTTCTGAAATGGTGGAGCTGGACGGATGACAAAGCACCCGAAACCTGATCGTGTCGCACCCGCGATGTCGCGCGGTGACGTGAAGCGCCATGTTGGGATCCACCGACTGCCGGTCGGTGCGGTTCTGCTCGTTTCGTGCCTCCTTGTGCAGGCCGGGCGGGCGGAGGTTCAACTCCGCGACCCGTGGGAGGCGGCCTACGCCGGGGACGACGCGAGCGGCAAGCACGTCGTCGCTCTGTGGCAGTTCGATGCAGGTCACGACCTCGAGGACAGCTCCGGCCACGGCCACGGGCTCACGCTCCGCGGAGGCAAGATCGCGCCCGACGGCAAGTTCGGCGGCGCCCTGGAATCGTTCCCGGGCCACCCCGTCGAGGACAAGCCGCACGGCGCGAGAGCGGCGAATCATCGCGACCTCTCGCCGAAGGGTGCGTTCACGTTCGACCTCTGGGTGCAGCCCAAGCCCGAGTTCGCTGACTATCCCAACGCGTTCCTCGTCGACAAGAAGTACGTCGCCCACGACGACTACCAGCTCATCCTCACCGGCGCGGACCGAAACGGTTCCCGCCGACTTCGGGCGAACCTCGGCTTCGGGGCCGACTCCGCCACCTACACGTCCAACCCGCTTCGCGTCGAGACCGGCACCTGGTATCACGTTGCGTTCGTCTACGACGGCGCGGGCGCCGGCAGCTTCTACTTGAACGGCCGACCCTGGGGCAGCGTGCACCACGCCGGTCGCAAGAGCATCACGCACGGGACGCACCCGCTGGTGCTCGGCGATCGGATCGGCAGCCACTACGGCGGTTTCCCCGGCCGGCTCGATCAGGTGCGGATCTGCACCGGGACACGCGAGTTTCGACGGGCCTCGATCACTCGGGTCTCCGACCGGGGCAGTTTCCGCCGGGCCGAGCCGGACGCGACCGTGCGCCTGGCGCTGGCCAACCTTCAGCGATCCGCCCTCGAGGGGGCGACCGCCATCGTTGCGCTGGATGGGAGGAACGCCAAGGAGATCCAACTCCCCAAGCTCGACGCGGGGCAAGCCCACCCCATCGAGTTCGCAATCGACACACGGCTGCGACCCGACACCTACAGGTTCGAGGCGCGACTGCGTCTTCCGGATGGCGAAGCGGATGCGTTCGCCGAGTCCTTTCCGATCACCATCGTGCCGCGGCGTCCGCCGGACCGTTTCCCGGTCGTGATGTGGGGCCTGTACGGCCCGGAGCGAGTGGAGAAGGAGTTCGACCGGCTCGAGCACATCGGCTTCACGCACGTGCTCGGGCTGGGCGCCGACTACGGAGCGATCTGGGAGGCCAAGAGACCCATCGAGGCCGCGAAACCGAATCGCATCCAGGCCACGAAGCGGGTGCTCGACGAGGCACTCGAACAGGACATCGGCATGCTCGCGGCACTCTCGCCCGGGAGATACCTGCGGAACCGCGAAGAGTTCCTTCGCATCGACCGCAAGGGCAAGCCCTACGAGCGCAAGGACATCTGCGCCCTGTCCCCCGGCATCCGCGACTTCTGTCGCAACGTGGGAACCTCGGTTGCTCAAACATACGGCGCATTCCCGGCGTTTGCCGGCGCCCTGATTCACACCGAAGTACGTGACAGCGCACAGGTCTGCTTCCACGACCACGACCGCGCCGCCTATCGCGAGCACTCGGGAGGCGAGATCCCCGAGCAAGTCAGCATCAAGCGGGGCGTCAAGTACGGTGACCTGAAGGGCTACCCATCGTCCCGTGTCATCGCCGATGACGATCCGATCCTGCAGTACTGCCAGTGGTACTGGGCGCTCGGCGACGGGTGGAACGGGCTGAACTCGGCGGTTCATGAGGGTCTGGACTCGGTCGGCCGAGACGACTTCTGGACGTTCAACGACCCCGCGGTGCGGGTCGCGTCGCGCTGCGGCAGCGGCGGGAGCGTCGACTACCTGTCGCAGTGGACCTACAGCTACCCCGATCCGATCCGCATCGGCCTGGCTACCGACGAGTTGTTCGCGATGGCCGGCGGGGCCGCGCATGAGCAGGGCGTCATGAAGATGACGCAGATCATCTGGTATCGATCCGGGACCGCGCCGATACCGAAATCCGATGCCGACGCGGTCACCCCCCAGGCCCGGTGGGAGGTCGAGCAGCCCGATGCCCCGTTCATCACCATCGCCCCCATGCATCTTCGCGAGGCGTTCTGGACGAAGATCGCCCGACCCATTCGCGGCATCATGTATCACGGCTGGCCGTCCCTGGTGCAGACGGACTCGACCGGCGGCTATCGCTTCACGCATCCGCAAACGCAGCACGAGCTGACCCGACTCATCGATCAGGTGATCGAGCCGCTCGGACCGACGTTGCTGAACGTCCCCGGCGTTCGCAGCGACGTGGCGTTCCTCGAGAGCTTCGCGGCTCAGATGTTCGCTGGTCGCGGCACGTACGGCTGGGGCGGAGGCTGGCTCGCCGACGCCAATCTGATCATGCAATATGCCCACCTGCAACCCACGATCGTCTATGACGAAACGATCACGCAGAAGGGACTCGAGGGCTTCCGGGTGCTCGTGCTCGCCGACTGCGACGTGCTGACGCAGTCGGTCGTCGACAAGATCAAAGCCTTCCAGTCGTCCGGCGGGATCATCGTCGGAGACGCCCGGCTCACCCCGGCCATCAAGCCGGACATTCGCATGGAGGTGTACAACCGAACCAAGAAGGCGGCGGACGACAAGAAGGCCCTGCTCGCTCGAGCGGCCAAGCTTCGTAGCGAGCTGGACGCCCGCTACAAACGCCCCGTCGACACGTCCGACGCTGACGTGATTCCCCATCGGCGCCGGTATCACGAGACCGACTACATCTTCCTGGTCAATGATGGGCGCGAGGCCGGTGCGTACGTCGGCCACCACGGGCTCGTGATGGAGCGCGGACTACCCACCGAGGCGAACGTCACCATCCGCCGCAAAGGCGGCACGGTCTACGACCTCGTGCGGCACCGGGAGGTAGCGTCCGCCGCCAAAGACGATCAACTAACCGTGAACGTTCATCTCGGTCCGTGCGACGGACGCATGCTCATGGTCTGCCCGCAGCGAATAGACAGCGTTCGCATCGCGGCCCCCGAGCAAGCGGTCCGCGGCAAGCAGGTCAAGTGCACGATCGATATCCTCGACGCGAAGGGCCAACCGGTCGATGCCGTCATCCCCGTCCGCGTGGCCATCGAGGACTCCGAAGCCCGCCCCGCCGAATTCAGCGGCCACTACGCCGCCATCGGCGGAAAGCTCGATCTCACGCTGGACATTGCGACCAACGACCCGAAAGGCGCATGGCAACTCGCGGTCGAAGAACTCGCATCCGGACGGCGAAGCGCACACTACTTCCGCGTGGGCGATTGAGAGGCGCCACGCCCGAGCCGCGGCATTCATGCCGCGCGGCGTTCGCGAAGGCAACTCATGCCGTGACCGCCCGACGGCGACGGATCACAGCCGCGGCCGCGGCCGCGAGCAGCAGGACGAGACCGATCGCGCCGCGGTCGGTCAGGGCGGGCACGGGCTGGGGGCCGCCGGAGCCGATCTGGATGACGTTGGCCGGATCGTCCACGGTGCCGTCCTGGGTGAGGTCGTTGTAGTAGACCCGGCACGTGTTCGTGTTGAGCGTGGTCCCGGCTTCGATGATCAGCTCGTTGACGTACATCGCCTCACACGCGGCCTGGCCGAGGCCGTCGTTGTCGTGGTCGTCGACCAGGTTCACCGTGGTGGCCGCGGGACCCACGCGCAGCGTGCCCACCGGGAAGTGCCCCGGCTGCGTGCGGTCGAGACCGGCCGGATCGGGGCCGATGTCGGTGCTCATGAGCTCGACGTTTTGTGTGGCTCCGCCCAGACCCGCCGCTTGCAGCGTGGCCTGGGCCATGTCGTAGCGCATATTGTCATCGATGGCCACGTCGTAGGCGCCGCCGGCCCTGAACACCGCCGACGCCGAAGACATGCGCAGCGACGCGGCCGCGCCCACGGTGTAGTCGCCCTCCACGAAAACACCGTCCGGTTCGGGGCTCTCCGGAACCGCTGAGAAGTCGCCGACGATCTGGCCGTTGTTCGTGAGCGTGCCGAACACGGCGAGCGTGCCGTTCTGGATCGTGGTCGAGCCGTTGTTCGTGTAGTCGCCGACGACCTGCGTGTCGGACTCGATGACGACCGCCGCGTCGTTGGTGAAGTCGGCGTAGATGTCGCCGTACCCCGAAAGCACCTGGTCGAGGTGCGCGAACGGCCCGCCGCTGGAAATGGTCCCGCCAAAGAGGTCGATACGGCTGCGATTGGACAACGCCCCGTCGCTGGAGACCGTGCCGCCGAGAACCGAGAGCGGCCGCTGAATCGCGAGCGAGCCGCCCGCCACCAGCGTTGAGCCGGACGCCAGCGTCGCCGAACCGCCCTCGTGCTCGTACCACGCAATGGTGTTGTCCAATCTCGACGCGCAGAGCACATCGGTCTCCCCGTCGCCGTCTACGTCCGTTCCGAAGACAGAGATCGGGCCGCCCCCCGCACCGGAAACGAGCCGGTTGGTGAATTCGGGTGGTGAGCCGCCGTCGTTCTCGTGCCACACGATCTTTCCGTCAAGGTACCAGGCGGAGAGCACGTCGGTGTCGCCGTCGCCGTCCACGTCCGTTGCGAAGAGGGAGGAGCAACTGCTGACCCCACTCGAGATGACCCGCTCGGTGAAGCTCGGAGGCGCGGCACCGTCGTTCTCGTACCACGCGATCGTGTCCTGCGTTCCGCCTGCCGCGGCCAGGACGTCAGCGTCCCCGTCGCCGTCCAGGTCCGCCGCATGCACGACCGAAGCGGAGTCGGCCGTGGTCGAGATGGCCCGTTCGGTGAAGCTCGGGGGCGACGCGCCGTCGTTCTCGTACCACGCGATCTTGTCGTCATCGTTCGAGGCGGAGAGCACGTCGGTGTCGCCGTCGCCGTCCAAGTCCGCGGCGAAAACGGAGACGGCGTTGTCGGCCGCGGTCGAG
>CAYMME010000515.1:0-6175 GCA_964391465.1 uncultured Planctomycetales bacterium
CGAACCCGGGAAGAACACACCGTACCGCACGGTCAGGGCCAGGTCGGACGTGATCCGCCAGTTCGCGAAGTAGTCCATCTCCCAGCCGGCGTACCCGGACTGCTGGTCCGCCAAGGGATCGGACAACGCCCCCTCACGGTGGTGCTTCCAATAGAGGAACCAGTCCGTGCCGGTCTCCATCGAGCGCAGGAGGGGGATTTGCTCGAACGGGAGGAACGACGCCCCCAGCCGCCAAACGTGGATATTGCTCAACCGCGGAGCGAAGGACAGGCCGGTGTCCCGGTACCCGAAGCCGACGAAGCTCGTGTCGTCGCCGCGGGTGTTGCCGCCGCTCGCGTTGGTCGGGGAGAGAAGCCGATCCGGATCACCGCTGGCGAACATGTACTCAGCCAGGAACCGCGGGCGCGTCTTGACCGGCCAGAGGTACTCGACCAGCATGTCCCAACCCCACGCGTTGATGTCGTCGTGGTGCGCGAACATGCGGTCCCCGAAGCTCCGGCCGTGCTCGAACACCCACTCCTGGCGATAGCGCAGGTTGGGCACCAACTCGCCCAGCGAGCCGAAGCCGATGTAGTACGAGTCGTAGTCGTAGTTTTGCAGCAGGTCCGGAGGCGTCTCGCGAAGCTTGTCTTCGTTCCAGTAGGTGTAGAAGAACGGCTCGTGCCGCTCGAAGCCGAGATACTTGACCTGGACCCCGAAGAAGTTGCGCTCCGAATCGCCGCTGTTCGGATGCGACGAGTCGATGTTGTCGAACGAACGGATCGCCGCCCCCATCAGACCCGTGACACGGAAGTCGGCCGCCTCCGCCGTCACCAGCAGGGCATCCATGGGCATTGACAGCGCGTAGCCGGTGCCGAACTCGACGTACTGCCGGCCGATTTTGAAGTCGAAGTCCACCGGCGACGGTGACCCGCCGTAGGCTTTCAGGGCACGGTTCAAGCGGAACTGGTACCAACCGCGCTCGAGGTTCGGCCCCTCCCAGTCATCGTCGTTACCGTCGAAGGAATCGCCGCTGTTGAAGTCCACATAGGACCCCCGGGCACGGACGTACCCCGTGTGCGCCCCCCCGTCGGCCGAGAGGCTGCCCCAAAGCCGCAGATCATTCCGTCGGAACGTCCGCGAACTCTCGATCCCGTCGTCGAAAAGGAAGCCGAAGTGGTTGTACCATCCGCCCCAGTCGATGGAGATGCGCTGGGTCGGTGGAACGGCCGCGTCGAACTCATCGAGCAACCGCTGATCCACCTGCCGTTGCTGGAGACGAAACGCGTCGGTCTCCTGTTGGGCCGGGGCCGATCGCGTGAGCAGCGCGCCCCCCAGACACACCAGACCACCGACCAGCCTGGCCCGACCACCAAACCGGATGATCATGTATTCAGTCCGCCTTCATCCCGCGGCGTCGAACGGCGCCACCTGAGGCCTACGATCCCGTCACCCCGCGCCTCGCGCGACGGGCACGCCGCGAACACGGCCGTCATCTTGGCAGCTCGCGCCGGGCATTGCAAGCCAAATCGTCCTACATTCTCCCGGACGGGCCGAACCCCGCCCTCCCCCCGAAGCGCAAACGAAAGCAACCCCCGCCTACCGTAGGTTCTATCGGCCGTTGACGAGACGGCCGCGTAATCCATATCGGGGATCGGGGGAAATGCAAAGGCGGCTCGCGACGAGTTCCACACCCCGACGGCAAGCCCTGAGCAAGTCGCCGCGTCCGCCGACCGCCTTATCGGACGGCGGGGGTTGCGAACTAGCTCGTCGGGGCAAACGGATTCAGCACCGTGCCGATGATCTCGTCAACCGGCAGCTCGTCCAGCAGACCGCCCGCGACCTGCCCTTGGACGAATTCCAGGGCGCCCGTGAAGAGCGCCTCTCGCACCGTATCCTTGCACCCGCCCCCAAGAAGAAAGCAACTACTCAGCGAAGCCAGAAGGGGCAGCATCCGATGCCGTCGCACCCGCATCCTGATCATCTCCAACACGTGCCGTCGATGGCGTAGCCGGAGCGGCCTACTCCTCCAGCACGATCACGATTTCCTCGAGGTTCTCGAACGTATCGGCCCCGCTGAAGGGCCCCGCCTGCGCCCCGCCGTCGATCCGTCCCACGGTCAGCACGACACTCCCGGCAACGGACGTGTCGGTGGTCGCCAGGAACAGGATCGTGTCACCGCAAAGGAAGCTCCGTCCCTCGGTCAAGGGGTTGCGATCCCAGGGAGCCTCGAAGAACTGCCCGGTTTCCGGATTCGTGATACGAATCCCGCTGGACTCGAGGTTCCCCAACTCGCCGAGCCCGATCCGCGCCACCGGGCAGCTGAACACGGCCGCCTGCGTGGGGAGATCCGGCGTCGTGACCAACTCCAGGGTCTGCGGACCATCGGCGGTCTCCACGCTCAGCAGGAAGGTGACCTGCTTCTCCCGGGTCTGATTCGCGACCTCGACCAGAACGAATTCGGTGTCCCCCGGAGCCACGGGGAACACGGCCCCGGTCTGCAGGTTGAGGAACTGGGGGTTCAAGACGCCGGTCGCACAGGTCGCGGCGCTGGAGAGACCCGCCAGAACCGAAAGCATCGCCCATGCCCTCACCGCGGAACGACGCCGGCCTGGATCGCCCCCCGCCCGGTAGACGCTGGAATGAGACTTCATTTGTCGCTCACTGAATCTGGGCCCGCAGGATGAACTCGTCGGTCCGCGGGTACTCGGGATCGACATTCCGGATGAACGCCGGGCCCGTTACGGTCTGTTGGCTGATGACATCAAAGTACGTCCGTTCCGGAATCACCAGAGCCCCGGACACACTGAACACGACGTTCGATCCGCATTGCACGTCCTCGAGGGCCGGGTAGCCGCCAACGAGATTGACGGCAAGGAAACCGACCTCGATGGTGTCGACCTGTTCCAGCCGGCGTGTCGTCCCGCCCCCCACCGTCTGGACGGTGACGAAATCGAGCACGGCCACATCCACCGGATTGAGCAACTCGAGGGCGATGCTCTCGGCGGCCACCACGTCACACTCGAAGGCACGGATCTCCGAACGTGCCGGGCCGACGCCCGACGTGCGAGGGTCGTCGAACCGTTCCCCGTAGTTAATCTGCTGCACACCGGTTTGCGTCGTCACGCCGATCAGCAGGCGAGCCGTCGCATCGGAATCGTTTTGAAACACGACGTTGACCCACCCCGACGGCGGCGCCCGGAGGGAGACCGGATCGACGCCGAACCCGGCAACGAACGACGGTCCCAAGCACGAAGCGCCGCTGAGGGCCGGGATCGCACAAGCCAGCAGGAGCGGCCCCGCTGCCGCCAGCCAGCGATATCGATTCACTTTTCGCATCCGGAGTGTGCTCCGAGGGTCGGGCTGAGGGTTCTTCTGACACCTTATCGCCCCGCCGGGGGTTCGGTTGAGGCAACCGCCGGATGGGACACTGCAGTTGGTACTATATACGGCCTAACCCCGTGTCCGGTCAAGCTCCGGCGGGCCGTATCCCTCGGCCGCTTCGGGAGTAGCGCGTGGTCGGGCCGCTTCGCCGGGGTTGACCTCCACGTGACCGTACGTAGACTGTCTAACGGAGCCGCCGTACCGCGGGCGCGTCCGGGCGGCCCGGCTCGAGGAGGTCGTGAATGCGTTCATGCTATACGCGGTTGGCGATGACGGCGACGGCCTGTCTCGTCGCAGTGCTTTCTCTGTCCTGCACGGGATCGGCGGTGCAGTACCAGGCGGTGCTCGCCGAGGCGGACGCCGGCGCGATCATCCCCATCGGGGACCAGGGGGTGCTCGTCGTGGTCAACCTGGGAGAGCAACTCGCCGTTAGCTGCGTGTTCATCCGCGACGCGTCGAGCGTGACGAGCGCGTCGTGGGGCAGCAACCGGGTACCCGAGAGCAATCCGATCGGGCCCGGCGAGCAGCGAGACTTCGCTCTGATCCAGGGCCTCTACGACATCGCGATCATCCGGCCCTCTCTCGACCCGGAAGCGGCCGGCGGTGACGAGACCTACATCATCCAGCAGTTCTTCGTGTCGGAGAACACGGTGCACACCGTCACCGTGAACGACTTCACCGATTTCCAGGACGTCGCCCCGCACTGCGGCGCCGGCGAGTAGTCCCGCCCGCGCAGCGGATTCCCCTCCGTCGATGGCCGGCCCCGACCACAGCGTGTGCGCCCACCGACGTGCGGAACTCACGCGGTCTGGACGACGGAGCGCCCGCACATCACAATACGTGCCATAACGGCCATGCCGACCGCCCGACCCACAAAGCCCGACTTCGCGGGGCTCCGCGTGCTCTCCCTCGAAAGCCGGATGGCCGACGAGTTGGCCCGGCTGATCGAACGCCACGGGGGCACGCCCATCACAGCCCCTTCCGTACGTGAGGTCCCGCTCGAGGACCACGCCGACGTACGGACCTTCGCCGATCGTCTAATCGCCGGGCAGATCGACATCGTGATCCTACTGACGGGTGTCGGCACCCGGATGGTGATTCGGACCGCCGAGCTCACGCACCCGCGCGACGAGCTGATCAGCGCCCTCGGCAAGGTCGCAACGGTGGCTCGAGGTTCGAAGTCGGTAGCAGCCCTTCGCGAGTTGGGCCTCTCCCCCACCGTCGCCGTCGGTGAACCGAGCACGTGGCACGAGGTGGTGGCAGCCCTCGACGAACACATCCCGGTTGCGGGACGCACGGTTGCCGTCCAGGAGTACGGTCGGACCAATGACGCGCTGGCCGCGGCACTCGAAGAACGGGAAGCACGCGTCGAGCGAGTCGTGGTCTATCGTTGGGCCCTCCCCGAGGACACGGGCCCCCTCGCGCAAGCTGTCGATGACATCGCCGGCGGCAACGTGGACATCGTGCTGTTCACGTCGGCGATCCAGATCAAGCACCTGCTTCAGATCGCCGAGGATGGCGGCCGGCTCGACTCCGTGCGCGAGGGGTTCAAGCGTGTGTTGATCGCATCAATCGGGACGATGTGCACCGAAGCGCTGCACGCAGCGGCGCTTCCGCCCGATCTCGAGCCCGATCGCCCCAGAATGGGATTCCTGCTGTCGGAGTTGGCTCGCTGGGGCCCGGCCGCCCTCCGCCGCAAGCGGGTCGCGGCCGACGCGGGCGTCGACACCCTCGCCTGGCGCCGCATCGACGTGGTCGCTCACCCGGCCATGCAACCGGAGGCTGACTCCCCGCACGTGCCGATCCTGCTCCGCGCCTGCCGGTGCGAGCCCACGGACTACACGCCGGTGTGGCTGATGCGCCAGGCCGGTCGCTACATGCGCGAGTACCGGGAACTCCGTGCCCGACACTCGTTTCTCGACGTGTGCAAGACGCCGGAGCTTGCCGCGGACGTCACGCTACGGGCCGTCGACCGACTCGGCGTCGACGCCGCGATCATCTTCGCCGACATCCTGCTCATTCTCGAACCTCTGGGCGTGGGCATCCGGTACGCCAAGGCCGACGGGCCGGTGATCGACAATCCCGTACGCACCGACGACGACATCAAGAACCTCCGCGAGCCCGACGCCGACGAGCTCTGCCCCTACGTCTGCGACGCCCTGCGCCTGACCCGCCGGGCCCTCGATCCTGACGTCGCCCTCATCGGGTTTGCCGGGGCGCCGTTCACGGTGGCGTCCTACCTCATCGAGGGCCACGGCTCACGCCACTACCGCTATACGAAGTCGATGATGCACCGGACCCCCGCCGCGTGGCACGCACTCATGGGGCACTTGGTGCGCACGCTGACCGGTTACCTCAACTGCCAGATCGCCGCCGGAGCCCAGGTCGTCCAGTTGTTCGACAGTTGGGTGGGTTGCCTTTCTCCGGACGACTACCGCGAGTTCGTTCTGCCGCACAGCCGAGCGCTGATCGACGGTCTGACCGAAGGCGTGCCCGTCATTCATTTCGGCACCGGAACCGGCACGTTCATTGAAGATATTCGCGATGCCGGCGGCGATGTCATCGGGGTGGATTGGCGCGTGCGGCTCGATCAGGCCTGGGCTCGTATCGGTCATGACCGGGCCATACAGGGCAATCTGGATCCGACGGCATTGTTCGCCGGCCCGACCGAGATCCGGCGCCGGGCCCGCGAGATCCTCGATCAGGCGGCCGGGCGCCCCGGACACATCTTCAATCTCGGGCATGGGATCCAGGTCGATACACCGGTCTACAACGTCCATACCCTGATCGACGCCGTCCACGAGTACGGGAG
>CAYMME010000516.1:0-6149 GCA_964391465.1 uncultured Planctomycetales bacterium
CGAACGCGAGCAGAAACGCCGCCTTTCCCCTCAAGAAGCGCGAGCCCTCTGAACACGCACACCGCGTGCTGCTGGCATGCGTCGTGGTCGCGGGGGCGCAAGCCCGGACCGTCGCAGGCGAAGACCGCCCCACCACACACCTGGTTAGCAGGATTGACGTGAAGGACTTCGGTGCCGAGACGGTGCGGATCGGCGACCTCAACGGTGACGGTGGGCCGGACCTGCTCTTCGTGCAGAGCGTGCGGGCCACGCGCGTGATCACGTGCCTCACCGCCACTAGCATCTTCGGTGACATTCTGTGGCAGACGGGCACGCCGTCCGCCGACAACGGGCTGATCTACGCCGATCTGCCGGTTCAGATCTACGACTGGGATCGAGACGGCCGGAACGAGGTCCTCTACGTTCGCCAGGCCGTCTACGCCGAACCTCCGCACGACGGCCGCAGCGCCCGCGAGCGGGCATCCCGATACGAGGGCAAGGCCACGATGGTCATCCTCGACGGACGGACGGGGAGGGAAAAGGGCACGTTCGCCCTGCCGGCCCCCGCGGACGACTGCTTTGTGTTCGCGGATCTGACCGGCCGCGGCCGGCGCGAAGACCTGGTCGTCAAGGACCGCTACTGGAACATGTGGGGCGTCTCGCACGAGGGCAAGGTCCTGTGGCATTGGGCGGGCTCGACGGGCCACTGGCCTGCGGTCGCCGACGTGGACGACGACGGCAAGGACGAGGTCTTCGTGGGCTTCGCGTTGATCGACGACGACGGGCGGGTGCTGTTCGAGAAGGACGCCAAGGGTGCCCATCAGGATGCCACGTGGATCGTGCGCGCGGCCGACGGGAGGTGGCGACTCTTGTTCGGCAACGGCGGCGTCCATTGTCTGTCGCCCGACGGCAAGCAGTTGTGGCACCACCCGCTTGGTGAGGCCCAGCACGTCGTCGTCGGCCGCTTCCGGACCGACTCCCCCCTTCAGGCCATGGTGGTAGATCGAACGCCGGTCCCGACCCACCGGCGCGACGACAACGCGTGGGCGATCCTCTACCTGTACGACCTGGACGGGAAGGAGATCTGGCAGCGCAAGCAGGAGAAAGGTGCGTGGGCGATCGCGACGGTGGAGGTCGACTGGTTCGGGGCGGGCGCGCCGCAGTGCGTGCTGGTGTACGGACGCGGTCCCGGCCGCCCGGCCGTCATCTACGACGGCGCGGGAGAGATCGTGGACCGGTTGCCGATGGCGCATACGCCGGATCGCTCCGAGGCAGATCGCAAGGCCGGGTTCTACGCCCTGGCCGCGGATGTGTGGGGCGACAGCCGGCAGGAGGTGATTCTCTTCGGCCCACGCGGAGCATGCATCTACGCCAACGCACGGCTGCACGAGATCCCCACGCTGTACAACGAGACGCTCTATCCGGGGATGTAGGTTCGGCCCCGACGGGCGACGGAAACCCACTGACACTATTTCAGCTCCGGTACGCCTTTCGGCCAAGAGAAGAAGTCGTCGGGAATCGGCCCCGTCAGGTCGAGGTCGATGCGGACGACCCGGGGTGACGAAGGGTATCGCTTGCCTTCCTTGATTGCGAAGTTGCTGAACTTGATGACCGTCGGGTACCAGCGACCGTCGGGTGTGCGGCCAAACTCCAGGATCTCAGCCACTTCGTCATACTCTCGGATCGCGCCCAATCGGACGGACTCATCGCCGGGCGGTTCGGAAGGAATCCAATCCGGCGCGTTCTTCCAGGGC
The DNA here is from genome assembly GCA_964391465.1 of uncultured Planctomycetales bacterium. Classification (GTDB taxonomy): domain Bacteria; phylum Planctomycetota; class Phycisphaerae; order UBA1845; family CAYMME01; genus CAYMME01. The sequence goes on from CAYMME010000516.1 coordinate 1,734, forward strand.
TCGTCCTTGCGTTTGTGTCGCTCCCAGTGAACACACAAGTAGTCTCTGTCGGGGTCCATCCAGTAATAGTACAGCTCCTGAAGGGGGCGTTGGACGCCGGGCCGTCCCGGCTCGCTATTCGAGGTGACGCGAAGGCCGATCAGGCCGGGCCGGTCCCATCGGCCCGGCAGCAGCGTGTATTCCGACCCGCGTCTGTTCGTCGGGAACATCGAAGCCTTCACACCCGGCCAGGCCGGCCAGCCCAGACTCGCCAGCAGGTACTCGTTCGGGAAAGGACGCCAGTAGCCCTTGACCCATTCGGCGGGCGGATCGTCGTCCTCGTCCTCCCAATAGATCAGAGCGACTTTCGGGCCCAGGGTAAGGCTCGTCCTCCTCATATGACGGCGTGACACCCGGTTCCACGTCGCGTCGAACGGGTCATCGATCACAAGATCCTCATCGTCATGGCCGTAAAGCTTATCCACCCGGTATCGGTAGCCGTCGCGTGCCACGCGGGCACGGCAGTGCGGGCGACTGCCCTTGGGCACCTTCTCCCAAACCAGCAGGCGGTACCGGTCGAATCTCTCCCGGCTCGCGTAGTACTTCACTGCCGTCTGCCGTATGTCGTTGCTCGTTTGCGTGGACGAAGCGACCTCGGGAACAGCCGTGTAGTCGGACGGCACCTTGGTCGAGAAGAGAGACTCCGGCAACTCGACGTCCAGTGCGATCGTAACCGCCTGCGTCTCCTTGCGGTTCCCGTCGACGAGCTTCTCTACAGTCACCAATTCAAGACTGTTGTCCGTCGGTCGGAACCAGTAGTACACCTGTTGCCCGCTCCCGGGCGTGGATGGCTCTTGTTCCTGCTTCGTCTCCGACTCAATGACGTACTTGTTGAGCTTGCGACCGTCGCGTCGCTCTGTTCCGGCAAGGACCAGCTTTCCGACCTCGCCGCCTACCACACCCTGGATGGGGCCGGCTTGCTGCGGCGTCCGGCCGCTCGAGAACGGCAGAAACTGGTTGAGCGCCTTCTCGATCGCATCCTCGTCTACCGACGCGGTCTCCCATGGCGGTAGTCGATACGCGAGCTTGCGCGAGGGAATCAACATGATCCCCTTGCCGTCGCTGAAGACTGCTGTTCGGGGCTCGACCCCGTCGATGTGATACTCCTGACGCATCATGCCTGGTGTTCTGAGATACCAGTCCAGGGTGCACGGCACACCGCCGAATGCCTGAGGGTCGTTCATCTTGATGCGAAGATGAGCCGTTCGGGCGGACCGGATTCGCGTGAGGACGTCGGCCCACACGATGCCGTTGCCTGCGGTGCCGGGCCAGAGCTGGACCGTGAGCAGAACGGCGGCCGCGGCAGCGACGAGCCACTTCAACTCTCGTGCGCGTCTGATCCGTCTGGGACGGTCGGGCCGCTCCTCGATGCGCCGCATGACCTTGTCGGCGATCGAGGCGTCCGGGGCCATCGATCGCCCCAACTCCTCCAGGTCACGTTCGAGCTCTTCTTCGGGTTTCATGGCTCCAACTCCGCAAGGCGCTGTCGCAATCGGGCGCGGGCGCGGGCGAGCTGGGCGGTCACGGTCCCGGTCGGTCTGCCGGTGATCTGCGCCACCGCCTGCACCGGGTGTCCGTCACAGTACCGCAGCATCACCACGGTCCGCTCATGAACAGGCAGTTCCATCACGGCCGCGAGCAAGCGCTGCAACCGTTCGTCGACGCGGGCGCCGGCGTCAGGGGCTGGCAACTCCGGCGTCAGATCGGCCGGGTTCTGCCCCGACCGACGACGCACCGCGTTGACTGCATGATTGTGGGCAATCCGAACGACCCACCCGCCGAACGCCGCGCTCTTCCGCAACTCGCCGAGCTTCTCATACGCTGCCACGAACGCGTCCTGGGCAACATCCTGCGCCGCATGGTGGTCGCCGAGCACGTCGAGGGCCGTGGCCCGGACCGCGCGCTCATACCGTCGCACGAGATCTGCGAAAGCCTCGCGTCGACCGTTCAGGACGGCTTGGACGAGTTCGGCGTCCGATTCCACGCGATCCGGGCTCCTCAGTTGACGCGCTCCGTAGTAAAGACAAGACGGCAGCGGAAATGCTACATGAAAACCGAGACGCCAAGGACGCGCGGGCGATGCGGCACGAACCCTGCGACGCTGTGGGCGCGCGTTTCATCGGGCGGGTACTGTGCCCCAGAGCGTCGCCCCTCCGGGGCTTGGCGACGTTTTGTGCCGCATACCCAGGGCTTACGCCCTGGGCTAACCATTTGTCGCCCCGTTGGGGCTCGGGACGAGGTGTACGTACGGAGTTAGACCACTGCACTGCATTCTGAGCGCCCGACCCGCAGCCCGAACACCCGGCTTGGTGACGTGCATTCCGAACGCGCGACGAGCTCTTGCCGAGATTCGCTTCGGCGCAGGGCGCATTTCATATCCGCTCCCCGCATTCCGGGCACCTCGGCTCGGTGATGCCTCGCAGGATGTAGCCGCAGCGGCGGCAGTGGGTTTCGTGGTCGGCGTCTGCGTCGTCGTTGTCGCAGGTCGCAAGATGGTAGACGCGCAGGGTCAGGGCGTTGTACACGGCGAACGCAACCGCGGAGGCGGCAAGAAACGCAAGTTCCTCGCCCAGGGGATACGCGAGTATCGGCCACAACGGGACCGCAACGAGGGCGCCCAGCAGGCCGATCATGGTGGAACTCAGACCTCTCAGGAACCAGTGCATCAGATGCGATCTCCGCGCGCGGGGCAGCGTGGCTCCGTGAGCCCCATCAGTACGTACGAGCACTCGCGGCAGCGGGTTTGCGACTCAAAGCCACCCACGTGGGCCTGCCGGGTGAGCACGTGGTAGCACCGCAACATCCCCGTGTTGTAGGCCAACGCGAACGCAGGGAGGGCGAGGACGAACGCGAAAGGGCCCACAAGGATCATCAGAAGTGCCACCAACGGCGTCGCGAAGAGGACGGCACCGGCCCCCGCGGCTACGGCGCACATTGCCCGGCCAGTCCAGTGCATCAACGCAGTCCTCGAATCAGAACCCATACAGCCAATGCCGAAACGCGTATCCGACAACGAACAGGACGACGCACAACGCGCCCCATAGGAGCCACTCCACGCCCGGCGAGAGCCAGTGGCCCCATTCCCAGCGAACGAGCGGCTCGTCCGGCTTGGGCTTGTCGAGGCGCGTGAGCCGCTTCCAGCCGAGCCATTCGGCCCACTGCGATCCCCAGTCATTGAAGCGATCGACACGCTTTCGCTTCGGCATGCGGCGTCACCCCGACTCGATACGCACTTGTGTCCTGCGTAGCTCAGCAGCGCGTCTATGCATTGTACCGCAACGGTATCGGTTGGGCGCGTTCGTGCTCGTGCACGTCGTCTGCGGCGCGGGCGTGACACAAGCGCCGCCGGCGCAAGACGCACGTCGGTTGCATTTGCGCGTCGGATGCCGTTCATTGATGGCCGAGGAGGACGACGATGCTGCGTCTCGTTTCTGCGCTCGTTATGACGTTGACTCCGGTGGCGGTGGCCGACGAGCTGCGCCTGGATGTGGGGCGGTTCCGGCTCGGTTTCGACCGGCAAGCGGGGGCGTGGGTGTCGCTGCGCGTTGGCGGATCGGACCGTGACCTGCTCGCGCCGGTTGGCGTCGGCGACGTGCGGATCGCCGGCGAAGCCGGTCCCTTTCCCTCGTCCGAAACCTGGCGCTACGTGAAACACGAGCGGCGCGATCATCATTTGCGCATCCATCGCCGGGCGGAGAACTGGTTGTCCATCACCGAGTTCACGGCCCGCGATGGCGCAACCGAGCTGCGGCGTCGGGTGACGTTCGAGTGGCTCGGCGATGCGACCCCCAAGGTCAACCTGCTGGAGCTGTCCTGGCCCGGTGTGCGGCTGAGCGACCATCCGGACGACTTCTACCTGTTCCCGGGTAACTACCCCGTTCGCCGACATCCGTGGCCGACGGCCGACGCTCGGCGGTTCCGAAACGAGCCCGGGTGGACGCGAAACGACACCGGGATGGTGATGTTGCATTCGCCGAAGGCGCGCGTGTCCATGTTGGTCGCCTACGAGTTCGAGATCGACTCTGCGAGGGTGTTCACCGTCGAGAAGGAGGGGCGGCTGATCTTCGGGCATCGGTTCCGTACGGCGGCTCGCCTGAAGAAGCATGATCGCATCGACGCGGGGGCGCAGGTCGTGCGCATCGTCGAGGGCGATGAGGCCGCGGCCCTGGATGCACTCGGCCGGCTCGCCGACGATCTGCACTGCGGGCCGCCCGCGGATCGCCCCGACTGGCTGAATCGCTGCGTGCTGTACGAAGCGCACCCGTGCGGGCCCATCGACACACACTTCCGCGGGGCCGACGGGTTCAAGAGCCTGACGCAACAGCTTGCGAGTACCAGCTTGTGAGGGCCAAGCAGTCAGGCAACAAGGCGGATTCC
>CAYMME010000517.1:0-6142 GCA_964391465.1 uncultured Planctomycetales bacterium
ACGGGTTCACTCATCTGCGGACCGTGCTGAGGAAGTGCGCGACCGGATCGTGCTCCGGGGCGGGGCGGTCGGACTTGGCGGCGCCTCTGCTGCCGGCCTGCGGGGCGGCGGCGTCGCCGGACGCGAGTTCAGCGGGGCTGCCCGCTTCCTGTACGACCCCCACGCCGGACTGCTGCTCGGCAGCGCAGCCAAACGCGAACAGAACCGCGAGACCCGGGACGATCCCTCCACAGTTGCGTACAGAAGTGTTCTTCACGGCGCTCTCCTCTCAAATGATGACGTGCTCTGTGCCCTCGATCGAGCGCTGGCATCCAGAACAACCCCATGACATTGGGCGTCCTACATTCTGCATCGCTCTGCGGGCACACTACCGAACACGTTCCACGGGGAGAGGGCCTATAGGACGTCCGGATCGGGCCTACGGGGCGCCGTGGGGACTACCGGCGCGGACGCGGTGAGCGGAGGCGTCCGGGCATGTCCGTCCAGTCTCGCTCAGTGGGGGGTGTCATCAGGGGGCCGTTGCTGGGGCGGCCAGATGTTGGGCAGGTCCGGATCGCAAGTCATCCACAGGGCCTCACCTGCCGCGCCGACGATCAACAGGGGAACCACAATCACCGCAAAGACGGTTACTGCCGCAAACGGTTCGAGCGCCGATGACATGGCGCCCTGCCCGAGGCTCAGACCGGCGCTGAGCAGGATGGCGGGGATTTCGAGCATGTTCACGGCGAAGCCGATTGCTTGAAGGACCTGCGCGCGCCGCGGCAATGCGTGGTGTGCGTGCTCGCTCTCGTACGCCCCCATGGTTTCGATGATCCAACGGACGGCGACGCCCAATGCCAGACCCAAGCCGCAAACGGCCAACCACGCCACGTGACCCAGCCCACCGAGCAGCACCAACACACCACAGGAGAAGCTGTTGTTGGCGGCAATGAGCACCGTGCGCCGCAGCCAGGAACGGCTCACGATGACGTGACGCACGACGTGGTCCAGCCACCAGCCGACAACGCGAACCAACGCGCCCCCGCGCGCAGCGGCCAACCGCCAGCCGACGATCGCAGAAGCGACGATGAGCACGCCGCCGACCAGCGATTCAAGCCAAACCAGCAGGAGGCGATCAATGTAAGGATCGAGCACGACGCGATTCTAGCACGCAAGCGCCGGGTGCCCCATCCTTCGCGGCAGTTTGCGAAGGGTGGGGGACGGAGCGGGGAAGGATTGTCACAGCGTCGCCGCCGTTCCCAAGATCGATCGGTCGCCCGTCACGGTTCCGCCCGTCGGCGGCCCAAGGTTGGGGCACCCGCCGCGAGTCGATGGCGTCGGCCCCGGCGGGGCCGGGGAACGTAGCCACGGGTGGAGAGAAGCGGAACCCGTGGTTCGCGTGCTGCGCCGACACCAACCCGCCCCGGAGGGGCGGAGGAGACGTGCCGGCATGCGCGAACGCTTCGCGAGGGCCTCCTTCGCCCCTCCGGGGCTCGACGGTCTTCGTGCCCGTCGACCCAGGGCTTGCCCCGGCTGGCGCCGGGCTGCGCCCTGGGCTAACCACCCTCGACCCCTACAGGGTCGCAGGGTACCCCATCCTTCGTCCCGGAGCGCCGGCATTTGCGAAGGGTAGGGGACGGAACGGGGAAGCGTTGTCTCAGCTTCCCCGTCGTTCACGAGACCGGTCGGTCCCCCACCCTAGTCCCGCCTCTCGGCGGTCCAAGGATGGGGCACCCGCTCCCTCACGGTCCCGGTTCGGAGCGGAAACGCCGCGCCGGGTTTGGGACACTGCCCTATGAGCGTGCTGACGCGGATTCCGTGGTCGAGCTGTGCCGCAACCGGCACGCGATGCCGATCGGTTGAGTCGGCCCCTTCGGGGCATGTTGGTTGCGGCCGACGGTTGGGCTGTGATATCGTGCCGTTTGGCCGGAAAACACAATTGCTGCGGAGGTGAACCATGTCGGTTCTCACACGGAGACGTTTCCTCGAGACGACGCTGGCCGGTGTTGCGGCGACCGCTGTCGGCTGCGCCGGTCCCGGCAGGCCGCGATCGAGCAAGCCTGCCGCTACCGATTGGGTGCCGCTGGGCAAGACCGGGCTGAAGATCCCGCGCATGGGGATGGGAACCGGGACGGGGAGTACTCAGCGCAATCTCGGTCAGGAAGGTTTCACTCGGCTCGTGCGGCACGCCTACGACCAGGGCGTGCGCTACATCGACACCGCCGAGAGCTACGGCAGTGGCGAGATGCAGGGGATGATCGGCAAGGCGATCAAGGGTTTGCCCCGGGACAAGATCTTCATCCAGTCGAAGATCCGGCCCGAGCGCATCCGCGATGCGCTCAAGGCCGTCGACGAGTCCCGCAAGGCGCTCGATACGGACTACGTCGACACCGTGCTCGTACACAATGTGAAGATCCGGAACTGGGCTGAGGAGTTCAAGTATCTGCGTGACGGGTTGTCCGAAGCCAAGGAACGCAAGTGGATCCGCGCCCGAGGCGCATCATGCCACGGGCTGCCCGCACTCCGCGGCTTGGCTGGCTGCGCGTGGGCCGAGGTCAACCTGTGCCGCATCAACCCGCAGGGGACGCGGGTCGATGGGCCCGATCCTCGCCAGAAGGAGCCGGGCGACGTGAACGCCGCGGTCGAGAACATCAAGAAGATTCACGCGGCCGGGCGCGGCGTCATCGGCATGAAGATCTTCGGAGGCGGTGCGTTCGAGGATGCCGCCGATCGCGAGAGGTCGATTCAGTTCGTCATGCGGCAGGAGTGCGTCGATGCCGTCGTCATGGGGTTCAAGAGCCCCGCCGAGATCGACGAAGCGATCGGACGCGTGAACCGCGCGCTGGCGAGCCGGGTGTAACGGGAATCACTTTCGGGAATCGTGTTCCCCACCTCCGAGGAGATGTACGTGTTTGGGGTGTTCTCAGCAGCGCCAAACTGTGTTTCAGGGTGCCACGGGCGGCTTGCCCGCCCGTGTTCTGCGGCAAAGGCACTGGCAGGCAAGCTGCCAGTGGCACCCGACGCCAAGCACGTACGAAGAGGTGGGCCACCCACCGGTATGTCACGCTCCCTTACGGTCGCGTCTCGGTTTGGGCTTGTGGTTGTCTTTTCGCTGCTTCTGGTATGTAATCTGCGCCCATGCGTTTTCTCTATGTCACCGATCTGCACGGCAACGAGAAGAAGTACCGCGCCATCCTGGAGCTTGCCCGCGAGCGTGAGGTCACGCTGGTCGTGAACGGCGGCGACATGCTGCCCAAGGGCGGCGATATGCACGCCGACCAGGCGCGGTTCCTGGACACGTTTCTCGACGCGCACCTGGCGGAGTACGACGCGGCCGGCATCCAGCACATCTGCTGCCTCGGCAACGACGACCTGCGCGTGCACGACGAACCGTTCGCGGCCATGTGCGAGCGGCATCCGCTCACGGTGAACCTCGCCCAGGCCCGCATCGAGTTCGGCGGGTACGAGTGGATCGGCATGAACTGGGTCGACGACTATCCGTTCCGGCTCAAGGACCGGTGCCGGCTGGACGCACCGGATGCGACCGTGGGCGTGCAGCTCGGGACGGCGCTGTTGTCGCGGCCGAACGGGTTCGACGAAGTCGAAGACTGGGAAGCGTATGTGGAAACGCTGCCGTCGATCGAGCACGAGTTGGCCGACCTGCCGGAGCCGGGCGATCCGGAGCGGACGGTGTACGTGATTCACGCTCCGCCCGTGGACCTCGGGCTGGACGTGTGCGCCCACGGCCAGGCGGTGGGGTCGCATGCCGTGCGCCGGTTCATCGAGGCCCGGCAGCCGCTGCTGACGCTGCACGGCCACATTCACGAGTCGCCCGAGATGAGCGCGGCTTGGCGCAACCGGCTCGGCCGCACGTGGTGCGTTCAGCCGGGTCAGCTTGGCCGGCTGGCCTTCGCCCTGATCGATCTAGCGTCAATGAAGATGGAGCGGATCGTCGCCTGAGCACCGCGCGGTCCACCCCGTGGGGGAAGGGCCTAAGCGGCGTTGATCCGGTGCGCGCCGCGCCGGCGCCGAGCGTTGATGATCCTGCGTCCGCCGACGGTGCGCATCCGCGCCCGGAAGCCCTGCTTGCGCTTGCGCTTGATCTTGCTATTGCGATGCGGGTAGTGCATATTCTCACCTTTCTGCTTCGGCCCATTGCCGCGAACCGGGTACTATAACGGATTCCCGCCGGCGTGGGTAGTCCCCGGCGGGGCGGGGTGCCGACGGGGTGACGGCTCGGTCGCCCACCCGGGCAATGTCTAATGACGAATGACGAATGTCGAAAGAATGACGAAGTCCGAATGACGCGGGCGGGGACGCGGCCGTCTTCGTCGTTTCGTCGTTGGACCCATGCGTATCGTGAATCGCGCCCCCCACGTTTGAAAACGTGGGCCACCCCGTCCCTTCGTCCCTGTGTCCCTCCGTCCCTTCCCCGGGTCTCGACCCACTCCACCCCCGTCGGTAGACTCCGCGCGGCTACACGGTTCTGGCGGAGTGATCTCTCATGCGGTTGCGAGCAGGTTATCGGTACATCATGGGTGGGCTTGTCCTCGTCCTTGCGGCCGGTCCGGCTTGGGGCGCGACCTTCACGGCCACGGTGGTCGACGCCGACACCGGGGCCCGGCTGGGTGGTCACGTGTACCTGACGCTCGGCAAGAAGGGCAAGAAGATCGGGGAGTACGAGGGCTCCGGGTTCTGGCGCGGCAAGCGGTGCAACTACGCCTCGTTCGGCCCCGACGGCTTCTCGCTCACGCTGCCCGACGAACCGTGCCGTGTCTGGATCGAGCGCGGGCGGGAGTACGTGCCGGTCGTCGAGACCTTCGCCGGCGGCGCGCCCGGGACGATCACCCGCGAGGTCCGGCTGCGGCGCTTCATCGACATGAACGCGCTGGGCTGGTGGTCGTCGGACCTGCACATCCACCGCGGCCCCGAACGCACGGCCGAGCAGATGCAGCGCGAGGACGTCAACGTCGCGTTCCCGCTGGTCTGGTGGAACGGCCCCAAGTTCGCCGACGAGCTGAAGCGTTGGGCCGCGAAGTCGACCGACGGCCGCACCGTGCGTGTCGACGATACGCATGTCATGTCGCTCTACAACATGGAGTACGAGCGCGATCCGCACGGGGCGATCTTCCTGCTGCATCTGAAGGAGTTCGTGCACGGCGAGGTGCCGCCGGTCGAGAAGGTCTGCCTGGGCGCGATCGAAGCGGGCGGCTTCGTGAACTCGGCCAAGCCGATCTGGAAGTGTTCGGTCGAGACGGTGATCTTGGGGAAGGCGAGCATGATGGAGGTGGTCAACAACCACTACCTCTGGCCGGCGGCGCTGAACATGGAGGCCTGGGGCTTCGAGCGCAACTTCGCCGCCGAGTGGCGCAGGTACGAAAAGGAGTTCATCGGCTACGCCAAGTACAACTGCGACATCTACTACGCGCTGCTGAACTGCGGCTATCGACTGGCCGCGGTGGGCGGCACGGCGGACGGCGTTCTCGGCACGCACATCGGGTACAACCGGACCTACGTCTACACGGGTGAGAAGCAACTGAGCGTCGACCGCTGGGTGGAGGCACTGCAGGCCGGGCGCTCGTTCGCCACGAATGGGCCCATGCTGTTCGTGAAAGTCAACGACCAGCTTCCCGGTAGCGAGATCACGGCGAAGAAGGGCGAGACGGTTGACGTAACCGTGGCCATCGACGTGCGCAGCCCCGACCCGCTTGATGCCGTGGAGGTGATTCACAATGGGAGCGTAGCCGTGAGGCTGACACCACGGCGAGAGGGCTCCGCACCGTATATCTTCAAGCACAGGCACAACGTTACCGCGTCCGAAAGCGGCTGGTTTGCCGTCCGCGCGTTTGCCCGCGTGACGCCGGACAACGTTGCCCTGGCCCACACGACCCCGGTGTGGGTTCAGGTCGGCGACGAGCCGGTGCGCCCGACGCGGGCCGAAGTCAGCGCACTGATCAAGCGCGTCGACTGGTGGATCAACTGGTCCAAGCAGAAGAAGCCCGCGGCCACCGAAACGTACGAGCGTCTGAAGCGTGTTCTTCTGAAGCACCGAGAGCGAGGCAAGTGAACATGGAGGGACGGAGGGGATTCGGCGCAGTGGGGGGGACGAGACCTACCTCTGTGATTCACCTGCGAGATCCACAACGACCGCACAGACCGGCGC
>CAYMME010000518.1:0-6093 GCA_964391465.1 uncultured Planctomycetales bacterium
TCATTGCAATGCGTCGGGTGGTCGGGTAGAGAATCCTTCACCGTCGGCGTCAGCCGTCGGGCGTCAACGTAGGGAGGGTAACCGAATGAGGACAACAAGGCGAACCCTGGCTGCCCCACAATGCATACTACCTGCTGATGCTCACGGCGCGCCGTTGACGGGAGAACGTATGTCGAGGAGTGTGATCAGATCATTCGTTGTGGTCGGGGCAATCTGGAGTGTGTGCTCCTCGGTTGAGGCAGCGCCGGACAAGCCGGGTTCCGGCAACCCGCAGCGGTTCACCGTGCCCCCCGGATTCCGGATCGAGCGTGTGGCCGCCGACGCGCTGACCGGCTCACTGTGGGCCATGACCTTCGACCCCAAAGGCCGGATCGTCGTGTCGCGCCAGCAAGGAGCGATCTACACGTTGATCGACGAGGACGGCGACGGGTTGTGCGAGGCGTCCCGGCAGTTCAGCTATCGCCTCACGCACTCCGAGGGGCTGTGCTTCGTCGACGGGTGGCTCTACACGGTCGGGCAGGGGCCCGACTGGGTCGGTTTGTACCGACTCAAGGACGACGACGGCGATGACTGGGCGGACACCATCGAGACCGTCAGCACGTTCAAGAGCAAGGGTATGGGCGAGCACGCACCGCACGGTGTGACCTACGGTCCCGATGGCTGCATGTACGTCATGGTCGGCAACCACGCCTGGCTACCAGGCCCGATCGAGCCCGACTCGCCGCTGAACGCGGTTGGCGAAGGCCTTCTCCTGCCGCGATACGCCGACCCCAATGGCCACGCGCGCGGAATCCTCGCTCCCGGCGGCATGGTGGTGCGCATCGACAGCGAGCGCAAGCGCTGGGCGCTCGTCGCCGGCGGGTTCCGCAATGCGTATGACATCGCATTCAACGCGGCCGGCGAGTTGTTCACCTACGACTCCGACATGGAGTGGGACGAGCACCTGCCGTGGTACCGGCCGACCCGCGTCAATCACTTGGTTCCCGGAGGCGACTACGGGTGGCGGCACGGCTCGGGCAAGCGGCCGCCCTATCACGTTGACAGCCTTCCTACGACGATCGACATGGGCCGGGGCTCGCCCTGCGGCCTGGTGTTCTACGAGCACGATGCGTACCCGGAGAAATATCGTGGCGCGTTCTTCATGAGCGACTGGTCCCGGGGCCGCATCCTTGCCGTCTTTCTTGAACGTGACGGGGCGACGTATTCAGGCCGGTGGGAGACGTTCGTCACGGGGCGTCCGTTGAACGTCAACGACATCGAAGTGGGACCGGACGGCGCGTTGTACTTCTCCATCGGCGGGCGGAATACCGAAGGCGGCGTCTACCGAATCGTCTACGATGCCGGTGAATCGCCCCCGTCCGTGAGCCTCGATGCAGCGCCCGCGAGTGCCGAAACCGCCGTTCGGCAGCTTCAGCCCGATGCCGCGTGGGCCCGCGCACGCGTAGCGTCGATCAAGAAGAAGCTGGGAGATGATTGGGCGCCGGCGTTGCTGGGAATCGCGCGCGATGCGTCGCGCAACGAGCGTGAGCGCGGCCGGGCGCTTACCCTCCTTCAGCAATTCGGCCCACCCCCGGACCAAGCGGCGCTGGTGGCACTGTCGCGTGATGGCAATGTGCAGGTTCGAGGCACGGCGGTCTTTCTGCTCGGCTTGCGTTCCGGTGATGCGGTGCGTGGGGCGCTGGCGGCGCGTCTGAGTGACACCGATGCGATGATTCGCCGGCGGGCGTGCGAGGCGTTCGTTCGGGCCGGGCTGCAGGCGCCGGTGGCCCGACTCATCCCGCTGCTCGCTGACGAGGACCGGTGGGTTCGTCACGCCGCTCGCGGCGCCCTCGGGCGGATCGAGCTCGCGCAGTACCGCAACGCAATTCTCGCAACGGACAACCCACGGATCGCCATCGAAGGCATGCTCACCCTGATTCAACGCGACGCAAGACAAGCTGTCTCGAAGGACCACGCCCGAAAGCAACTGGACATGCTCGGTCGTACGTTGCCGGACGATCTACTGCTTGACGCAATCCGCCTGGCGCAGCTCACGCACATTCGCGGCCGGGGCCAGGGCACGGTGCCCGAAGCGATGGACGCCATGCGTCCGTTCCTCTTGCGGGCGTTCGATGGCAAGGACTGGCGCGTCAAGCGGGAAGCGGCCCGGTTGCTGGCGTATCTGCAGGAGCCGCGGATCATCGCCAAGATGCTCGACGAGATGGAGAGTGACGCGCCGCGAGAGCAGCAGATCCACTACGCATACTCCCTTCGCGTCATGAAATCGGGTTGGACCAGGCCGGCGCGGGACCGGTTCGTGGACTGGTTCGGCCTGACGCGCGAATGGAGTGGCGGGGCGAGCTTCTCGGGGTATCTCGACATGCTCTGGGATTCGACGCTGGAGTTGCTTCCGCCCGGGGAGCGTGACGAGATTCTGGCGGAGTTGGACGAGCCGCTCGACGGCGGCGATCCGGTCAGCCGGGCCATCGCCCAGGCCAAGGCGGCCAAGAACCGGCACGCCCCGGAGAAGCTCGAGCAGTACCTGCTGCGCGAGCCGGCCGGGCGGCGCGGAAACGCCCGGAACGGACGCGAGGTCTTCGCCAAGGCCGGGTGCGCGGCCTGCCACAAGTTCGGTGACCAGACTCCCGGACGCGGCGTCGGTCCGGATCTGACCGACGTGGCCGCCCGGTTCAAGCGAACCGAGATCCTCGAGTCGATCCTCGAACCCAACAAGGTCATCTCCGATCAGTACGAGGCGATCAACGTGCTGACCACCGACGGTGCGGTCATTGCCGGGATTCCGGTCGAGAACGACGAGAAACGGATCGTCCTGAAGCGCACGAACGGCACCGAACTGACGCTTCCCCGGTCCGACGTGGTCCGTACCAGCAAGGCCACCTCCATGATGCCCGAGGGCACGCTCAACGTGCTCGACCTCGAGCAGATCGCCGATCTGTTCGCGTATCTGGAAGACACGCCCCCCGACGCCAAGACGCTGGACGGCACCGACAGCGGAAACTAGCCGAGGAGTCGCGCGAGTCCCACCGTCGCGAGGAGGCCGGAGTTAACGGTCACAGTCAATGGCGAACCCATTACAAGCGAGAATGTGCGACCCAGCGGGTACTTCTTTCATTTCCGTTTCCTGCCCGACGGCGGCCCCACGATCACGGTGGCTGTCGAACACGCCGGCCGCAAACGGACCGTCGAGCGGACGTTCAAGTTGACGGAATGAGCGTGTAGCATGGCTCACCTCGCACAGGAGAAACCGATGAGCGACGAGAAGAACACGATGGGACGGCGGGATTTTCTGGCTGCCGCTCCGCGGGCGACGGTCGGGCTGGCGGGTGCGGGTTCTCTCTTGGCGTCCAACACTGCCGCGGTCGGCGCTGCCGAGCCCGGATTGACCCCCTACCGCTTCAAACTCGGCATGTACCTTCCGGAGTTGGGACTGCCCTTCGACGAGTCCTTGGCCAAGGCCAAGAAGATCGGCGCGGAATACGTCTGGTTCAACCGGCTGCAAGGTGAACCCGACGTCGCCCGCATGAGCGACGCGGAGGTGGATCGGATGGGGAAACGGGTCGACCGGCACGGTCTGAAGATCTTCTTGCTCAACGCGGGTAACCCTTTCAAGACGATTCATCTGACCGACCTGAGCGTCAAGACAATGGCCGAGCATCCCGCGTTCCGCAAGGAACTCGACGACCTCACCCGCTCGATGCAGATTGCCGCGCGGCTGAAGGTGAAGACAGTGGGCGCCTTCACCTTTGCCTGGCCGGGTGAATACTCCGCGGGCAAGCCGACCTGGCCGATGCGCTGGCTGACCCGCGGTGGTGTGATCGCCGACGTCGACATGGAGAAGCTGGTCAGGGCGTTTTCACTGGTTGGCGAACGCGCCGAGCGTTACGACGTCGACGTGGCCCTTTCCATGATGCCCTGGAATTACACCAACACGACGGGTAACTTCCGCCGGGTGGCCGAAGCGGTTGGCTCGCGGCGGATCAAAGTCATGTGGGGACCAGCCGACAACATGAACAGCGGCGAATGGGACGTGGCGACCGCGGGCTTCCGCAACGTCCGCCCGTATCTTCACGGGCTGCACATCAAGGACCTGCACGTCTTCGACGGCCAGCGTCTCAAGTTCGAGTATCGTCCGTTCGGGGCGGGCGACGTCGACTACGCGACCATTCTGCGCGCCCTCCGCCGGCACCGCTCGGACGCGGTCCTCTCGATGTCGACGCATTTCCGCCCGCCGAGCGGCTCGCGGGTGGAGGCGATGGAGATCAACATGGCCAATCTCAAGGCGTTGATCCGCAAGGTAGCGTCTGAGGCATAAGCTGAGAAGGACTGTTTCTCATGAATCGAGTGACGAGACGAACGTTCCTGACAGGGTGCACCGGCGCAGCGACCGGTCTTGGAGTGCTCGGCGCGGCGAATGGCCGTTCGGCGTTCGCCGCAGCCAACGAGAGCATCGGGGTGGCCGTCATCGGCGTCGGGGGCATGGGTCGTGGGCATGTGAAGGTGCTCGCGGGACGGTCGGATGCCAGAGTCGTTTGCCTGTGTGACGTGGATTCCCGGCGGCTCGAGGAGGGGTCGAAGATCGTCGAGTCAGCGACCGGAGAGAAGCCGAATCGCTGGGTGGATTTTCGACGCGTGCTCGACGACAAGTCGGTGGACGCGGTGGTGATCGCGACACCACACCACTGGCACTGCCCCATCGCCGTTCCGGCGCTTCAGGCCGGGAAGGACGTTTACGTCGAGAAACCGGCCAGCCATGTCTTTCGCGAAGGGCGGCTTTTGGTTGAGGCCGCACGCAGACACAAGCGCGTCGTACAGCACGGCACGCAGATGCGGTCCAGCGAGGTGACGGCCAAGGCCGCGGAAGTGCTGGCCTCGGGGATCCTGGGCTCCGTCAAGATGACGAAGGCGTGGAACGTCCAGCGCCACCGCCACCGACAGGGCGTTCCGAACTCGCCGACCCCTTCCGGCGTCAACTACGACATGTGGCTCGGTCCGGCACCGCTGCGGCCGTTCAACGTCAACCGATTCCACGGCAATTGGAACTGGTATCGTGACTACGGCAACGGGGACATCGGTGGGGATGGGATTCACGATCTGGATCTCGCGCGTTGGGGGCTCGGCGTCACCGGTCACCCCGTGCGAATCACCGCGCACGGAAGCCGCATCGACCTCGAAGGCGAGCGGGAATTCCCTGATAACATGATGGTGGCCTACCACTACGAGGAGGGAAAAGTCCTCCTCTACGAGGATCGCGGCTGGACCCCGTATGGTATGCACGGCTTTGACAGCGGTAACGAGCTCTACGGCACCGAGGGCCGCATGGTCTTCTCGCGCCGCGGCTACTTCCAGACGTATCTGGGCAAGAGCCAGGAGGAAGGCCCCGGCATGAAAGGCGATCGGGGTGGTGGTCGACACTTGCTCGGCTTCCTGAAGCACGTCCGGGATCGCACCACGCCGGACGCTTCGGCGGAAGCCGCGCATCTGTCTTGCGCCCTCGTGCACCTCGGTGAGGTTGCTCATCGAACGGGCCGCGTGCTTCACTTCGATCCGGTGACTGAGGCCGTGCGCAATGATGACGAAGCGAATCGACTGCTGACCAAGGAGTACCGCAGGCCGTGGTCCGTGCCGTCCTGACTCAGCGTGAGAACGGCATCTCGATGCGTCGAGGTACAGGATGATGAAATCGCTCGTGGTGGTTGTTGCATGTGCATTGTGCCTACCTTCTGCGGAGGTGTCTGGACCGAAGGCCCGGCTGGTCGAGCAGCACAAGCTTGGCGGAAAGGGGGCGGCCAGCCAGGGCCTGGCCCTTTCGAAGGAGCACTACTACAGCTCGAACTCGACTACGATCTGCCGCTTCGACACCGATTGGAAGCTGCTCGAACAGAGAACGATCAAGCTGGAGGGTGTGAACCATCTCGGCGCGATCCACTACCACGACGGTCATATCTGGGGCGGTTTTCTGCACGGGCCCGAAGCGGGCAAGCACGATCCTCGTCTCGATCGGGCCATCGTCGCAAAGATTCGCGCGAAAGATCTTCGCATCGTGCAGACATGGGACCTCACCGAGCACGTCACGTGGATCGACCCGGTTTGCTT
>CAYMME010000519.1:0-6071 GCA_964391465.1 uncultured Planctomycetales bacterium
TCCGGGTTCTCGGTTCTGTCCCACCTCTGCCCGCGAACCGGGGACTCCCTCGCGCTGCAGTGCCTTCAATCGAACGAGCGGGGCCTTCCCATCGAGCCGGAACGCTGCGGCATCCGTCCGCGCGATGGTGCCCGTGACTGAGACCCGGTCCGCGTCCTTCCAGGACTCTTCCTGGCTTCTATAATCCGCCATCTCCTTGATGAAGCCGGGGTCGGCTGTGCATGCTTCGAACGTACGCAAGCGGAAAATGGAGTCGGCCACCTCTGCGACTACGTGCGTTTCGCTGCCGCGGCACCGAATCATGCGCAGTTTCCCGATCCATGTGACTTCTTGTTCCAACACGTTTTCGGCGTCCGCGAAGGCAACATCGGGGGTGATCGTCGGTACGTCCACGCGCGCTCGTTCGCGTCGGGGCCCGGTCGCTTGCACGCGCGTGGGCAGTTGGTCGGGTTTCCGGATCCACTCGCAGCTTGCGATGACAGCGCTCCACGTCGTCAGCGGGTACGCGGCAATCTCGGCCACGGGTGAAATCACGCCCCGATCAAACTCCTCGAGCGCCATGCGACCGTGCTCGTCAAGTTGCTGAAGCACGAGCGCCGCCAGCGTCTGGAGGTTCGGTTCGCCGATTTCGGCCATCGTGCCGGGCACGCGGCCGCCACGGAAACCGGCTGCGCCAACGCTTGGCAGGAGCGTGCTGAGCTGACTGAGCGCACCCGCCTCGAGCGCGGTGTTCTCCACGACGATTCTCGCTTCGACCTCGTCGCCACGCGCGTAGTCCAGGAACTCGCGCAGGCCTGCTTCGTCACCCAGCTTGAGACCAACGGCGATGGTCCCCTCGATGGTGTCAGGCACCGTCAATGCGACAACCAGTTGGTTTGTGCCCGGGTCCTTGGTCGCGCCGTCGAATCGCCCCCTCAGGAGCCCGGAGCTACCCACATTCTCGAGAAGGCTGCGGTAGACCATGCCAATGGCGTGCGCAATCGCGGGCTGGTTCAGAGGGGATTGCCGCCGCCCGACGGTCGGATCGATCCAGGTTTCGGGCGCGTAGGTCTTCTCGATCGCTTCACCTTCCAGGCACCAGAAGAGATGTGTGGTCCGGCCGCTACTCAACCGGAACGGGACGTACTCTGACAGGGGCGTGGTTGGACTGATGGCATTTCCGTCCATCGCGTGGTGCCGCCGTCCGCGCTGTTGGCTCGGGAGCGGGTTCACCTTTCCCCAGTCCTTGCGCCGGACGACAACGCGGACGTTGCTGCCAACCGGGTAGTCCGGCATCCACGCGGCGATCCTCTCACTTTCGAAAACGATCGTTGCCCAACGTCGGGTGCACCGCGGGAGCTCCCAGAAAGGCACGTGAACGTCCCAGAGCGGTTCGTTGCCTCGGAAGCCGTCCCAGAGAAAGATCCAAGTCTTTCCATGGATGACGCGCACGGCGCCCAGCGTCCCGCGCAAAACGAAACGGTCGGGCAACTGAAAAGCCCCTTCAGCGCGCCGCGAGCCCGGACGGTGGCGATCGTCGGGGTCTCCGAACAGGTCCAGTTTCAGCTTGTTCCAGTCGTATTCTTGGAGGTCTTTGAGCGTCTGTTCACGACGCGACGCGACCTCGGCGACACGGGCCTCGTCTTCGGGAGCCCACTCGACGGGGACCGATTCGAAACGCCCGTTCCAATTGTCCTGAACCGGGCGGGTGGCGGGCGTTGGCGATTGCGCCTGGACCCTAGGGCTCGGAACTTGCGCGACATCAGGAGAGAGAGCCTCCTTGCGGACCCTGACGATCCGTCGTTTGCCGCGCGTGAGCGTGAACGTGTCCGTCGCAAGGCGCAACCCGGCCGCGCCTTCGTCCAATTCGAGCTCGTACGTGCCGGCCCGGAGGGTGACTTCTCGATCCGTCTTCGTGTCAACGATCGTGACCACCTGTCCGCCCTGCTTGACGATCACATGGACGTCCGGGTCGTCGGTTTCGATGACAAGCTGGCCCTGGTTGGTGGCGATGCGGTAGATGGCGGGGGCGAAGTAGGCACCGGCCACCAGGGGCACTTCGTCCACATCGCAGACCGGAGGTTCTGGTAGCCCCATTCCGAACAGCTCAGCCACCTCAGAATCTGTAAGAGCTCGATTGTAGATGCGGATGTCCGCCATTGCCCCCCTGCAATGCGGAATCGGCGTGAGGTTCGACGTATGATAACCGCCGATGATGACGGGATGGGTGTTATCGATCTGGGGGCAAGTGAGCCCACTTTCTTCGTACGCGACGTCACCGTCAAGGTAGATTTTGAGTGTGGACCCTCCCGGGTCTGCGTCGAACGTCGTGGTGATACGGTACCATACACCATCGGTTAGTCCTCCGTCCGTAGACTTGACGCAATCGGGGTACATGCCGGCGTCCACGTTGACATCGCTGACGATGTAGTAGTTGCCTTCGTGACCGAAATTGTCATGCCGCATCTTCTGAATCCAACCGTTGGTCGGATTCCCGCTTGTATGATCATGACCGTCCTCTCTTGCCCAAAACGAGATCGTCCAGTCACCCAAGAGGTCCAAGTCAGGATGGTCAGCGGCCTGAAGGGTGCCGTCATCGTTGAAGGTCACGATGCTGCCATCGAAGGTGGGCGACCCGTTGACCGTCAGGTCATGGCTACGCCCACTACTAGCGTCTCGGATTCGGCTTCCTTGTCTGTCTTCCATGCGCCACCACGCCACCAAACCGGTGGGGTCGCATGCGTCTCCTGTGCCATCGCCGTCGGAATCCGCTTGGCTCCGGTTCGGCGTGTTCGTGCAGTTATCCTTGCAGTCCGCCACGCCATCAGAGGTGTATTGCCCCTGGAGCATGTCGAACTGCTCCTGACTCACACAAGCCGAGAGCGAAATGAGAAGCGCCATGCCGAGAAAAGCTCTGAACCACATACTGCACACTCCAGCAGAGTGGCCCCCGTCTCCAGACGTGGGGGACGCGATTGCCGACAGCCGCGGGGTGATGATTTCACACAGCACGACCGCACCCAATACTGTAACCGACATTCCCCATTTACCTGTCCTTGAGCGGTCATCGTATCTGAACGGCCTGCTCGATTCAATCGAAAACGGCCTCCGTAAGGGCGAACCACGCCTATTTGCCCGTCCCATGTGGCCAATCCTGCACCCGACGCCGCCGGGACGGCAATTCCGGCCCGTTTCCGCGCAGCGTCGACCCTTGTCCCCGCTCGAATCTCCAACGTTTCGCTCGGTCGCGGTCGTCAGCCACGCTGCACCAACGGAGGCGGCACTGCCCCACGATAACAACACTTCGTGGCCGAGAAGGCGTTTCTTTCACCGCCCACGAATTCTCGCTCGTGGGAGAGGGGATGCGGTGAGGCGGGCACGGCAAGCCCGAGCCGAGGCGTGGCGCGTGAAAGATCTCGGGGCGCCAAGCCGAAGTGGGGTTGGGGTGCTATCGCCGGCGGCGGTCGACGCCCGTCGCCCCCCGTGCGCCCTGAGGGTCGTTGCGGATAAGTGCTTTGTGGTGGTAGGCTTATGGCACGTGCTTTTCATTCGTAGAAGGCAAGGGTGATGTGCCATTCAGCCCTGCCGGGTCCTGCCTTTGTGTGTGTAGGCGCAGCCCCGTCCTCGTGAGGAGCCGATCGGATGCCCTCCCATCCTTCTGTCGCTGAACTTGAGAAGCTCGCCCAGGGTCAAATCGACGAAGCGGAGGCTTCTGAGATCCGGGCCCATCTGGACTCATGCGAAGCGTGCCGGCAGCAGTACGACGAATGCCAAGCGAATCAGGTGTTGGCCGGGCAAGTTCGGGAGGCCCTGGAAGGCCAAGCCGCGATTGCGCTTCCAAACAGCGGCGATGCATCGGACGCGGCGGCATCTACACTGCACCAAGCCGACGAGATCAAGGGGTACCGGCTGATTCGCGAGATTCATCGGGGCGGGCAGGGGGTCGTGTACGAGGCGTTCCAGGAATCCACGCGTCGGAACGTTGCAGTCAAAGTAGTGCTCGGTGGACCGTTCGCGGGCGAGGCCTCCAGGCAGCGCTTCGAGCGAGAGGTCGAGCTGGCGGCCAACCTGCGGCACCCGAACATCGTCACGATCCACGATTCGGGAATCACCAGCGGCAATTACTACTTCGTAATGGACCTTCTGGACGGCCAGAGGCTCGACGCCTACCTGGCTGGCCGGGATCTGTCCATCAGGCAGAAGCTCGAGCTATTCTGCAGGATCTGCTCGGCGATCACCTACGCCCACCAGCGTGAGGTGATCCACCGCGACCTCAAGCCGAGCAACATCCTCGTGGATGAGGACGGTGAGCCCCGCATCCTGGACTTTGGCCTCGCCAAGCAGGCTGACGACACGGAGCGCAGTCTCATCTCGTTGCAGGGCCAGCTTCTCGGCACGCTGCCGTACATGTCGCCGGAGCAGGCACGAGGTGAGCTGCGCGAGATCGATGTTCGGACGGACGTGTACTCCCTGGGCGTGATCCTCTACGAGATGCTCACGGGCAAGTACCCGTACGAGGTGGTCGGGCAGGTCGCCGACGTGCTCAGAAACATCGCCGAGGCCGAGCCCAAGAAGCCGTCGACGGCCTCACGGCTCATCAACAACGAGATCGAGACGATCACGCTCAAGGCGCTGTCGAAGGAGCAGGAGCGGCGTTACCAGAATGCCAACGATCTCTCTGAGGACATCCGCCGCTTTCTTACAGGCGAACCGATCGAGGCCAAGCGGGACAGCCGTTTCTATGTGGCAAGGAAGAAGCTGTGGCGCAAACGAAAGACCGTTGCCGTCGTGTCATCCTTTGCACTACTGCTCCTGTTGGTCTTGATCATCGCGTCGCTGAAGACCTCGCCGCCAGCAGCGCTTGACGACCGTCCAAGGCCCGCCCCTACCCAACCTTCCAGCGCAGTTTTCGAGATTGTGTCGGGCTCTCACATCGGCCGCGACTATAGTAGGCGAGACTTCTGCTTCGTAGATGACTTCCGAGCCCCGCAACTCAACGAGGCGCTATGGCAATGGGGGCAAACCAGTGAGTTCTCATACCAGGGCCTCGGTGAGCACAAATACAAGGTGTCAATAGAGGATGGTTCGCTGCTTCTCGAAGCGTACGCCAAGCACGATCGCGGCTGGACCGCGGTCCAGGATCTTTGGCTCGATTCCAAAGTCGATTTGGCGAACCTCGGCAACATCGCGATCGAGATGGAGTTGTCAGCTAGCGCCGTCAACGGGTCGGTGGCGGTGATGCTGTCGGACGTCAATGAACCTGAAGCGAGCGGCGACCCAGCATCCGTCCGCTTGTTCCAGGCCAAGGGCAACAAGAATCATCCGCTCGCGCTCGAGCGTCAGAAGCTGGGCATTCTGCTCTGTCCTTCTTCACTCATGGCAACCGTATTCATCGGGGAACAGGCTGAGTCGCGTTTCCATTTCGCCGATCTCTCAGGTTTGAGTCGGTGGGGAATCCGTTTCTACGCGTTGGCTAACACGTCAGCTGGGTTTCCTCCTGACACGGTTCGCCTCCGGATCCATCATGTTTCCGCTTACCGCATCGAGGGACTGACGAACATCGCCGGCATGGTAACCGATACGCTGACGGGCTGGCCCGTCGCGAACGGCGCGGTTGCCAGCTCCCTCGGTGGGTCGTGTCGCACTAATGAGAAGGGAATGTATCTACTTCCGCTTCAGCCGGGTCACACTCATATTGTGAGCCTGGAAAGAGAGGGGTACGAACAGTCTGAAGACTCGCTCTTCGTGTTTGCCGAACTCGGCCAGCAGCGACGCGCCGACTTCCAGATGCGCAAGGTCCGAAGGGAGTACGGGGACCCTGTCTCGGCAATCTCTCTGCCGTGCGAGCAGGTTGATGCTTTCACGATTACCGAATCCCTCGTTTCCTTCACCGGGACGGAGGCCGGAAAGACCCACCTCTATCGTATGGACAGGCAAACGGGCGAGGTAGCAAGGGGCCCTGAGATGCCGGGGATGCGTGGTCTCGCGCATTGCGGAGGCGTTTTGTATGCGGTAGCATCTTGGCCCGGGCAGCTACTGAAGATCGATGCCAATGATCGTGTGCAGTTGCGGTCGCGCCTCCAAATCGATTG
>CAYMME010000520.1:0-6057 GCA_964391465.1 uncultured Planctomycetales bacterium
GCTGCATTCCCACCCGCGCATCGGGAAGATGGACACCGCATCCGGGGCGAGACCCCACGTAGACGGCCTGCCGATCGAACCGCAGGTCGGCGACCATCGTCTCGCCGGATTTGACGATAATCCTCATTCCCGTTCGCCCCTAACCGAATCGGCGCCCCTGTCGGGGTCCGCTGCGTCCCATATGCGGCCCGCTACGACTATAGCATCGGCGTAGTGGGCGGGCGAGTTCGGCACAAATCGACGGCTGCTGCTGCTTCTGGGCGGCTTGCCGCAAGTCAAGGCGCCGGATGCGTCCAGCGCGGGTCGAGCGGCATGAATGCCGCGGTGGGGCACAACCTGCGCCGTGGGTTCGGTCCGGCCGCGCGGGTGTGCCTTGTTACCGTGGCGAGCGGGTGTCGAGGGGAAGGCCCGCGGCGATCAACTCGATGCCGCTGAGAATCGGCGGGCCCTGCTTCGACACGAGCGAGATCGTGAGCTTGCCGTCGGACTCGACTCCTGGGAACTCCTTGATCACGCCCCGCATGGCGCCACCCGCTTCCTCGGTCACGTTGATGCCGGGGAGGACCGGATTGCCTTGCACGGCGACGGCGAACACGCGCGGCGTCGTTCGGGACACGTCCGGTTCCGCGAAGCAGAGGCGTACGATGAACTTGGCCTTCCGCAGTCCAGCGATCGTGATTGCGGTGAGGCCCTCTGCGCCGGAGGCGCCGACCCATGGCCGGCCTTGCCCGCCTTTCATGAACACCGAGTGCCGGTAGTAGAAGGTCGGGTCTTTCGGCTCGGTGGTCACGGCGATCTTGGGCGAGGGGCCGCCCACACTCGGATAGTCGAGCCACAGCGTGCCGCTTTCGGTCATCCGGTCTCCTGGAGCGCCGAGGTTTATGCCGACTCTCCGGATCGGCTCGTGGCCGGCGTTGCCCCACGCCGTCCATTGCTCGTAGTCCTGAGGCATGCTTACCAGGGCCAGCCCCACGGGCAGGGCGTAGGCGCACGAGCACCCCGCAAAGAAGTAGGGCACATTGAGCAGCCCGTTCGCCGGAATGACGCTGTTCGTGCATCCGGAACGTGGACCGGAGATGGCGATGGTTCCGCTCTCGATCCGCTTGTCGTAGAAAGCCGCCGTGCCCGAGCGCATCGTGATGAGGTAGCCGTAGTCGACCCCGCCGTCGCAGCCGTAGGTCTTGAGGAACGCGCGCGGTTCCCGGACGCCGGTGAGCGGATTGATGTGGTGCCCCTTGGACAGTGGCACCGTGAACGGAGGGCCGGAGTGTGCGGGTTGCGACGTGGCGATCGACTTCGACACCCACGGCGGTCGGTACTGGTAGGGTTGCTCCGGCCGGCCCAGGTCCTCGGCGAGGGATCGCCGCCGCGCCGAGGTTTCCGGCACGGAGAGGGCGCGTCCCGTGTACACGTCCTGGAACGTGGCCTCGGTGAGTGGAAACCGCGTCGAACCCGGCAGGTGCATCCGAGCGACCGAACCCATCTTCAGCGGAGCCCCCAACCAGTCCTTGTGCCGCCCGATCAGCACGCCGTCGACGATCCAGGGTTGCGGCGACCGCTTGAAGTGTGCGACCTCGTCGCCGAACCACAGCAACCCGACGGGCGCCTTGACCCGTTCGTCCGAGCTGGACCACTCGCCGGTGTAGTTGGCAGAGCCCGGGAGCGGGCCCGGCCGCGACAAGATCGTGTACTCGCCGTCTCGCCGAACGCTCGCGCCGGCGAGCTTCGCCTTCCTAACCATCGCCTCGAATGCGCCGTGCGTGCGCGCCGGAAGGGGCAGGTACGCAACGCCGCCGTACGGGCGCAGTACGGCGAACATTCTGCCCACCCGTGTGGCGTCGGCCACGAGATTCGCCGCGTCCGGGCCTTCCGACACGATGAGGTTGGCGAAGTAGGGCGGGAGCCCGTGACGGATCGGGTCGCCCGTGTAGCACACGATACGCGTGCCGTAGAGCCCGGCCGACTCGAGCCTTCGTCGACACGCCTCAACGTTGGCCCGATCAGGTTCGACAACGATGATGTGAAGATTCGATTCCCGGGCAAGTGCCTCGACCAGCCGGCCGGAGCCCAGTCCGAGAGCGAGGGCGTACCCGTTCCGGACGCCGCTCGCGTCGAGGATCCGGACGGCGGTGTTTCGCCACGCGTCGGGTACCTCCAAGCGTGAGACCGTCGTCGCGCTTTGCCGCGGCGTGCTCGGTTTCGGCGCAAAGCAATGAACCTTCCCGTTGCGGCTCACCACGAAGAGCTTGTCATCGGCGGCGAGCATGGTATGGACTTCGCCGGTCACGCCCTCGAAACCGTCGCGGAATCGGAGTTGCCTGTCGCCGACGGTGATGCGGGTGCCGATGCCGGGCGTGCCCGGGCCCGTGTGGAACTTGTCCTCATGCTGGGCCTGGTTGACCTCGCTGTCGGGTGTGATGACACCCCGCCGGCGGTCACGGCCTTCCTTGGTGTCGTCGAGGGACGCGAACCAGCCGCCGGGGACCCGGCCGGCAGTGGGTAACACGAATGACTTCAGTTCGCCGGTTCGCCGATCGAAATGGGCGGGTACCGCGGCGCCGCATGGCACGATGAGCGTGTCACCATGGACGACGAGGTAGCCTTGCGGAGACACGCCGCCGAGGGCGTCGGCGCCGTGCGGATGCTTGCCGTATAGAAACCCGGTGCGTTCGTTTCGCCAGATGATGCGGCCATCGGCGGCGTCGAGGGCACCGATGAAGACGCCCTCGAACGGCCAGACCCCGGCCGCGAAGTAGAGCACGTCGTCGGCCAGGACCGGTCCCCCCCGAATCGGCCACACGGAGATGAGCCGGCCGTTACCGAGCACCTTGCGGTCCGAGGGGACCGCCGTGTGCTTCCATTGCAGTGTTCCCGACCCGGCATCCAGGCAGTAGAGGCAGCCGTCGTCCGAGCCGAAGTAGACGCGGCGGTTCCAGGCGACCGGGGCGAAGCGCACGGGGCCGTCGGTGTAGAACCGCCACAGCAGTTCGCCGGTCTCCGTGTCGATCGCGGTGACGCTGTCGTTGCGGGACGAGGCCACGAACATCGCCTGACCCATCACGACGGGCTCATAGCCCGCGTCGAACTGAAGACGCTTGTCTCGATACGCGGGCTTCAGCGGCGGGAAGGAGTGCACCCACTGGAGGTGCAATTCCATCGGAAGAGAAGTGGGGCAATGGGCCGTGCGCCCCGGATCGAGCCGCCACATTGGCCAGTCCGCTGCCGGGGACGGGGCTCCCAGGGCGAAACACAGCATCACGACGCCAACGGTGCGTTCCCGGGTCACGTGGTTCTCCGAGTCAACAGGGGTCGAGCTCGCGCAGCGACGGCGGCAAGTCTTGATCGGGATGCCTCACGCGCTGCCGCCCCCACCGCCCCCGTTGTGGAAATCGGGGATGAGCGGATTGGTCCCGGTAATGAAGACCTCGGTGCCGTCGCTGAGGCCGTCGCCGTCCGTATCGGGATTGAGTGGGTCCGTACCGACCACGTTGAACTCGTCTCCGTCCGTGAGGCCGTCGCCGTCCGAGTCGGAGTGGTGTGGATCCATGCCCAAAACCCACTCGGTCCAGTCGTCCACGCCATCGTTGTCCGTGTCGGGAAGGAGCGGATCGGTGTTGGTGACGGCTACCTCGTCACCGTCCGATAATCCGTCCCCGTCGCTGTCTGCAAACAGCGGGGACGTGCCCTTGATCAGCGCCTCTTCTCCGTCGCTGAGACCGTCGTCATCGGTGTCGGCGTCAAGCGGGTTGGTACCTGTGAACCAGAACTCGTAGCCGTCGAGAAGGTCATCGCCGTCGGTGTCGGGATCCTCGGGGTCCGTGCCGAACAGGACCACCTCCACGCCGTTCGGCAGCCCGTCGCCGTCGGAGTCTCGCGGCTGCAGCGGGTGGGGGTCTGAACCGTCGAGCAGGCCGTCAAAATCGGTGTCGGAGTTGCGTGGGTCGGTTCCGAGCTGGATCTCGGATCCGTCGTCGAGCCCGTCGGCGTCACTGTCGGCCAGGGTCGGATTGGTCCCGAAGTAGAACAGCTCCACTCCGTCGTCAACGCCGTCCCCGTCGGTGTCCGCCAGCGTCGGATCGGTGCCGAAGAACGCCTCGTCCGCTGTCGGCAGTCCGTCACCGTCCGTATCGTCGCCGCCCAGCACCGGCGAGGTGCCGGTGACGAACAACTCGGTGAAATCGTCCGCGCCGTCCCCGTCGGTGTCCGCGCTGAAGGGGTTGGTGCCGAACGCGAGGACTTCCAGGGTGTCGGGCACGCCGTCACCATCCGTATCCGCGCCGCCCAAGGCGGCCAACTCCGCGCGCAGCTCGCTTTGCCCCGCGCCCGGTGCGGCCACCGGCTCGGGTTGGACCTGGCCGTCGCGACTTCCGTACAGGCCTTGGATCTTCTCCTCATCGTCGTCGTGCAGGACTTTCGCGGTGCCGGTGTAAGAGGACCGCATCACGGCCTCCGCCACCGCGGTGTGCTCCAGACCCAGTGCGTGCCCGATCTCGTGGAGGACGACCGTGAAGAAATCAATCTGCCCGTCGCCGGCCTCCAGTGCCCAGCGCTCATCGCCGCAGAGTTCGATGGTGCCTTCGGAGTCCGTGCCGGGAAAGAACGCCCGGCCGAGGAACCCGCACGAGCTGCCGCCCGCGGTGTCGCTGCTTACGTACGAAATGGTCAGATCACTCTCGGTGTCGCCATCGACGCGCTCGAAGGTCAGCGTCGATGCGGCTTGCCAGATGGCGAAGGCGCTCGCGATGGCATCAGACTGGCCCTGCTCGTCCAGATTCGGCAAGTAGCTGACGACCTTCCAGCGCAGGCTCGTCGTGGGCCAGCGTGTGGTCGGACGGTGACGGATCAGACCGACGCCTTCATTGGGCAGCTCGTCATAACAGGCGAACGCCACCGAACCGCACGTCGAAGCCACCGGTTCGTTGGTGGTCGTCGTGGTTGTCTGTGTCTCCGTGTTCTCGGCCGGAGTGGTGGTCGTCGTCTGTTCGTTGGTGGCCGGTGTCGTCTCCTCGATCACCGGGGGACAGCCGCCCAACAACAGACCAACCAGGCCGAACCAGGGGAGTCTCTTTCTCGTGGGCATCACGTTCGCTCCCTTTCAGCGGAGGCGGCGGACCAAACTCGGAGCCCGGTCGTCGTCGCTTCGCAATGTACTGACTCGCAGCGCCCGGGGCAATCCGAACGCTGTTGCAGTTGCCGGGACAGTTGCTTAGCATCGAGCCATGCCGTCTGAATCGAGCTGTTCAGGATCCAGCAGGCTGAATTTCACTCACCTCGACCGCATCGGTGAAGAGATCGACCACGGCGGTGCCCCCTGTCGCATCGTGCACATCTACGCCAAAGCCCCCGACTACAACCCTTCGGCGGACCCGCATGAAGGGACGGCTTGCGTGGACGACGCCGCCCGTGCCGCGGTCGTCTACCTGCGCCATTACGAGACCACCGGTGCCGAAGCGTCACGCGCGAAGGCCGAGGGCCTGCTCCGCTTCGTCATGTACATGCAGCGAGACAACGGGCTCTTCCACAACTTCGTCCTGAACAACCGGCTGGAGATCAACCGGACGCACCGGCGAAGTCGCG
Source organism: uncultured Planctomycetales bacterium (assembly GCA_964391465.1). GTDB lineage: Bacteria > Planctomycetota > Phycisphaerae > UBA1845 > CAYMME01 > CAYMME01. The sequence goes on from CAYMME010000520.1 coordinate 5,578, forward strand.
CGGAGATGATCGAGCCGTGGGTGGCCCGTGCGGTCTGGTGTCTGGGCGTCGGTGCTCGGGTCCTCAGGGACGTCAACCCGGGACTCTCCCGGGCGTGCGTTGGATGTGTGGTCAGCACGATTCCTCACCTCGAAGCGTTGCTCATGCGGTATCCGCAGCGCATCACGCATCACGGTCGTACCGCGCCGACGTGGCTGATCGGTGAGGACGCGGCCGACATCACGGCCGAGCTGTTGCTCGGGCTCACGGCCCTGCAAAAGGCAAAACCGACGGCTGCGGTCGAGGCGATGATCGCCCGATTCGCGGAGGGCATCGCGATGATGCGCTACGGGTCGATGGCTGTGTTTCCGTACGGACTCCACGCGTCGGGCAAGGACGATTGGCATGCGTGGGGCAACGCCCAGACGGAAGCGCTCGCGGAGGCCGGTGTGGTCGCGTCGGCGCAGCTCGAGGCTGAGCACTTCTACCCGCGAGCGCTTC
>CAYMME010000521.1:0-6045 GCA_964391465.1 uncultured Planctomycetales bacterium
TGCCGTGACCTCCTTGCTCAGACGCATAAGGTCGAGGCCCGCCAGGCCGTGCTCGAAGACGTGCTCGGGCCGGTGCAGAATGCTCCCGGCGAAGTCGCTCTTGGCGTCGTCCGTCCGCTCCCAGACCCACGTCGTCTCGGCGCACTGGCCGTGGATCGCCTGCTGCCACAGCACCGTCGACGTATGCTGCGGGGGGATGGTCTTGAAGTCCCGATCGCGAATGATGTGGTTCTCCGAGTTGAAGATCGGGGCCTCGCGCATCGACCACTGCAAGTCGTAGAACATGTTCGTCGTGTGCCAGTCGTGCGTCCACTCACTCTTGGGGTCGTGGTTGTAGTTGGCCCAGCAGTCGTTGCCGTTGATCTGGCCCACGGCCGCGAACAGCTCGGGGTCGACGCCGTTGACCACGCGCTTGCGCTCGAAGATGCGAGGCATGATCTTCGCGTGAACGGGCACGTCAGCGGCCAGCTTCTTGATCACGTCGGCCTCCCACGCGTGCCACGCCGCGAACCGCTGCATGTTGAACGTGCACCAGTCGTAGAGCAGGGGGAGGTCCTTCTCGGTGCTCGGTACCTCCGGCGCCGGGATGGGTACGGCATCGAATGACGCGATCTTGGTGCCCCAGGCCTTGTTCGCGGTGGCCACGTCCTTGTGCCGCTCGGCCAGGAACTTCTTCCACATCTCCTGCGTGACCGCGTCCTCCCGGCTGTCGTAGTACACCGGCTCGTTGGACAGGCAGATGCTGTGCAGCGACTCGGCCTTGGCCATCTCGGGCACGATCATCTTGAGGTGATCCTCCTGGATCTTCTTGGCTTCGGGTGCGTCGATGGTGTGTTTGAAGAAGCCGCCTTTGTACTTCTTGAGTTGCGGCCACTTCTCGAGCGCCCACTGCGGGAGATAGTGCGGTGAGACGAGCACATTGACCATTACGTTGCCGCGGTCCGCTTCTTTCAGGGCGCCGAGAATGTGCTGCTGGAATCGGTTGCGATCGACCTTGCCCTCGGCGGGCAGCGTGCTGTTCGGCCCGATCTCGATCTGGATGATGTTGGCCCCGAGTTCGTGGAACTCCGGGAGGTCCTTGACCGCCTGATCGAAGTGGCCGAAACCAGTGAAGAACACCGGCCGCTCTTCTTCCTCACCGGTCATCGGCACGAAGGTATTGGCCACGAACGACCGCCCTTCGATCTTGACCGGACCGGTCTGGAAATGCGGGACTTCCGGCATGGGCAGGTCGGTGTAGATGGCATCCTTGATGAGCGCGATGCCCCGATCGAGGATGCGGCGGAGGGCTATGGCCTCGCGGGCGGCGCGTACGAATTGGCCCTTGCCCAGGTCTTCCCAGGCGTCGCCCTGGAGTCGCAGGACCAGGCGTAAGGCCGCCTGGGCCTGGTCGCGGTTGAGCTGATATCCCAGGGCCATGTCCAGGTCGAAGCCCAGGATCGGCAGGTCCGCCTCGAGTTGATCGAGCAGGAAGCTGGCCAGGGCCTTGGACTCCCAAACCTTCAGCTTGGTTCGGGTCGTCGAGTTGCCGGCCTGCGCGACGATCATCGCGTCACCGGGCTTGGTCTTGTCCGCCGGCACGGTGAAGGTCGCTTCGGCGAGCCGATCACCCGCGCACTTGGCCTCCAGGACCACCACTGCTCCGTCGCCCTCACCAAAGGAGACCTTCAGCGGCGCGGCGGTTCCGCGACCACCCTCGGGGAAGCCCACGACCACGCGGCCGGGGATGCCGTCGTCGGTGACGACCCACGGCGTGCCGATATCCACGGCGACGGCGGGCGTCTTGGCCGCATCGTCGACGAGGAGCACGGTGGCGAAGTCGAACGGCCGCTTGAACCGGGCCGTGCCCGGGGTCCAGTCCAGCCAACCCTTCCGCGCGTCACCGTCGTCGGAGTCGTTGACGACCAGGTTCATGCCGATCACGGTTCCGTGCTTGGGCTCGATCTCGGCGAGCGCGGCCCAGGGGATGGCCGCCTCATAGGTGGTCTTCGTCCCGTCGAGGACGATCTTCGCCTCGACGCCCTCGGGCTCTTCGCTCGGATCGGGCTGCCAACGGAACGTGACGATCTCGCCCTCTTCGTCGAGTCCCCATCCGATCTCGAGGTCGTCGTCGGCCCAACCGTAGGGGAACGGGTAGTAGCTTCGGTCGCGCTTGGGATCGACGCCGACCTGGATGCTGTCATGCCGCCAGATGTCGGTGCCCACCTCGATCTGCTCATGCTTGTCGTCGGTAACCTGCACGGCCACGTAGAGCGCCTTGTCGTCCCACCCGATGCGGCTGACCGCGCTGAGGTCCTTCTCGCCACCGTACTTCAGGGTGTACAGGTGCATGCCGAGAAACGGAAACTTCAGCTCGGTCGCCTTGAGGCCCTTCCAGTCGTCCAGCTTGCCGTCGACGGTGGGTGACTGCTTGAACTTCGGGGCAACGTAGGCCTTGGACGCACCGATCTCTCCGTCCGGGATCGGGCGAACCTGCTTCGGTTCGGCACCGGTCGCTGTGAGGGCGACGCCGGCGACGATCCACAAACCACATACCAGGCCGGTTCCGGTTTTGACGCTCATGGGTGTTCCTTGCTTGCTGAGATGGCTCGAGACTGCCACGGGTTCCACAATGCGGGCGAGACGGCCGCACCCGCGACCGTTTTCCTGGCTGCGCCAACCCGGGGAGTATACGCGACGAGCCCGCGGGACGAAATACCCTCAGGAACGGCTGCATGGTGCCTCGGGCGGGTGCATTGCCCACGGTACCCCCGTACCGACAGCCTCGCGGAAGCGTCGGCAAGCCCCGTCCTTCGGGGCGTGCTGGCCGTCACATCCGGTTTGTCGTAGAATTCCCCGCCCCGGGAGGCCTCGTGCGAGCGCATGCCGTTATGCTCCAGCGACGCGATGTGGTTGCGATTCTTCTCTCTTGCTTGGCGGCATGGCTCACGGGCTGCGCGGTCGAGCTCACCGGCGGTCTTCACATCTGGGCCGTCGACGATTCGGTTCGCATCATGCCGGAGGCCGGTGCGCCCATCGACAGTCGGGTGTACGACGAGTCCAGCGGCGTCGTGTCGATTGCCGCCGCGATCAACGAGGTGGTCGCGTTCCAGCTCGTGCTCCGGTCGAAGGGCGGCGCCGTCGGAGATGTGCGCGTCACCGTCGACGACCTGGCCTCAGACGAAGGGATCATCGGCAGTGCGACCGCGGTGGCCGTGTTTCGTGAACACGTGACTCCCGTCTCCCGTTACCCCGCGTGGTTCTTGCGGCACGGCGACGGGCTTCGCGCGCCGCGCGAGTACCCCGATGCGCTCATCCCACTGTCGGCGCCGCGCTACGGCCAGCCCGTGACCGTGGCCCCGGGCCGAAACGTGCCCATCTGGGTTGACGTTCGCATCCCGCATGGAACGGCGCCGGGCATCTACCGCTCGACGATCCGGATCGCCGCCGGCATCACGGAGCATGAGGTTCCGCTCGAGCTGACGGTCTGGCCGATCGCCCTGCCCGACCTCCCGGGGCTGGAGGCGATCGCTGTCGTCGACCACGAGAAGCTGTTCGCACATCACCTGGTTCTGGAGGGCCGACCGTATGCGCCGCGCCGGCTCGCCCCGGAGGAGCCGCGCAGCACCGAAGCCCAGGCACTGCTCACCGAGACCTTCCGGCTCCTGCGGGCGCATCGACTCAGCCCGTGTCTCAAGCGCTTCTACCCCGTCGTCAAGATCACGGGCGAAGATGCGGTCGAGGTGGACTGGGACGACTATGATGGCGCAGTCACCGACTTCCTCGACGGCACGGCGTTCGAGGATCGAGTGCCCGTCAGCGCCTGGCCGCTACCGATCGACCGCGACGTGCCGACTCGTGCAGCATTCCGGCCCGGAGGGCAGAGCTTTTCAGGCCGTCACGCGACCCACGTGGCATCGTATCTTCAGCAGTGCGTAGCCCATTTCCGCGAAAAGGGTTGGTACGACCGGCACTTCATCTGGTACGCACCTCCGGAGCCGAGCCGTAGCCGGGATGCCGCGGACGCGGTGGCGATACCGTCCGACGCAATCGAGCGGTTCGCACGCCTGATCCACACCGCCGAGCCGGGTGCGCGGTTTCTGGCTGCGTATCCGCCGCAGGACATGCGCACGTACGGCTGGCACGGGCTGAAGCACTCCGATACCGACGAGTTCGTGTCGATCTTCTGCCCCTCCGCGCGGTGGTACGACCCGGAAGCAATGGAGCAGCAGCGCCAACAAGGCCGGCGGGTATGGTTCATACCGGATGAACCGCCGCACTCCGGGTCGTTGGCCCTCGAGGCCGGCGTTCTCCAGCCGCGAACGTTGCCATGGGCCGCCGAGCGGCTCGGGGCTGACGGATTCCTGTTGTGCAAGGTCAACGACTGGCCCGAAGCGCCGGCGGCGGTGCTCGACATGGCGATCGATACCGACGATCAACCCAGCGACGCGTGGCTGATCTACCCCGGGCGTGATGCCGGGCTGTCACAACCCCTGCCGTCGATTCGCTTGAAGCAGCTCCGACGCGGCATGCAGGACTACGCCTACGTTCAACTCCTGCACGCCCGCGGGCATGACGACGTGGCGAATCGCGTGGCCGCAGCGCTGCTCAAGCGAGCCGGTACGTTGACCTACGGAGACCACTTCCTCGACACCGATACCGTGGGATGGGTGCGCAACCCGATGATGTGGAGTCTGGGGCGAAGGCTCATGGCGGAAGTGCTTGCGGAAACGCGGGACCCGGGCAACGAGACTGCGGCCCTCAATACGCACGTGAATTGGGTTCGCTTCCGCAGTGAAACGCAGACCGTACGCACCAACCCGCAGGGCGTACGCGTGCGCGCCCGCGCCGACGGAAGGCTCGAGGCCGTCGTTCACGTCGAGGTCACGAACGACCGGGAGCAATCGGTGAGCGGCATGCTGTCGTTCGACGATTTGCCCCTCGGATGGAAATCGACCGTGGAACGCTGGGCGGTATCCGAGCTGGCGCCGGGGGAGCGCCGCCGCGTGGCACTCTCGGCCGAGGCCGACACGCTGCCGAGCAACGCCTACGGCGTGGTTGAGCTGAAGGTTCGTTTCTCGGAGGAGGGCCGCCCCGCGCTCGACGTGTCCGTTCGCCTCGCCCACGTGGCCGTGCAGCACGTCGACACGCCCCTGCGGATCGACGGCGACCTGAGCGACTGGCCCCCCGGCCTGGGGAATGTCGCGGGGGATTTCCTGCTCGTCCGTCCGGTGGGCGATGCGGAGGCGAGCGAAACGACCCAGTCGCGCCCGCGAGCCTCCCAGCAAACGACCGCGTTCGTCTGTCGAGACGACGAGCGACTCTACTTCTCCATGCGATGCGCGGAGGCAGATGCCGGAGGGGCAGCGACCACGACGACCAATCATGTGCACTACGATCGGACGACACCCGTCGGCGAGGATCTGGTCGAGGTCGTGATTGATCCGACGAACGGCAGCACGGGCGACACCGGGGACCTCTACCACATCATCATCAAGCCCAACGGCGTGGCGTTGGCGGAGCGGGGAATCGGCTGGCATCCACCGACCGGTGCCCGGCGGATCTGGGCCGCGGACGTGAAGGTAGCGACGACCCCGGTCCGCAACGGCCATTGGTGCGTCGAGGCTTCCGTCCCGCTGAGCGCGTTCGGGCCCGACTCGGCAGCCTCCGGTCGCGGGCGATTCTGGGCGGTCGAGTTCGCCCGGTTCCAACACCGGCTCGGCGAACGTTCGAGCTGGTCCGGAGCGAGGCGGCACGTCTACAGCCCCCGTCGGCTGGGCAACATGTCCTGGTGATCCCGGCACGGCGAGCGTACAAAAAAAGGAAGGTGCCGCCGTGGCGCTGGCACCTTCCGTTGTTGCTTTGCCGCTTCCCGGCACTGCCGGAAACGGCTTCGTGGCCGCCGGCTTGCCCGCGGCCACGGGCGTGAATCTCACACCTACTTCTTCTTGCGCTTGGCCTTCTTCTTGGCCTTCTTCTTAGCCTTCTTCTTGGCCTTCTTCTTGGCCTTCTTCTTGGCGGCCTTCTTCTTGGTCTTCTTCTTGGCAGCCTTCTTCTTAGCCTTCT
>CAYMME010000522.1:0-6041 GCA_964391465.1 uncultured Planctomycetales bacterium
CCCCGGCGCCCCCTTGAGCCCAGCTTAGGTCGCTGAACTGCGCAACTTGGGTTAGCGGATTCTCCCGCGCTCTCGACCAAGGCCGAGTGGCAGACTGGGCTCCGGTCGGCTGAATGGCCGGCGACTATCCACGAACGTCCACCTGGTCATCGGCACAGCGTCGCGCCAGCTCTCCCCTGACTTCATCCGAAATCACGGTCCCGCATTCGGAGCATCTCTCACTGACCGCTCCGCGAAGGTCGTAGCCACACGTCATGCACGTCCCGGGTCGGCGTCTCCGGTGCCGGATCAGTCGCTTCACGTCATGGACGACAAAGACCGCCAACGCCGCAGCCGCCAGCACATAGAGCAAACGGTATTGCTCGAACACCGTCCGCGATACGTCGACATAGGCGACCGGCTTGACTTCATCCAGGACAAACCGGCCTGACACGAACCTCCCTCCGGACTTCGGTAACCTGAACCGCAAGTGGCAGTTCATCCTCGCGGGTGGCTTGGGTTGCGAGACAATGATTGTGAACGTGCCGTCGCTCCTCGTCTTGTAGTGGTTGATCATGCGATACCGGCCCATCAAATCAACCTGTGCATTGGCCACCGGATTGCCGAACGGATCCGTCACTCGCCCATGAATGACCCTTGAACCGGGAAGGGCAACGTCAGCCGCGATCAGTTCCGTTCTCAGGTGAGCCAGGACTGCCTCGTCCGGTGCTTCGAAAACCACTTCGTTGTTCTCGGAGAAGATCCTGCTGCTGGACCACCGCGAAGACTTCAGATTCGACCGCGGGCAGGCGTTGAACACTGCACCTACCGTGCGATTCCGAGCCGGATAGGTAAGACGAAAGCCCTTTGAAGTCGGCGCGATCTCGATCCGTGGGAGCCGGTTCTGCACCTCGACGGAACCGGGATCCAGCACCGACGTAGCCGCGTGATCGGTCAGGAACGCCAAACTGAACAGAAACACGACGACGACGATCTGCCCTCTCACGCGGTTCCACACGTGCTTGTCAGCAAGGTGCCATCCCCACGCAAGAAGCCGTCGTGACACCGATGAGCTCTCTGAACCAACGGTTTCCATCTGCCTCTCCCTGGCGAACACGCCATCCGTCGTCGTGGCGGCGGTGATCCGCGGCCCGCGTGCATACCCGCCGTGGATTGGGACTGTTCCGCTCCACGGCTGACACAATCGACCGGCGGTTGCAGTGCACCCGCGAGCCCACTAAGGTCCGCCACGAAGGCGGAACGGCGTATCCGGCTGCCGACCGCCCCCAAGGCTCCCCGGTTGCCCCAAGCTTTGAAGGTAACCGTACAATGGTCTCGTGTCAGCGGAAGCAATCCGGGCGCCTGCAGAAGCGGCGGAACCTTCCGCATCACGGGAACGCCCCATACCAAGAAGGAGAGGTTACACGATGTCGAGAACAGCGACTACTCGCAGGGGTTTCATGACCGGCGCTGCCTCGGTGGCAGCCTTCTCGATCGTTCCTCGTCACGTGCTCGGCGGCGCGAGGCACAAGGCGCCCAGTGAGAAACTCAACATCGCCGGAATCGGCGTGGGCGGGATGGGAGCCCACAACCTCGCCCAGGTCGAAACCGAGAACATCGTTGCCTTGTGCGACGTGGACCGCAAGTACGCGGCCGGCACGATGAAGAAGTACCCGGGCGCGAGAGTCTACACCGACTACCGCGAGATGCTCGACAAGCAGCCGGAGATCGACGCCGTCGTGATCGCCACGCCGGATCACACACACGCGGTGATCTCGATGGCCGCCATCAAGGCGGGGAAACACGTCTACTGTCAGAAGCCGCTGACGCACGACGTCTACGAGGCCCGAGTGCTCACCGAAGCCGCTCGGAAGGCTGGTGTAGCCACCCAAATGGGAATCCAGGGGCATTCGGGCGAAGCGGCGCGGCAGATCTGTGAATGGATCGCCGACGGGGCGATCGGCGAGGTCCGTGAAGTCGACGCCTGGTGCAACCTCTCTTACTACCCCTGGGGCCACGCCCGGTGGAGTTCCCGCTGGGGCATGCGGCCCAAGGATACGCCCCCGGTTCCCGACTCACTCGACTGGGACCTCTGGCTCGGCCCGGCGCGCAAGCGGGCCTACCATCCGGCCTACCATCCGTTGGTCTGGCGATGCTGGTTGGACTTCGGGTCGGGGATGATGGGAGACCGCGGGGCACACACATTCGATCCGATCTGTTGGGCGTTGAAGCTCGGTTCGCCGACGAGCGTCGAAGCGACCTCGATGGGCATGAACAAAGACACGCATCCACTGGCCGCCGTGATCACCTTCCAGTTCCCCGCGCGGGAAGGCCTCCCGCCGGTGAAATTGACTTGGTACGACGGACTCCGCGCGCCAAGACCGGAGGAACTGGAGGACGGTCGAAAGATGGGTGACGGCGAAGGCGGCGCGATCTTCAAGGGCAGTAAGGGCAAGCTGATGTGCGGCACCTACGGGAACGGGGCCTGCCTGATCCCCGAGAGCCGGATGAAGGCGTACAAGCAGCCGCCCAAGACGCTCCCGCGAGTACCCGACTCCCACGAACAGGATTGGGTCCGCGCGTGCAAGGGCGGTCCACCGGCCGGTGCCAATTTCGACTACTCCGGTCCCTTGGCCGAAGTCTGCAACTTGGGCAACGTTGCCAAACTCATGGACGCCCGAATCCTGTGGGACGCCAAGAACTTCAAGGTCGCCAACCTGCCCCGTGCGAAACGATACGTCCGCAAGAAGTACCGCGAAGGCTGGAGCCTGTGACGATCGGGTGTCGGCACGCCAGGCTACCGATCCTGTTCTTGCCCTCCACCGTGGCCCCAGGAGTGGTCTCTACGCGAGCTGCTCGGTGAGCCACCCGCGCAGGATGGCGAAGAACTCGTCACGAGCGGCTCTCTCGATCCATGGGTAGTGTCCGCACCGCTCCCACTCGCGGTATTCCAACCGCGGGAGGTACGGCGCCAGGCTTGCCCGGATCATCTTGCCCGGATGGGGGTCGACGGCGCCGTGCAGCATAAGGACCGGCACCTCGATCGCCGCGAAGGCCGCGGGGTACACGCCTTCCTCTTGCAGCCGCATCATGTCCGCCCATGTCTCTTCGTGCGCGCGGGCGTCACACGCCTCGATCTCCAGGTCGGTGGTGACGAGCTCGCACGAATACAGGGGAAGGATCAGGTTGCCCATCGCCCTGAGCCGCTCGTCGGGATCCGGGAACTCCTCCGGCAGACGCTCCAGGCGACGCCGCAGCTCGTCGTCCATGCGCTCGTCGAGAATCGCCCGCATCCGATCGCGTGCCATGGGATCGAACGTACCGCAACCGATGAGGACGAGCGGGCCCGCATGGTCAGGATGCACCGCGGCATAGGCGAGCGCGAGCATCGCGCCCCACGACGAGCCGACGAGAGCCGGCTGCGCGGCAGGGCAGTGTGACTCGACCAGCTCGTGAAGGTCCGCGACGTGGCGGGTGACGGTGAGCGGCTCGCCGCCGCTGCCGCGCTGCCAGGGCTCGAGGACCCGAAACGAGTCTTCGAGTCCGCGGGCCACGGGCGCCATGTGCCCGGGGGCACCCGGACCGCCGTGCAGAACGACAACCGGGGGCCCCGAGGCTCCGTATGTTCGGATTCGCATAGTCTTTCAATCCGACATGACCGCGCAGACGCCGGAAGCAGCACCATCACCATGATGGCGACCGGAACGCACCGAGTCCATCCCTTCAGGTCCGGCGGCGATGCGCACACGCTCGTGGGGGCGTTGACGGGTCTCTTCCTGCTTCCCCGCGTCATTATGGACGTCTGCGTCTCTGTCGCATCACAACTGCCGGTCGAGGCGGCGGTAGCTGATGGCTTCGGAGACGTGCTCGGGCTGGAGGTTCTCTTCGCCGGCGAGGTCGGCGATGGTGCGGGCGACGCGCAGGACCTTGTCATGGGCCCGGGCGGGCAGGCCAGTGGCGGATCACTCGGCTGATTACCGCTCGAACAACTACTGTCTGGTATGGCGAGTTGCGGGCGACACCATGGACTGGGCCAGCGACGCTGACTCAGACTCGGCCGTTTCGATTATCTGCTCCAGTGTGTCTGGTCCCACCTGCAGTTGCCCGATGCAGTGGGTTCGGACCGCCTCCAGAGAATCAACCGGGTTGCTGTGGCGGATTCGCGAGACGGCCTCGACCGCAAACGGAGCACGCTGTCCGGGCAGATGGTGATCGGCGACCGCGCTGATCAACGGTTCCGGCAGATCCCACGTTTCGGCCATCATGGCGCCGACTTGCGCGTGGTCGTAGCCAAACGCCTCCTGTTCCATCTCCTGCAAGGTGAAGGAATCGTCGATGATCGATCGTTCGTAAAGGGCTGCGTATCGATCCGGAAATGACTCAGCGAGGACCGGCACCGCCATGTCCTGTAGGAGCGCGGCGGTGAAGACTTCGGTCTCTTGAGACGGATCCAATGACCTTGCCAAGTGTCTGGCCAGGCACGCGCGGCACGCCGAAGTCTGCCAGAAGCCGGCGGTATCGATGCTGCTGGGGGACGGGAGGCTGTCGCCGACGGCGGCCGCCAAGACCAGTGGTTCGATGCGCGATCGACCGAGCAGGTTGGCCGCGTGTTCGAGATTGCTCACTTCGTGCCGTAGACCGAACGCGGAAGAGTTGACCGTGCGCAAGATGCGTACGTTGAGACCCGGATCCGCCATGAGACGCTCGACGATCTGCGACATGTCGGCATCACTGCGCAGGAGGCTCAGTGTGGAGACCGCCGCCGCCGAGAAACTCGGCAGCTGGTAATCTCCGATCAGGCGCCGGAGCTCGGCCCGGGGGTCGGGGCTTCTCTTCCAGAAGAACACGTCATTCTCCGCGTCGAGCCAGCTTGTTGGCGAAGATTGAAATCAGCCCGCCGAGCATCATGTAGCCGATGCACACCTCGATAATCACAACGATCTGTCCGAGGGTCGAGTTCGGGACGATGTCGCCGTAACCGAGCGTGGTCAGCGTCACAACGCTGTAGTAGAAGTAGGTGACGATTCCCGGGTCGTGGTTGCTGATCCGCACGCCGACCGTAGCGAACAGCCCCGTGAAGACGGCGGCGACGGCCAAGATGACCAGCGTCCACCGTCCCAGGCTTCTGCCGCAGTCGCTGCTCAGCCACCAGAGGCGATAGAGGCCGCGCTGGAGTCGGCCCGATTCGCGAAACTCGCGAAGGTAGTTCTCATCGATGACGTGTCGCCGCAACTGATACGCGCCGGCGAAGTTGATGTCACGAATGTCAGCGCCATACCACTGGGCCGACCGGAAATCGCTCACGGCGCGCAGACGAGCGCCGCGCAGGTCGGCGTCGTCGAAGCAGGCATTGGTAGCGCGGCACAGGCTCAATTCGGCGCGCCGAAGATCGGCCGATCTGAAATCGGTCGACGCAAGGCTCGCTTCTCGAAGGCGAGTTCCGATCAGTTTGGCACAGCCGAAATCTGCGCCGCTTAGATCAGCACCTGTCAATGTGGCATCGGTGAAATCAGCGTTGAAGGCCTTGGTCTTCTTGAGATTCGCCATGCCGAGGCCGGTGCCGACCATCTGAACGTGCTCCAGATCGGCTCCTTCCAGGTCGGCGCCGGAAAGTTCGGCCCCGCTGAGGTTCGCGTTCCGCAGGGACGCTCCCCGAAGCTTGGCCTTGAACATCTTCAGGCCCGAGAGGTCGGCATCGTTTAGATTGGCCCCGGTCAAGTCGATGCCCGTGAGGTCCGATTCGGCGGCGAGCGCGTCGGCCAGTTCGACACCGACGATTTCGCCGGCGCGCGCGCGTTCGGCTGGTGAAGGCCCACTGTCTGTGGTAGGTGTGGCTTGAATCATGGTCCGAGAATCGTAGCGGGTGAAACTAGCTGAGGTTGTGCCGGCCTCGTCTGCCGGCTGTCTCCAATTCGACACCGCATATAGGCACATAATCGGTTGCCCAAGCAATGATCGTGACGTAGTGTACGAGGGCCGGTGTTGAAATAAGGCCCGGGTGTAGGCATCTTGAGAGTACCGGGTTCCAGCCTACTTCGTACCCTTGGTTTTCGCAATCCGCA
>CAYMME010000523.1:0-6034 GCA_964391465.1 uncultured Planctomycetales bacterium
GGGTGATCCCAAGCCATCGGACGAGGCGGAGCCGACCGCCGCGCCGGGCAGCGTCGCCGACGCCAAGAAGGAGGCGGAACTCGACATCCGTCCCGTGCTCTGCGCTCCCGGGGCGGAGCGGCAGTGGCCCAGATGGCGCGGGCCGACGGGCCAGGGCGTATCCTGCGAAACTGATCTACCCACCGAGTGGGATGCCCAGCGCAACATCGCCTGGAAGACGGAGATCCCGGGCTCGGGCAACTCGTCTCCGGTGGTCTGGGACGACCGCATCTTCCTCACGACCGCGTTCGACGAGGGCGAGCGGCGATCGCTGGTGGGCATCCGCCGGTCGGACGGAAAGCTCCTCTTCGTTACCGATGCTCCGGAGGCGCCGCCGGAGACGCGGATCAAGAAGAAGGCCGGCTACGCCGCGGCCACGCCCGCCACCGACGGCGAGCGCGTCGTCGTCTTCCTCGGAAACATGGGGCTCGTGTGCTTCGATGTCGACGGCAAGCGGTTGTGGCATCACCCGGTGCCGCCGTTCAAGGGAACACATGGTCTCGCTGCTTCGCCACTGCTTTGGGGTGACTTGGCCATCCTCATGCAGGAGCACAACGGCGACGCTTCGATCGCCATCGCCGTCGACAAACGCACCGGCGAGCGGCGTTGGGGCTTCGAGTTCCCCGCGACGCTGGGATGGTGCTCGCCCATCGCCGTTCGCATTGCCGGCGTCGACCGGCTCCTCTACGGCACGAAACACACGATCCTCGCGTACGATCCGGCTACCGGCAGCGAGGTCTGGCGCTGCTCCGGACCGTCGAAGGAGGTCGTCCCCACGTTCGTCTACGGCCACGGGATGATCTACTCCACGAGCGGGCGAAGCGGCCCGACGGTGGCCGTCCGGCCCGTCGGCACGGGCGACATCACGAAGACAAACACCGTCTGGCGATCCACGCGAGGCGGACCGCACGTGCCGTCACCCGTGCTATGGGAAGACCTGCTCTACCTCGTCAACGACACGGGGATCCTCACCTGTCTGGACGCCCTGACCGGAAAGACCGTCTACCAGAAACGACTCAAGGGTCGCTTCACGGCCTCCCTCGTCGCCGCCGACGGGAAGATCTACGCCACCAACGAAACCGGCGACACGTTCGTGATCCGGAACGGACGGGAATACGAACTGCTGAGCCGCAACCCCCTTGACGAGGACGTCCTCGCCTCGGCTGCCATTGTCGACGGACAGATCTTCATCCGCGGCAGCAAGCACCTGTTCGCGATCGGTGCGCGCAAATCGAAGCGTACGGCCAGCGTGACGCCTGCGGCGACGGACGGGCGCGTGAGGTGACAGCCCATCTGGGCCTCTACCCATTGGGAAGCGCATTCGAATCGGCCACGAAATGGATGAGCAGGGCGTTGGCGGCGCCGGCGCCCCGGTAGTTGGCGCCGGCAACCACGACGGTGAGGTCGCCCGGTGCGGCCAGGCCGGCGCCGAGTAGGTAGCCGTCGAGCTGTTGCAGCATCTCGAATTCTCCACCCGGATGGTCCATGCGGACCGGGAACACACCGTAGTGAAGAGCCATTCGGCGGCAGACGTGTGGGTCGGGGGTCAGGCCGATGATCGGCGGACCGAATCGATGCTTGGAGAGCAGCCGCGGAAGTTCACCGCCTTGCGTCCACACGACGACCAGCTTGGCCGCCAGCTTGGTGGCCAGCAAGGCGGCGCCTTCGGCGACGGCCGACGCCACCCGCGCCGATGCGGCGGCCACATCCTGAAGCGGGCCTTCCGTGCGCGTCGCGAAGGCTTCGGTTTCGTCGGCGATGCGGGTCATGACGCGGACGGCCTCGACCGGATACTTGCCGATGGCAGTCTCGGCCGAGAGCATGACCGCATCGGTCGAGTCGAGGATCGCGTTGGCCACGTCCGACACCTCCGCCCGTGTCGGCGTCGCCGAGTCCGTCATCGACTGGAGCATTTGCGTGGCAATGATGACCGGCTTGCCCGCTCGGCGGCATCGCATGGTCATGTCCTTCTGCAGCAGCGGCACGCGAGCGACGTCCATCTCGACTCCGAGGTCACCCCGAGCGACGAGCAGGGCGTCGGTAGCCTCGATGATCTCGTCGAGGTGCAGGACCGCCTCCGGCTTCTCGATCTTGGCCACGATGCGCATGTGGCTGCCGCGCTCGGCCAGCGCCTGCCGCAGCTCGTGGATGTCTTCGGGTCGGCGCACGAACGACAGCGCGACGTAGTCGAGTTCCGACTCGATGGCCCATGCAAGGCTGGTGTGATCGTTCTCCGTGAGCGCAGGCACCGACAGCTCGCTGTCCGGAAGGTTCACGCCGACATGATCGCGCAACGCGCCGCCGACCGCACACGTGCACACCAGCTCATCGGAATGCTTCTCTGTCACCCGAAGTGCGATCTTCCCATCGTCGAGAAGCACGCGTGCCCCGACCTCCACCTCGTCGACGAGACGGTCGTAGTTGACGGAGAACCGCTCGGCATTCCCCAGACATGACTGGCGCTGGATGACAACTGGCTTCCCGGCCTCGACGACGGCCGTACCTCCGTCCAGTGCCCCCACGCGGATCTTCGGCCCACACAGGTCTCCGAGCACGGCCACGATTGCCCCCGTCCGATCGCAGTGGTCGCGGATCCGCTGTAGAGCCTCGCCGTGGTCGTCGAACGTGCCGTGCGAGAAGTTGATGCGGAGCACATCCACTCCGGCCTCGATGATTGCACCGAGAGTGGTCGGATCTCCACAGGCCGGCCCGACGGTAGCGACGATCTTGGTTCGCGTCATGGCGCGTCATTCTCGCAACGTGCGCCCGAATCGGCAATGCCCGAGCACAGGCTTGGGGCTCAGGACAGCGAGACCTCGGATAAGGCTGCCCGCGTCGCATCCTGACGCAGACGGTCGCCAATCGCATGTCCGAGTGGGGCGGGCAGTTCGAAATCTAGGTCCCAGCAAGCTCGGGAAGACGTTCGCGATCCACCCGGAGCGCGCAACACCGTTACTGAACCGCGTGTCCGCGACGAGGGCGACCGCGCGGCGATCGTGGTGCTCGACGGATAGGTCTGCACCCACGCTCGCAAGCCACTACTTGCGAACGGAGGCCGGAGCGCCGGCCTGCCGGCTGGAGCGGGATCACCCAACGCCGTCCGCGAAAGCGCGGGTGATCACCCTACTCCAGAGTCCGGAGAGCAGTCAGAACGGGCACTTGGTCGCGCGCTCAGCCATTGCCCACGACTACCTAGAATTAGGAATCGGCATGGGCGCTCATGCCGCCCGTGCGCGCTGCCGATGAATCGTGCGAGTCGGCGTTTGGGGGCGCATCCCGATTGGGGCGCATTCGATAACCGCTGAAACTCTACCGACGGACGTTGCACCTACCCGCATCACAAGGGGAAGGCACGCATGCCGATCGACCGGTTTGCCGGGGTCATTGCGCGCGCGGCCAACGGCGCCTTCAAGGGCGCAAGCTGCGAGTCCATGATTCTGCGACCGTCTGCGACAGTAGTACACGGACATCCATACGCAAGGTGACGGAGGTGCGAAAATGACAATTCGAAGGGCGATTCAGACTTTCGGCGCGTGCTTCGCGCTTGTGTTGGGCATCTGTGTTGTGGCCGCTCTGCTCGTACAGAGGCGGGCCGTCGAGGCGGAAATCGCCGATGGCTCAGAGAACGCCCGAGAGAAAGTGCTCGAGTCCGCCAAGGGTGCTACCGCCGTCATCGCGCGAGACGTCCTGCGGATGTGCCGCGCACAGCAGGAGGCGGTGCAACAGAAGGTCGACTACGACCTGAACGTGGCGCGTGACATGCTCGGTCGCGCGGGCGCGGTGTCGTTTGCGGAGGAGACCGTCACATGGCAGGCCGTCAACCAGAATACCAAGGTCAAGACCGCCGTCACCCTTCCCAGGATGATGGTGGGTGACACCTGGCTGGGGCAGAATGCCGACCTGTCGATTTCCTCTCCAGTGGTGGACGCCACGCGCGACCTCGTCGGCGGCACCTGTACGATCTTCCAGCGCGTGAACCAGGCCGGTGACATGTTGCGCGTGTGCACGAATGTCGAGACTCTCGATCATACCCGCGCCATCGGCACGTTCATCCCGGCAGCCAATACCGATGGCACGTCCAATCCCGTCGTCTCGGCCGTGTTGAAGAGCGAAACGTACCGCGGCCGCGCGTTCGTCGTGAACGGGTGGTATACCACGGCGTATGAGCCCATCCTGGACGCCTCGGGGGATGTCGTCGGTGTGCTCTACGTCGGCGTGAGACAGGAGAACGTCGCGAGTCTGCGCGCCGGAATCATGGACGTTACCGTGGGCAAGACGGGCTACGTGTTTGTCCTGGGCGGCTCGGGCGATCAGCGCGGCCACTACATCGTTTCCAAGGACGGCACCCGCGACGGCGAGGATATCTGGGAAGCGAAAGATTCCGCCGGCGTACCGTTCATCCAGGAGATGGTGCGCAAGGCAACAGCCATGGATTCCGCGAGGGAGGAAGGCATCCCCGTCGATTTCCAGCAGTACCCCTGGAAGAATGCAGGAGACGAAACGGCCCGAATGAAGATTGCCGCGATCACCTACTTCGAGCCGTGGGACTGGGTGATTGGTGCGGGATGCTACGAGGACGACTTCGCGGAAACGCAGAAGGCAATGGCGGCGAGTTTCGGCGCGATTATCAACACGTTCACCCGGATGATCGGCGTGACCCTGGGGATGGTCGTGTTCCTGGTCGTCGGCGGCATCTTCGTCGCCGGTCTGATTGCCAAGCGCATTGCGCGACCGATTGTCCAGGCGACCGACATGCTCGAGGACATCACTGACGGTGACCTGACCCAACGGCTGGAGGCGAGCGGCGACGACGAGATCGGCCGTCTCGCGCGGCACTTCAACCAGTTCGTCGACAAGCTTCAGAGGATCATGCGAGATCTCACCACCAACGCGGAGGCGCTGGCGGGTTCGTCGACGGAACTGTCTGCGACGGCGACACAACTGACCGGTGGCGCTGAGGAGACCACGAACCGGTCGGCGACGGTCGCATCCGCGGCCGAGGAGATGTCTACCAACATGAAGGAAATGGCCGCGTCCAGCGAGCAGATGTCGTCGAACGTCAAGACCGTCGCTACCGCAGTGGAGGAGATGACGGCGAGCATCGGCGAGGTGGCCGAGAACGCCGAGCAGGCCGCGACCGTGGCCGACACCGCCGCCCGACTCGCCGAGAGCAGCAACGAGAACATCGGGACGCTCGGCACTGCCGCCGACGAGATCGGCAAGGTCATCGAGACCATCCAGGACATCGCCGAGCAGACCAACCTCCTGGCCCTCAATGCGACCATCGAAGCGGCTCGGGCCGGCGATGCCGGCAAGGGCTTTGCCGTGGTCGCGACCGAGGTCAAGGAATTGGCCAAGCAGACGGCCGAAGCCACGGAGGACATCCGTCAGCGCATCGAGGGGATCCAGGGCTCGACGGGCGAAACGGTGAAATCAATCGGTGAGATCAGCGAGGTAATCCAGAAGGTGAATGAGGTCTCGCGGACGATCGCCTCAGCGGTCGAAGAGCAGAGCATCTCCACGAAGGAGATCTCGCAGAGCGTGACCCAGACGGCCACCGCCGCGGAGACCGTGGCGACCGGGGTCAATCAGTCGGCCTCGGCGACCCAGGAGATTACCCGGAACATCGCCGGCGTGGATCAGGCCGCCCAGCAGGCAGCCCAGGGCGCAGCCCAGACCCAGACGGCCAGCGGAGGGCTGTCCAAGTTGGGCGAGCAGCTCCAGTCGTTGGTCGGGCAGTTCAGAGTGTGAATGGCCTGGGCATGCGGCCGATTCGGCAGACTACCACCCCACCGCCCGCGCGAGCGGTGGGTTCGTAGGTAGACCGGACGTGCGGTCGGTGCTTTCTGAGCGCGCCGACCGGACAACGACCGAATTGAGATGCGGCGAGTGCGGTAAATCCTACCTCACTCGAATGCCATTAAGCCAAGCGGGGGTGATCGTAAGTCTTTTTACTGCAACAACTTATGAAGCTTGCGCATAGCGCGGCCTCCTG
>CAYMME010000524.1:0-6029 GCA_964391465.1 uncultured Planctomycetales bacterium
TCCCATCGGCTGGCGGCCTGAGTTTCTTGAGCGTTCTTAGCGTTGTAGTACTAAGCTGCGGGTCCGGAATGTTTGTTTCGTCACGCGGGTGAACCATGGATCGGCTGCTTCCGGTCATCGAGAAACACTGGGGCTACAGGTCCTTCCGGCCGCTCCAGGAAGAGGCGATGGCCGCGGCCGTCGACGGGCGTGATTCGCTCGTGGTGATGCCGACCGGCGGCGGCAAGTCGCTGTGCTACCAGGTGCCCGCGCTGCTGACCGAGAAGCCGACGGTCGTCGTCTCGCCGCTGATCGCGCTGATGAAGGACCAAGTCGACGGGCTCCTCGAGCGCGGGATCCCCACCGCGTTCTTCAACAGCAGCCTCGACACGGCCGACCGCCGGCTCGTCAGCTCGGGCATCCTCGAGGGCGGGTACCGTCTCGTGTTCGTTGCTCCCGAGCGGTTCGCCGGCAACACGTTTTTCGACCTGCTCGACGAGGCCGGCGTGGGCACGTTCGCCATCGACGAGGCCCACTGCATCAGCCACTGGGGCCACGACTTCCGCGGCGACTACCGCCGGCTCGGTCAGCTCAAGCAACGCTTCCCGCAAGCGTCGGTCCACGCCTTCACCGCCACGGCCACGCCCCGCGTGCGCGAGGACATCATCGCCCAGCTCGGGCTGAGCGACCCCGCCGTGCTCGTGGGTGACTTCTTCCGCCCGAATCTCACGTACCGAATCGTGCGCCGCGGGTACGGCTTCAACGACGTCATCGATGGCGTCCGCGCTCGGCCCGGCCAGTGCGGGATCGTGTACTGCATTCGCCGCGTCGATGTGGATAATGTAGCCGCCGAACTCGAGGGCCTGGGCGTCAAGGCGGTCGGTTACCACGCGGGCATGAGCGACGACCAACGCACACGGGCCCAGGACGCCTTCGCCTCCGGCCGGACCGATGTGGTCGTCGCTACCGTCGCCTTCGGCATGGGCATCGACCGGGCCGACATCCGCTACGTCATGCACGCCGCGATGCCCAAGTCGGTCGAGCACTATCAGCAGGAGACCGGGCGGGCCGGGCGCGACGGCGAGCCGGCCGAATGCATCCTGTTCTATTCCGGAGCCGACTTCCGGTTGTGGGAGAGCATCGTCCGGAACAACGAGGCGACGGACCTCGAGAACCAGATGGGCATGCTCTCGGCCATGTACCGCCTGTGCACCGGGGCGAGCTGCCGGCACCGGCGACTCGTGACCTACTTCGGCCAGGACTGGGATCGCGCCTCCTGCGACGCGTGCGACATCTGCCTCGGGCACGTGGACGTGTTGCCCGACTCGACGGTGACGGCCCAGAAGATTCTGTCGTGCGTCGTGCGCACCGGCGAGCGGTTCGGAGCCGCCCATGTCGTCGACGTCCTCCGTGGCACCGAGACCGAGAAGGTCGTGCAACGCCGCCACCACGAGCTGAGCACGTTCAACCTGATCCCCGACGAGCCGAAGCCGGCGCTCATGGGCTGGATCGATCAGTTGATCGACCAGGACCTGCTCTGCCGGGAGGGTGAGTATCGCGTGCTGCACGTCACGCCCAAAGGTTGGCGCGTGCTGCGATCAGAGGCCGAAGCGAAGCTGCACGAAGTCGCCGGCGGAGCAGTCAAGAAGAAGACACGCCGCCGTAGCCGCAAGAAAGCTCAGACGCCGGTGACGCCGTCAACTGCCGACGCCCTGCCCACAGAGACGACGCCGAACGACGGTTACCTCGACACCGACGCCCGGGCCCTGTTCGAAACGCTGCGCACACTGCGCCGCGAGATCGCCGACGAGCTGAACGCGCCGGCCTTCATCGTCTTCAGCGACAAGACGCTGCGCGAGATCGCCCGCACCCGACCAAGCACCAAGCATGAACTGCTCGCGGTCAAAGGCGTAGGCCCGGCCAAGCAAGAGAAGTTCGGTCAACGCTTCCTCGACGCAATCCAGATGCATGAGCCGCATAGCCCGCAAGGAGGCCCCGGGGGCCGTGAGGATCACCGCCCACCTCAACCCGGCGGGGGCGGACAATGAACGAGCGGGAGCGTACGTCCCTGGAACCGTGTGCAACGTTGCCCTCCGAGACCTGCAAGGACAACAGAATCGAACGCGCGACCGGCGAGACGCGCCCAGGCGCGGGCGGCGGACCCACCATGTACTGCCGCAAATGCTGGTACGTGCTCGACGGACTGGCCGAGCCCCGCTGCCCTGAATGCGGGTGCGTGTTCGATCCGACGAAGCGGCGGACCTACCGGAGGAAACCACGCGGCCAGTGGTGGATAACCACCGTCCTTCGCGCGACGGGCGCAACGCTCCTGTTGCTCGTAGTCCTCACCGGCTGGCTTGGACCGCGATATCTACGGGAGAGCGCAGCGATAGCCAGAGCCGAATCGCTCGGAGGGCGCTGTGACATCGAGCCATTCGGCCCGGCCTGGCTGACCGACTGGCTTGAGGAGCATGACCTGCCTGTCCTGAATACCCTTGTCTGGGTCAACTTCATCTACGGCGACCCCGTGCACGACGCGGACATTGCGGTGCTGGCAGGGGCAGACAACCTTCAGGGGCTCTGGCTTCCGCACTTCACTTCCCGCCCGCGGCACATGGTGACGGACCGAGGACTGAGTCACCTAACGGGGCTGAAGAACCTGCAGGGGCTCCACCTCATGGACGCGCCGATAACGGACGTGGGCCTGTTGCATCTCGAGGTACTGACGCGCCTTGAAGAGCTGTACCTGGACGGCACGCAGGTCACCGATGAAGGTCTCAGATCTCTCGCGAAGCTACGCAGCCTGAAGTCGCTCTATCTGGAGCGGACGCGTGTGACAGACGAAGGCTTGGCCCACCTGAAGGGACTGGCAGACCTCGAAAAACTGAGCCTGGAGCACACGCGGGTAACAGACGCCGGGCTGGCACATCTGAGTGGCTTCCGAAACTTGGAGAAGCTCTTGCTTGAAGGGAATGCGGTCCGGGACCCGGGGCTTGTCCACCTCGCCAGCCTGCGCAACCTCGAGTGGCTCCTCCTTGAGAAGACGGAGGTAACCGACGCAGGCTTGGCGCACGTCAGCGGGCTGACGTCGCTCAGGCATCTATACCTCAGCGATACCTCAGTCGCGGATGAAGGACTGGCGCACTTGACGGCCCTTGCCAACCTGCACGAGCTTCTACTCGACAACACGCGGGTGGGAGACAAGGGCCTCGCACACTTGAGCGCCTGTGCCAAGCTCTTCAGTCTCCGATTGGATGGCACGGCGATAACGGATGCCGGTCTTGTGCACCTGGGCAACCTGTGGAACCTCGAATGGCTGAGTCTTGAGCGTACGCGAGTGTCGGACGCGGGCCTCAGGCACCTGCGGAAACTGAGAAGACTGGAAATCCTGTCGGTCGGGAACACGCACGTCACGCTGGCCGGGGCCGATAGCCTTCGCAGTGCGTTGCCGCGGATCACGATCCACGGACCGCAAGAGGAGGACACGTCGTCCGACTGGCACATTGACTACTGATGGCTCCCCGCGCAATTGCCCGACCGAGAAAGACCATAGTAAAGCCACTTCTTGACATGGAGCAACCTGGCCCCCGTGTGGCGATGCACATGCGGTCGGGCAAGTCACATGGGAGTGCGCTACTCGACGGCAAGCTTCCGGATCCACGCGTCGCCCTTGCCCCACTGACGGATCAGAAGCTTCATTCGCACGGCGATGTCGCCGTGCAGCGCACTGAGTGCCCCAATGTCCCGACCGTTGTGAAGATCACGAATCAGAACGCGGTCATCGGCCGAGCGGACGAGTTGCACGGTTAGAGACATGGTGTTCGGGACGTGCGCTTCGCTGACAAATCGGCCACATCCCTGACCTAACTTCCAGGGCTCACTTGACCACGTGCGATTCCGCACGGGGCGGATGGCGAGACCATCCAGCCACGCGCGGCCCTGGGTGTAGTGCATGCGGAACGTCAGGCGGATCTGGCCCTTCTCGTCGGCGGTCACGTCGCCGGCCAACTGCTGCCAGTCGTGCGTGTTGAACGTGCGCCCACCGAGGCGACGCTCCTGGGCCCACAGGCCGACGCCCTCGCGACCGCGAACGCTTTCGGCTCGCAGCCACGCAGACACGTGGTACGTCCGGCCCGCGTCGACGGCGAAGACCTTCGAGACATGAGCGGGGCGTGACAGGGCGCCGTCCGCACGGTTCTCCAATCGCAGACTCCCCGGGCTCGCATGCCCGATGGCGCGATCCCAGACCGGCGCGGCGTAGTAGCCCTTCCAGTCGGTAACCGTTTGCGCGGCGTCGCAGGCCTCGACCGCAGCGGGCTCTTCCGACGCCCCTTGGATGATGAGACCGTGCTCGGTTCGGATCAGGCCACAGGCCGGATCGGGCGGGAACCGGTCGACGAGGCTTCGCGGGACCGGGTCGACTCGGCGCTCCTCGGCCACGGCCCGGGCCGCGGCTCCCAGCGCATTGACGTAGTCCGGAATGCTGCCGGCCTTGAGGTCCCACGGCGGCTTGGCCTTGGCGAGCTGCTGCTCGGTGTTGAAGAGCGTGTTCGAGCAGAACAGCCAGTACCCGTCCGTACGGTTGCACAGGTCGAGGGCGTGAACGGCCAGCTCCTCGGCTTCCAGCACGCTAAGCATCAGGCCGCCGACGTACCGGAAGCGAATGCCGCGGTTGCGCAGCGCGGCGAGTTGCTGCGCGGATCGCTCGACGTAGCCGGCGTGGTACTCGGTCTCGGAGAACACGAGCACGGGCATGTCCGGGCGGGCGAGGCCTCGGGCCAGTCCGATGCCGAACCAGTCGCTTGCCCCGAACAGGTTCAGCACGCCGAGGGCGAAGTCGGGGCGCTTCGCGCGGATGCGCTTGGCCAGTTGCGCGGCGATGCCGGCCATCTCGTCTTCCTGCCATGCGAAGTAGGCCGACAGCCTCCCGGTCGAGAGCAACTGCCCGTAGCGCGCGGCCGGGGCGACGGTGCTCGCGTCGACATCCCATTTCGTACCGCGGGCGAAGTCGGCGAAGCATGCGTCGCAGTAGCAGCAGCGGTACTCGAGGGCACCGTAGCCGGGGTAGATGGTGCCCGCGTTGTAGGTCTCGGTGTCGATGACCGCACCGTCGATGGGCGGCGTCACCTCGGCCATCAGCTCGACGGACCGGCCGATGTAGTCCCAGTACGCGGGCTCGCGCGGGCACGCGGCCACGCCCGGCGCCCCCTCGGAACAGACGACGCGGCGAACCGCCCGCCGCTTGTCGAAGAACTTACTCTCGTCGCCGGCCCAGTTGTCGATCTCGGCCAGGATATGCAGCCCGTGTTTCCTGGCCAGAGCCGGCCAGGCGAGGAACTTCGCCATCGGGTCGCCCATGACGCGAATGGAATAGTCGCCCGCATCCGGGTCGGCCGGGTCGCGCCAGTCGTTCCACGCGTAAACGAGCGTATTGAGTCCGGCCCGGACCATCCGGGCGGCGATTTCCTCACCGGCCCCCCAGTTCTGGTACCCCGCACGAATGGGCTCGCGCGTGTACCACAACGACGCATCGGTCGGTTCCTTCCCGCGCGCCGTCGCAGCCGGCACCAGCATGCACAAACACACGACGACGATGGCGCGCGGGCTGGTCCACCGCAGACCATTGCGCCAGATGTCATTCCAGTTGAATCGGCGCGCCGCAGTGCGGGCACTCCAATCCGCTGCTGTAGAGAAGATCTTCACCGCACTCCCGGCATTGCGGGATCGGAACCGGGAACCGCATGTACTCCGGAGGAAGATTCCTGTGCGGGTCATCGTCTTCCTTTCGGTACTCGGGCAGGGACGCGTCGGTCTTGCATTGCGCGAGATACTGCCGCTTCGTGACCTTCTTCCCGCGAACGTAGTACTGCGGGTAGCCGCGGCAGAAGTTGCCCTTGTCATTCCATTCGCGCCAGATTCCATGGTAGTCACCACCGTGCGTGCGCCACTCCTGATAGATCGTCTTGTTGTCCGGGTTCCACCACCGCACGAGGACGTCGTTTTCGCCGTAACGCCACTCCTCCGAAAGCGAACCATCCTCGTCTCGCCAG
>CAYMME010000525.1:0-6026 GCA_964391465.1 uncultured Planctomycetales bacterium
GGCAAGCCGCCCGTGGCACCCAGAAACGGCCTCCCGATCGTGTTTGGACTCGCGCGTCGGACGGCATCATCGCGCCTCACAGCTTCAGGTTCGCGAGCACCGTCCCGAGAATGGATACGCTCTCGTCGATCTCGTCCCTGGTGATCACGAGCGGAGGTGCCACGCGGATGACGTTCCCGAACATGCCGACGGAGCCGATGAGCAACCCGTGGTTGGCACACGCCTCGATGAGCGGCTGGATCAGCTCCGGGGCCGGCTCGCGAGTTCGCTTGTCCTTGACGAACTCGAGCCCCATGACCAAGCCCATGCCGCGGACATCGCCGAGGTAAGGACACGTTTCCGCGACGGCCTCGATTCGTTGTTTCATGTACGGGCCCATCGCGGCGGCATTCTCGACCAGCCGGTCCTTCTTCATGATGTCGAGCACGGCGATGGCCGCGGCGCTGGCGACCGGATTGCCGCCGAGCGTGCTGGACATCTCGCCCTTCTGCAGGGACGCGAAGACCTCGGACCGCGCCGCAACCGCCGACACGGCGACCCCACTGCCGATCCCCTTGCCGATGGTCACGATGTCCGGCTCGAGGTTCTCGTGCTCCATCGCCCACATCGTGCCCGTGCGTCCGTACGACGACTGCACTTCGTCCAACGTGAGCAGAATGCCGCGGCGGCGGATCCACTCTTCGAGTTTCGCCAGCCACCCCTCGGGCGGAAAGACGAACCCGGCCGCGCCCTGGTAGGGCTCGACGATCGCCCCGGCCAAGTCACCGGTGGAATTGGTCATTACGAGCGAGTCCAGGTGCTCGAAGTAGCGGCGAAACTCCGGTCCGTCCGAGCACCAGCCGTACGGGTCGCGGTACGGATTCGGAAACGGTGCGCGAATGACGCCAGGCAGCGTCGGCCCGTACTGCCGCTTCGGTCCGGGGAGTCCGCCCACGGACAACGCCGCCGTGGTGCGGCCGTGGAAGCCGCCCTCGAACGAGATGATCTCGAACTTCCCCATCCTGCGCTTCATCATGCGGACCGCCGCTTCGATGCACTCGCTGCCCGTGCTCAGGAAGAAGCACTGGTTCAGGTGCGGCGGCAGCGCCTCGACCAGGCGCCGGGCGGCCTCGATCCGATACGCGTTCGCACACTCGTAGTTGTTCAGCAGCTCCGCGGTGGCCTTCTGCGTGACCTCGACGAGGTGCGGATGGCAGTGCCCGACGTTCGTAACGAGCACGCCCGACGTCCAGTCGATGTAGGTGTTGCCGTCGACATCGGTCACGACGCAGCCGCGCCCGCTCTCCCACACCACGGGGGCTTGGAAGCCGACGACATCGGCCTCGTACTTGTGCCATTGTTCGAGGAGGACCTTACCCTTGGGGCCGGGCAGCGGCCCGTTCACGTGCGCGATACTCATGGTTGGCGTTCTCGGCCTTCGAGGACCTCCGGGTTGACCACGTGCTTGGGGAGTCTGCCGTCGGCCGCAGCCAAGATGTCGTCGACGATGCTCTTGCGAATCTCCCACGCGGCCTCCACCGACGCCCAGCCGAGGTGCGGCGCGAGAATCGCATTCTCCAGATCGAACAGCGGATACGACGGCGGCGGCGGCTCTTGCTCGTACACGTCGATCGCCGCCCCGGCAATGGCCTTGTCCTGGAGCGCCGCGGCCAGGGCGTCGATGTCGACCATCGCCCCGCGCGACGTGTTGACCAGATACGCCGTCGGCTTCATCAGCCTGAGTGTCTCTGCGTTGATGATCTGCCGCGTCTCATCGGTCAACGGCGTATGGACGGTGACGAAGTCAGACTCGCCCAGGAGCGTGTCCAGGTCGACGAACTCGATGTCGAGTTGGGCCCGGCGTTTCTCGCTGAGGTACGGGTCGCAGCCGAGAATCCGGAAGCCGAACGTGCGCAGCTTGCGGTAGACGCGACTGCCGATTCTCCCCACCCCGAGGATGCCGAGCGTCTTCCCGTCGAGCCGATACATCGGGAACAGGTCGGAGAAGTCCCACTGACCGCGTGCGCTCGATTCATCGAGCGTCTTGCGACCCTGCACGACCTTGCGGGCGCAAGCGAAGATCAGTGCAATCGCATGCTCGGCCACATCTTCCTTGCAGTAGTCGGGCTGGTACGCGAACTGAATGCCGAGCTTGGTACACGCCGTAGCGTCGACATTGTCGTAGCCGATCCCGTGCCGCATGAGGAGCCGACACTTCTCGAGCTTGGACAGGATGGACTCGTCCATCTTGACCATGTTGACGACGACGATGTCGGCGTCGCGGATCTTCTCGAGGACCTCCGACTCGGACTTGAACTTGAGTTGGTGGGCCTCGAAGTCGATGCCGGCCTTGGCCAGTTCCTCGGCCTCCCAGTCGAGGTCGTCTTCGATGTGGTCGGTGACAACAACTTTCAATCGCTCTGCCATGGCAATGCACTCACAATTGTGGGACCTCGACCTCCTGCCCGCGGTTCTCGTCGGAGACGTAGGCCGCATAGACGGTCACGGTCGTGTCGAGGGCCAGTTCGAGGCCGGACTGCGGCTCGTCGCCTGAAGCGGCGCAGGCGACGAAGTCCTGTAGTTCCGGCTGATAGCCCATGGTGAGATTCTCGTCGGGAGCGGCCGGGGCCCAGCCGTGCTTGGTGCTGGCCTTCTCGACGAGATAGACGTCTCGGAAGTGATCGCCGCCCGGGTTGTACGTATCCACCAGGCCGGTCGGGCTGATCCGACACCGCGTGCGGTGGTTGTTGGCGAACACCTCGATGTAATCGTAGATGCCGCCGAGAACGAGTTCGCTGGTCAGCACGTCGGCGATGGTTCCGTCGTCGAAGACCACGTGCATGAAACCGTAGTCCTCGATGTCGTGGTAGTCGGTGCGAATGTAGCCGGCATCGCGGTAGTCCGGCAGCCGCGTGATCTGGTGCGTCCGTGAGGCCACGCGGGCGGGTCGGATCGGCCGACCGTCGCGAGCGAGCCCCTCGACGCGCTTGAGATACAGCATGCCGGTGAGCGGATGGCAGCCCTTGCCGATCAGCGAGCCTCCGCCGGCCAGTCGCCAGAAGCCGTAGGTGTCGGACGCCGACCCGTTGTGCGATTCTTCGCCGGTCATCCGCAGGACCTGGGCTCCGGACTTCTCGATGATTTCACGCTCTTTTTGAACGCTCGGGGCGTAGACGAAGTTCTCGGCATAACCGAAGAGGATGCGGCTCGCGCGCGCCGCGTCGGCAATCCGCCCAAGCCGCGCCATGACTTCGTCCAGCATCGCCCGCTTCGAAGCCCGGTCGCCCCGGAACTCCTCACCGACATCCTCCGGCCCGAAACAGCCGGTGAGCGGCTTCTCACAGATCACACCCTTCCCGGCCTTCGCCGCGGCGAGGATCGCCGCCTCGTGTGCGTAGGGTGGCGAGCACACGTCCACCACGTCGACGTGGTCAAGCATGTCCTCAACGCGATCGTAGACCGGGATGCCGTGCTCGGCCCCGAACTTCGCTCGGCTCTCGGCACGCAGTGAGGTGATGCCCGTCGGCTCGACGCTCACGCCGTACGCACGGCGCAGGCACTCCACGTGATAGCGAGCAGCGAAGCCGGCTCCGACGATGCCGATGCGTATCCTGTCCATATGATCCGTCCGCGTGAGCGTGCGTCCGTTATGGCACTGGGTGCCCCATCCTTCGCGGCTGTTTGCGAAGGGTGGGGGACGGACATCTCCCCATCCGCGTCAGTCGCCCGTCCGTACACCCGTCGCCACGACGCCGTGGCACGCGTGATCCTATCTCTGCCCCGTTGATGTCTCAAGCATCGCCGCGACGACGGGCTCGCGATCAGCGGAACCGTATCGAGTAGAGATCCGCATCCTTCAAATGGAAGCGCAGGCGAACGGGCTTGCCCGCGAACTGCTTGACTTCCGTCCGCATGCCCCAGGAGACCGGCCGCTCGATGTCATCGCCGTAGATATCTTCGCAATCGCCGAGCCCGTAGCCGGGGACCGGCTTGCCGGACGGGTCGAGGATCTCACACCGGATGCCGCCGGCCGCGGAAGTTGCATAGTTAATGATCAGCTCCAGTTGCGCCGGTCCGAGAGCCGTCGGCGTCACCTCGTCGGTTTCCATCGTGTAGCGAATCCCCTTCTCCCGCGCCAACTTGAGCGCCGCGTCGGCGCCTCGCTCGGCCACCGCCTTGATCTCCTCGGATGTCAGCACGCGTCGAAGCACGAGGACGTCGTCGGCACCTCCGAGGAACGGCTCGTTCGTCAGCAAAGTCGGCGGGTAGTCCTCACCGAAACGCACGTCGCCCAGCCGGAACTCCAGTGCGCCGAGACCGGCCTCGCCGCCACTCGCAACCTCCTTGCCGTCGAAGTAGAGCTTCACCTTCCCGTCGTCCCACGTGGCGGCGATGTGGTGGGCCTTGCCGGCAGCGGTCTTCGTACTCCAGTCCCCCACTGCCTTGGCGAGCGCGTGTGTCATCGTTCCATCATAGGCGAACCGAATGGCCATGCCCGAGTCGCCCAGATTCCCGTCGGAATCGATGTCGAAGTAGAACTCCTTCCCGGTGCTCGGCCCGCCGTCGTACGCCGAGAACAGCCGGCGATGTCCGGCCGGCACGCCGCGTACCTGCACCGCAAAGGTCGCCTGCTTGCCCAAGTCCTTCGTGCCGGGCAGTGGGATGAATGCAGGTTTGTCGAACCGGAGCGACCGTTTCCCGGTCATCGGCTTGACGGAATCAACGGCGATGGGCCCCGGCCGCTTCGGCTTCTTGGCTGCGTCCGGAGCGGGCGGGTCGAACACGAGCGGCTTCGTGGTAAATGTACCCCCGCTCAGCGGCGCCCGCACAGAAACGAATCCGTCGATACGAATCGTGTAGCGTCGGATCTGACAACTGTCGCCACGGTAGTACCCCTCCGTCGAGTAGATCGAGAGCTCGTCGGGCGTCCCCGGATGCGCAGACTTCGTTTTCAGGATGCCCCAGGCGGTCATGTTGTTGCGGTTGACCCAACGCTCCTTCTGCGGGCCGGGCCGGACGAACGCCTCGCCCCAACGTTTGAACTCGAGGCCGTCACGGCTGGTCATGAATACGCCGTCCGACACGCCGGGATACCGATGCGACATCGGCTGGCGCGAGGGCACGAACCGCTTCGGGAAACCCATGAAGATGTGCGGGGCGCGGAAGTACGGCTTGATCTGGTTGGTGTAGAGATGCTCGGGCGGCGATCCGGGATACGCCAGCCAGACCGGCTTGGTCCACGTCAGGAAGTCCTTCGAGTGGCAGGTCATGATGTCACGGTGACCCGCCCGGAAGCCACGGTGGAAATCCACGTAGCGATTGCGCGTCGAATCCCAAAACGCCAGGTTCTGCGAATCGAACGCCCCTTCGGTAATCACCGGCTTCTCGCTCATCAGCGACCAGTGGATGGCGTCGGGCGACTTGAAGGCGTAGAGCCCGCCCTTGCCGCTGGCGATGGCCTTGTACTTCTCGTCCGGCTTGCACTTCGGATTCGGATCCTTGAACGGCGCGAAGTTGTGTCCGCCGATGCCGTCCCACACGATGTTGTTCTTCTTCGAGCCGTCGAACTCGACGATCCCGAACTCGGGCTTGGTCCAGTGGATGCCGTCCTTGCTCACGGCACAGCAGACGAGCTCGCGGTGCGTGGATTTCCGGGCCTTGTTGTCGTAGTGAGCGCCGCGGTAGTACATGCGATACAGGTCGCCGTCCTGAAACACCGTGTGGTAGCAGCAGACGTTTCCTTCCCACGGCTTGTCGTGCACGACGGCCACCTCCCGTGGGGTCGGCTTGCCGAGAGCAAGCTCGGCTCCTTCCATCTTGTCGATCAGGAAATCGTCGACGAAGAGCTCCAGCCGCGAACCGATCCGGACCGGGCCGGTCGCGCCGAGCGACGGTGCCGCCGTCCGGATCGAAGCCACACAAGCAATCACGATTCCGAGGGCAGTCGTTTTCGCCTTCAAGGTTCTCCTCCCAGTCATGTGAAGCCGCCCAAACCACATCGAGCACCGGCGGCGTCGTTTCCGCACGGCCATCCGTAGCGGACTATG
>CAYMME010000526.1:0-6004 GCA_964391465.1 uncultured Planctomycetales bacterium
ACGTGGGGGACGCGTGCGATTATTGCGCCGGCTCGGACGATGCGCTGGATGCCGACGGCGATTGCGTGCCGGCCGGGTGCGACGCTTGTCCCGGCTTCGACGATGTACTCGACGCCGACGCCGACGGTGTGCCGGATGGTTGTGAGGACGACGACGATGACGACGGGATCCTTGATGATGCCGACAACTGCCCCACCGTCGCGAACCCCGACCAATCCGACGTTGATGGCAACAGCATGGGCGATGCCTGCGAGCCAATCCGGTTCGTCGACGGCGCCGCTCCCCCCGACGGGAACGGGCTCTCATGGTCCACGGCATACAACCACTTGCAGGATGCGCTCGCTGACGCGGAGGCGACGGCCACCTCCGCGGTTCCCGTGACGATTTGGGTTGCTGCCGGCACTTACATGCCGGACGGTGGTCGCATCCCGCCCGGGGGCGAGCACCTCCCCGGCTCGGGCGATCGCAACGCCGCGTTCCAACTGCTGAACAACGTGACCGTGTACGGCGGCTTTCCTCCTGGCGGCGGGGACGGAACCTTCGAAGCCCGCGAACCCGACTCCAACGAAACAGTCCTCTCCGGCGACCTCGCCGGCAACGATCGCCCCGGATTCGAGCAGAACGAAGAGAACTGCTTCCACGTCCTGACCGGCAGTGACACCGATTCGACCGCGGGTCTCGACGGGTTTGTCATCACAGCGGGCAACGCCAATGGCGAAGATTCCGTCGAACAAGACCGGGGAAGCGGCATGTTCGTCGTTGCGGGAAGTCCAAGCCTCGCAGAGTGCAAGTTCATTGCGAATTTGGCGAATGACGGCGCTGGGATGTACGCCCGAGATGCGGACGTGGTCCTGACCCACTGTGAATTCCGAGGCAATCGAGCGGAGGACAACGCTGCCGGCCTGAGCACCTGGGGGGGGAACCCGACGTTGTTGCACTGCGTGTTTTTCGAGAACCAAGCGGCCTTTGGATACAGCGCGCGAGGTTACGGAGGCGCAATGCGCATCGGCGGAGGCGAACCGGACCTTCAGTACTGCACGTTCGTCGGCAATACGGCAGAGCGCGGCGCCGGGATCTACAACGAGTACGGCAACCCAAGACTGCTGGCTTGCCACTTCATCGAGAACTCCGCCAGCGATTTCGGGGGCGGCATGTATGACGAGCAGAGCGAATCGACCCTTGTGGATTGCACGTTCGCGCGCAACTCCACCGGCCAAGCCGGCGGCGGAGTACGCTATCACGACAGTCAGTCGACCCTGACCCGCTGCGTCTTCATTGGCAACTCGGCGGCAAGCGGGGGTGCGATTCACAACTACCAGAGCCCGTTGGACTTCACGGGGTGCCGCTTCTATTCCAACTACGCAGACGATAACGGAGGCGCCTTGAACGACTACAATGGCTTGAGCGTTCCGACTGGCAGCGTCCGGCTGTCGACGGCCATGAACTGCCTGTTCAGCGCCAACACGGCGAACGCGGGCGCAGCAGTCTACAGTTCCAGTGGCGATACCACGCTAATCAACTGCACACTCGCTACAAACACGGCCGAAACCAGCGGTGGAGGCATTGACTTCTACGGCGGCCGTATTGGTTTGCAGGCGACGCTCAGGATGGCCAACTCGATCCTGTGGAACAACTCCAGCGCCGGTGCGGCTGACGAGGAGGCACAGATCCGCATCTCGAATGCCTCCGTCAACGTCAGCCACAGCGCCATCCAGGGTTGGACCGGATTCCTCGGCGGTACAGGTAACATTGGCGACGATCCTCTGTTCGTCGATGCAGATGGCCCCGACGACATCGCCGGGACTGTAGACGATAATCTTCGCTTGTCCGACGGATCGCCGTGTCTCGCGGCTGGAGACAACTCCTCTCTGCCGCCCGATTACGCCGACCTCGATGGCGATGGCGATACCGACGAAGCGATTCCGTATGACTTGGACGAAACGGCACGCGTTGTTCACGGCACCGTGGATATGGGTCCCTATGAGGGATCACGCCAGAAACTGGCGTTCGGGGCGATACCGGTCACGGTTCCAGAGGGCGGGACGGCTGGCTTCACGGTGGCCTTGGCTGATGACCCGCTGGGAACGGTCGACATCGTGGTCACGCATGAGGCCGGTGATCCTGACATCGGTGTGCAGGCGGGCGGCATACTGACCTTCGATTCGGGCAATTTCGCAACTCCACAGCCGGTGACACTCGCCGCTGCGGAGGACGCGGATGCCGCTGACGGGGTTTGCGTCATCCGACTGAGTACGTCGGACACTCCACTGGCTGAGCTTGGCGCGACCGAGGACGACAATGACTCCCTGCCGATTCTGTTTGTCGACGCATCTGCGGATGGCGCGAACAATGGGTCGAGCTGGAGCGACGCCTACCGCGACCTTCGAGAGGCGCTCATGCATGCGGGCAGCCCGGGGGCCGAGGTGGGCGAAATCTGGGTCGCAGCGGGCACCTACAGACCGGCGGGCCCCGGCGGTGATCGCTCGGCCACGTTCCAGTTGGTCAAGGGCGTTTCCGTCTATGGGGGCTTCGCCGGGACGGAGGACAATCGCGACCAGCGCGATCCTGCTGCAAACGAGACGATCCTCGACGGCGACCTGAACGGGGACGACACGCCGGATCAGCGGCTCGTCTTTCGCGAGGACAACGCCGCGCACGTTGTCACCGGGAGCGGCACGGATGGCTCCGCCGTACTCGATGGCTTCACGATCACCAGCGGGAATGCCTACTCCACCCATCCGAGTCTCGGGGGCGGCATGTACAATCACGAAGGCAGTCCCACGGTGATAGACTGTGTATTCACCCTCAACTCTGCCGGATCTGGCGGCGGCATGTCCAACTTCGGCTCCTCGCCGACGCTGATCCGCTGCTTGTTCGTCGGGAACGTGGCGTCAAGCGGCGGTGCGGTCAAGAACTGGACCAGCTCCCCAACCTTCGTGGATTGCGCGTTTCGCGACAATGAAGCCGGCTCGGGCGGTGCGGTGTATAGCGAATCTAGCAGCCGCGCCAAGTTCACAGGCTGTCGTTTCTTTGACAACGACGCGAGTCACGGTGGGGCGTTGGTCAACGACGAGAGTGATGCGGAGGTGGTTGATTGCACCTTCGTTGCGAACACCGCCTCCCGGAAAGGTGCAGTCGGGAACTACGATTGCAGCCCCACGTTCGTTGGCTGCACATTCATGAACAACCGAGCCTATGGCGGCACCGCAGGCGGAATGGACAACACATACGCCAGTCCCATGCTCGCCAATTGCCGGTTCCTCGGCAATGCTGTTTCCGGTACCCACGATGCGGACGGCGGCGGGATGTCCAACCTGGAGAGCTTTCCGACGCTGATGAATTGCCTGTTCGCTGGCAACACGTCAATCGGCAAATACCACGCACGCGGTGGCGCCATGCACAACCGCAAGAGTGCCCCGGTCATCATTGGCTGCACCTTCAGCGGGAACACGACGTCCCACCGCGGCGGCGGGCTGTACAACGACATCAGTAGCCCATCGCTGCAGAACTGCATTCTCTGGGCGAACCGGAGTGACCAGGATACGGGAGAAGCCGCGCAGATCTTCACGATCAGCGGCACCCCCGTCATGCATTACTCGTGTGTTGAAGGTTGGACGGGGGATCTTGGCGGCAGCGGCAACATCGGCGATTCACCTCGCTTCGTTCGAGAGCCGGACGGCGGGGCCGACGGTTGGGGAGACGATCTATCCACGCCCGGCATTGACGAGAGTGATCGTGACGACTACGGCGATTTGCGACTGCGGACGGGGTCGCCGTGCATTGATACGGCGGACAACACAGCCGTGCCGGCCGACACCGCCGACCTCGACGAGGACGGCAACACGACCGAGCCCGTGCCGGTGGATCTGGCCGGCAATCCACGTTTCACCGACGTTCTTGACGCACCGGATACCGGCGTCGGTACGCCGCCGATCGTCGACATGGGGGCGATCGAAGCAGGCGACTGCAACGGGAACCTTATTCCAGATGCAACGGAACCCGATGCCGACGGCGACGGCTTGATCGACGACTGCGATAACTGCCCGGTTGACGCGAATGACGACCAGGCGGATTGCGGTCGCAACGGGGTCGGTGATGCGTGCGAGCCGGATGCGGATCTCGACGCGGTCCCCGACGACTGCGACAACTGCCTTGATGTCGCCAACCCCGACCAGGCGGATTGCGACCACGATGGTGCCGGCGACGCGTGCGAGGCGGACACGGATCTCGATGCGGTTCCCGACGACTGCGACAACTGTCCTGATGACGTGAACCCGGACCAGGCGGACTGCGACGCCGACGGTATGGGTGATGCGTGTGAGCCCGACACGGACGGCGACGGCTTGGTCGACGATTGCGACAACTGCCCTGAAGTTGCCAACGCCGACCAGGCGGACTGCGGTGGCAACGGAGTCGGGGACGCGTGCGAGCCCGACACGGATGGCGATGGGCTGCCCGACGACTGCGACAACTGCCCGAACGCGCCCAACCCGGACCAAGAAGACGGCGATGAGGATTCAGTTGGGGACGCGTGCGACAACTGCGCCGAACTCTGGAATACCAACCAGAACGACGGCGATGGCGACGGGCTCGGCGACGCGTGCGACAACTGCCCCGACCACCCGAACGCCGATCAGGCCGATGGCGACGGCGATGGCGCCGGCGATGCCTGTGATCAGGACGGAATCTGGTTCGTCCGCGCCGATGCGACGGGGGTGAACGACGGCACGAGTTGGGACGACGCGTTCACCGACCTGCAGGATGCCTTGGCCGCGGCACCCGGCGGGGACGAGATCTGGGTCGCGGCGGGGACGTACACGCCCGCCGCCCCGGGCGGCAGCCGCAACGCGACCTTCCAGTTGCGCAACAGCCTTGCTGTCTACGGCGGGTTTGTCGGAACGGAGACCGGCCGCGATCAGCGAAACACCGATCCGACCACGAACGGCACCGTCTTGAGCGGCGATCTTGATCGCAACGATGTGGAAGTCTCCGATCCGGAGGACTTGCGGGACGAGCCTTCCCGCCACGAGAACAGCTACAACGTCGTGACAGGCAGTGACACCAACGTCACGGCCGTGCTCGATGGTTTCACGATCACGGGTGGAAACGGGTATCCCCAC
Organism: uncultured Planctomycetales bacterium; assembly: GCA_964391465.1. GTDB lineage: Bacteria > Planctomycetota > Phycisphaerae > UBA1845 > CAYMME01 > CAYMME01. Next base: position 5,121 of record CAYMME010000526.1, read on the forward strand.
ATTCATTATGGTGCCGGAATGTACAACGAGTGCGGTAGCCCGACGGTGGCCAACTGCACATTCAGCGGAAACGCGGCCAGTCAAGGCGGCGGGATGTACAACAACGACTACAGCAGCCCGGTAGTAGTCGGTTGCATCTTCAGCGAGAATCGGGCCGGTGGGAACGGTGGCGGCATGTACAACCATGGCCGTAGCAGCCCGGCGGTGACCGACTGCATCTTCAGTGGGAACAGTGCCGGCTGCGCTGGCGGGATGTACAACCGAGATCACAGCAGCCCGATTGTGACCGACTGCACGTTCAGCGCGAACAGTGCCGCCGGAAGCGGTGGTGGGATGTACAACCTCTACCAGTGTAGCCCGACGGTGGTCAATTGTACGTTCAACGGCAACGACTCTCGCTTGGGCAGTGGCGGAGGGATGAGTAACGATGGAGGCAGCAGCCCTGTGGTGACCGACTGCACGTTCAGCGGGAACAGTGCCGGCGGTGGTGGTGGGATGTTCAATTTCGACGGAAGTAGTCCGGAGGTGGTCAACTGCACGTTCGGTGCGAACGCAGCCAATCGCGGCGGCGGAATGTACAACGATTACGAGAGTAGCCCGGCAGTTATCGGATGCACGTTTGTCGAGAACTGGGCTGATGAATGGGGTGGGGCGATGAGGGTCCTGGGGAACTCGAGCCCAGCCGTGGTCAACTGCAGGTTCATCGGCAACTCAGCCCGCGATGGCGGTGGCATCTTCAACTACGGCAGTGGGCTAACGGTAGCCAACTGCATGTTCAGCGGAAACGCTGCGGGAGTGATAGGGGGCGGGGTAAACAGCGAGGGAAGAACGACCGCAGCCGGATGCAACTTCTGCGGCAGGCAGAGATCGGAAGAGAGTCGGGG
>CAYMME010000527.1:0-5995 GCA_964391465.1 uncultured Planctomycetales bacterium
GCCGCAGCCTCAGCCGGAGCCCGAGCCCACGCCGACACCGGACACGCCGGCGCAGCCACCGCCGCAGCAGGAGACACCGGAAGACCCGTTCGTCAGTCCGCTGTGCACGCTGTGCGGCCTCGGCTGTGCGCCAGCAATGCTCATGATCCTCCTCGGCCTGGTCGCGCTGCGATTTGTTCAGCGGCGCGAGTTCTGAGCGTCACTCCGGGTGCGCGCCCGGCCGACTTGGCCGGGCGCCGCCCGATCTCCACCCGACCGTCCTGCCCTCGGCACCGATAGCGCCACCGAACCTCCGCCCTGCCTGCCATCGCTGCGGTGCTGTCAGTATGGCAGCGCTCATTTCGTAGCTCGCCCGTTGCCAAGTCGCCTGCAACCAGTTGCCATGTATCGACTTATGAATTGCAGCACGCCGTGCCGGGCCATTGGCACAACCCTTGCTACATGGGAGGCCAGAGGATTTTGCGCCCGAGAGGAGTAGAGTGATGTCGAAGATCATCGGAATTGACCTGGGAACGACCAACTCGGTAGTGGCGTTGATGGAGGGCGACCAGCCCAAGGTGCTGACCAACGCCCAGGGTTCGCGGCTGACGCCGTCGGTGGTGGCGTTCACCGACAAGGGCGACCGGCTGGTGGGCCAGTTGGCCCGGAACCAGCAGGTGACCAACCCCGAAAACACCGTATTCTCGATCAAGCGGTTCATGGGCCGGCGGCACGACGAGGTTCAGTCGGAAGAGAAACTCGTGCCCTACACGATCACCGGCGGTCCGCAGGAGTTGGTGAAGGTCGAGGCCCGGGGCAAGACCTACACGCCGCCGGAGATCTCGGCCATGGTCCTCGGCGACCTGAAGAAGACGGCCGAGGACTACCTGGGCGAGAAGGTGACGCGAGCGGTCATCACGGTGCCGGCCTACTTCAACGACTCGCAGCGCCAGGCCACCAAGGACGCGGGCGAGATCGCGGGCCTGAACGTCGAGCGGATCATCAACGAGCCGACGGCCGCTTCGCTGGCCTACGGACTCGACAAGAAGAAGAGCGAGACGGTCGCGGTGTTCGACCTCGGCGGCGGCACGTTCGACATCTCCATCCTCGACATCGATGACCAGGGCGTCTACGAGGTGCTGGCCAGTAACGGCGACGGGCACCTAGGCGGCGACGACTACGACGAGGAGCTGATCAACCACGTGGCCGAGGAATTCCGCAAGAAGGAAGGCATCGACCTGCGCAGCGATTCGATGGCCCTTCAGCGGCTAAAAGAAGCGTGCGAGAAGGCCAAGTGCGAGCTGTCGAACACGCAGGAAACGACGATCAACCTGCCGTTCATCACCGCCGACCAGAGCGGGCCGAAGCACATGCAGATGACCGTCACGCGGTCGAAGTTCGAGCAGCTCACCGAGAAGCTGACCGAGCGGTGCCGCCGCCCGGTGATGCAGTGCATCGAGGACGCCCAGAAGAAGCAGTCGTCGTTCGAAGGGCGGGTCGACGAGGTGATCCTGGTCGGCGGCTCGACGCGGATCCCGGCCGTGCAGAAGCTGGCCGAGGGCATCTTCAGGAAGGAGCCCAACAGGAGCATCAACCCCGACGAGGTGGTCGCGGTCGGGGCCGCGATTCAGGGGGCGATCCTCGCCGGCGAGATGGGCGAGGACATGGTGCTGCTCGACGTGACCCCTCTCTCGCTGGGCGTCGAGACGCTGGGCGGGATCTTCGACGCGGTGATCGAGAAGAACACAACCATCCCCACGAGCAAGACGCGCACCTACTCGACCGCCGACGACAGCCAGACCGCCGTGGACGTGAAGGTGTCTCAGGGCGAACGCAAGATGGCCGAGCACAACCGGTTGCTCGGCAACTTCCGCCTGGAGGGCATTCCCCCGGCACCTCGGGGGATGCCGCAGATCGACGTGACGTTCGACATGGACGCCAACGGCATTCTAAACGTGTCGGCCAAGGACAAGGCCACGGGCAAGGAGCAGTCGGTTCGCATCGAGAGCTCGAGCGGGATCAGCAAGGAGGACATCGAGCGGATGCGCGCCGACGCCGAGGCCCACGCGGCCGATGACGAGAAGAAGCACGAGATCGTCGACCAGCGCAACCGGGCTGAGGCCCAGATCTACGAGATCGAGAAGGCCCTCCGCGAGCACGGCGAGAAGATCGCCGCCGAGGAACGCGGCAAGATCGAGTCGGCCGTCAACCAGCTCAAGGAAACGGTCAAGGGCGACGACGCCGAGGCGATCAAGAAGGGCATGGAGAGCCTCACCATCGCCGCCCAGGAAATCGGCAAGATCATGTACGAGGAGGCGTCAAAGCAGGCCGGTGAAGGTGGTGAGGCCGCACCCGAAGGCGAACCCCAACCGGCCGCCGCCGCCAGCGAGAAGAAGGACGACAACGTCATCGACGCCGACTACGAGGTGAAGGAGTAGGGAGCGGTCTGAGCGGCGGTCTCGCAACCGACCGCGCGACGGCATTCCCGCGCGGACACTCGCGGGGATGTCGCCCGTGATGGTCAGTCCATCCTGAAAGCAGTTCGGACCATAAGGCCTTTTGCAGTATGAGACTGTGACTATCCTGCAAAGGGCCTGTTCTTGCGCGTTACAGTCTTGACATCGTTCTGCCGAATGATATGATATCAGAAGAGATGCATGATGCGGCATCGAATGCGCTGCGCGTGAGGAGCCGAACCATGGCCAAGACCCAACGCGTTGTCTTCACGTTTGATGATCGAAGTCTGTCCGGTCTCAAAGACCTCGTCGAGCAGGGCCGCTTCTCGTCGATGGCGGATGCGGTCCGCGACTCGGTAGCCCTCAACCGCGCCCTCCAGGCGCAGGCCAGGAGGGGCTACACCGAGGTCATCGTGCGCGATCCGGATACCGGCGAAGAACGCGTGATGGTCGTGCCGACGCCCCCGCCAGACCGAACACCTACTGCATCCCGAGGTCCTGCCTACGGCTTCTTCGACGACCCAACACTGGACGAACTCGCCCAGGCCCAGGGCATAAAGATCATCCGCGATATCAGCGAACTCCACGCCGATTTCTGGCCCACAGACGAGAGCGTTGACGACTTTCTCGACGCTGTCCACACCTGGCGCCGAGGGTAACGGATCGTGGCACGGGTCATCGTCGACACGAATGTCGTGTCCTTCATCCTGAAGAACGATTCACGGGCAAACGTCTACGCCCAACATCTCTCCGGGAAGGAGCTTGTCATCTCCTTCGTGACGGTTGCGGAACTGTACCGATGGGCCCTGCATCGAAACTGGGGATCGAAGCGGTTCGACGCGTTGGCCGACCACATTCGGACGTTCCTGGTCTACCCCTTCACGCACGCACTATGCCTGCGCTGGGCCAAGGTCGTGGACCAACGCGCACGCGTCGGACGACCGATCGATTCCAACGACGCTTGGATTGCCGCTACTGCAATTGAGCACCAGATCCCACTTGTCACGCACAACCAGCAGGACTTCCAGGGAATCGGCGGGCTCGCGATCATTTCTGAAGTATAGGCGACATCCGGCAGGCGGTGCAGTACGCGGCGGCCCTGGCCGGCGAGGAACTCGTACCGGCCGAGCCGGGCTAGCCATGCGATTCCTGGCCGACATGGGCGTCTCGATGAGCACGGTCGAGACGCAGCGCGACGCGGGCCACGACGCCGTTCACCTGCGTGACGAAGGGCTTCAACGCCTCCCTGACAGTGACATCCTCGACAAGGCCCGACAATCGCGGCGGGTCGTGCTCGCGTTCGATCTGGGCTTTGGCGAGCTGCTGGCAGCCGGGCTGCACGACACGCCGAGCGTGGTGATCTTTCGTCTCCGCAATCCGACGCCGGCGTTCGTCACACTACGGCTGCTGCACACAATCGACCGCCACGGTGCCGACCTGGAGGCGGGGGCCGTGGTCATCGTCGAGGACGCTCGGAACCGCGTTCGACGATTGCCGATTCGGGGCCCGAGGCCGTAGGCCCCATCGTTCATCACTCATCCTCGGTCCTCCCGTCCCCGGCTATTGACTCTTGCCTCGATCGGGGCTCAACTGCTGACCTTATGCTTCTGCGAGATCATGAACTTCTGAGTAACGACGTGCCATCGCGCTCGCGGCTGGGGACTCTTGTGCTGCCGGCTGCGGTGTTGATCGGTTCGCTTCTGTTCGGTCGCGGGGCTCTCGCGGCGCGGATCGAGGTCTACGCGCTTCGCGCGCCGGGTGATGCCCACGACATCGAGCAGGGGTCCGGGCTGCACTACGGTCGGCTCGGGGCGCGTGAGGGGCTTTGGTTGGTATGCGACCGCAACGGCGACCAGTCGGCGAGTCGCATCTTCTTCATCTCGAAAGACACTCTCGCGTCCGCAGAGCATCGCGGCAAGGTCGTGGCGGATGCGGCGTTCGAGCTGGCCCCGCCGGCCGGACCGTGGTCGGAATTCGCCGCCGCCCATCGCGGTGCGGGCGAGGCGGCGCTGGCCGACGTGCAGAAGCGTATCGCGGCCGGAAGCTCACGGAACGGCGAACCGGTCCTCGATATCGAGGCCGTGACGATCGCCCCGTCACCCACGCCGCCGCACGAACCGCACGTCTTCGTCGTGGCCGAGGAACCCCACTCGACGGTGCTGGAACTCACGCTCGACGAGAAGAGCCGCCCGCCTCGCATGCAACTGGTGGCGGCATACGGGTACGCCGAGGCCGAGAACGAACACGGCACCGCCAACAACGACGGGCTGGAGGGGCTGGCGTACGCCGGCACGCCGGGGCAGGTCTATTGGGCCGAGGAGGGCACGAAGCTCCACCGCCCCGGGGCCCATCCGCGGCTGTGCTTCCTGGACCCGCGCATCGGCCGGGCCGCCCTGAGCGCGGGCCGGGTCAGGCTGGACAAGCCCGCATCCGAGGGGCTGACTCGCGCGGTGCGGGCCCAGCGCCGGGGCCGGATGCAGACGCTCAACGCCCTCACGGCCACTTCGACCGGGCAGGTGCTGGCCGTGGATCGAAACGGCGGCTGGGTACTACGGATTAACCCGAAGACGGCCGCGGCCACCCCATGGCTCAACCTGTACGATCTCGAGGGTACGAATTTGCGTGAGACCCTGGCCGAGTTCCCCGGCACACGGGTGATGAGCTACATCAGCATCGAGGGCATCGCGGTGGAGCCGTCGGGGACCATCTGGCTGGTCGACGACCCGGCCATGCCCGAGGCGTTCCGCGCGTCGTGCCTGCTGCGGCTGACGGACCTCCCGCGGCAACCGTGACGCTGGCCCTTCGGTTGCGGTCAGGCTCACGAGTCGGCGGGCGGCGGGTGCCGCAGTGTCAATGCAGCCAAGGGCTTACACCCTGGACACCCGTCCGATAGATTGAAGATTTGGGTTTACTTGGTCGAGGTTGGGGGGTAGACTGTGACCGGTTGGTTCGTCGACCGAGGCTGCGCGACGTGACGTTCGAGTTGTTCCCGTCTGGATTGCATTGCCTGGATCGTGCTCCTACCGCTCAGGCCGAAACGTTGGCCGCTTTCACATCCGACCCTGAAAGAGAAACTGCGGGTCGGGCTTGCCATCGACAGGAGAGTAACGGTGGGCAAAAGGCTGTATGTTGGAAATCTGAGCTACGACATCTCCAGTTCGGATCTGGAGCAGTTGCTGTCGCAGCACGGGACCGTTGAGAGTGCCGAGGTCATCACGGATCGATCGACCGGGCAGAGCAAGGGGTTTGGCTTCGTCGAGATGGCCAACGATTCGGAGGCCCAGGCGGCCATTACTGCGTTGAACGGCCAGGATCAGCAAGGCCGGGCGCTCACCGTGAACGAGGCCAGGCCGCGCGAGCAGCGCGGCGGCGGCGGTGGGGGCTACGGCGGCGGCCGGGGCGGCGGCGGCGGCGGCCGCGGCGGGTACGGTCGGGACCGCTACTGACCCACACACGACCCACAAGCAGCACGAAAGGCCACCACGAACGATGGTGGCCTTTCTTTTGGTTCTTCACGGATTTCCGGGGAATGCCTCCCGGATCCGGAGGAAGAAGTACGC
>CAYMME010000528.1:0-5983 GCA_964391465.1 uncultured Planctomycetales bacterium
TGTCGCGGCTGAAGAGATAGTGCTCGTAGGGGTGTTGGCAGAGCCAGGCCGCCCCCATCGGCCAGACACCCCACACGCCGTCGGCCGGTGTAGTGAAGCCCCACACGTCGCTGAGATGATGGACGACCCAACCGCGACATCCGTAGTGCGCCTTCGCCGTCTTCTCGCCCGCGGCGACGAGCGACTCCATGTAGTCAATGAGCGGCAGATGGCACTCGGCCAGGTTGGCGACCTCCGCCGGCCAGTAGTTCATCTGGAGATTGATGTTCGTGTGATAGTCACTGTTCCAAGGCGCGTTCATGTGCTCGTTCCACAGGCCTTGGAGATTGGCGGGCATGCATCCCGGCCGAGAGCTGCCCATCAGCAGGTAGCGTGCAAACTGGAAGTAGAGGGCGACGAGTCCGGGGTCGTTCGCTCCTTCGCGGACAGCGGCCAGGCGCTCGTCGGTCGGCCGGTCGGCGTTCTTGCCGCCGCCGAGATCGATCTTGACCCGCCTGAACAGTCGCTGATGATCGACGACGTGCGCGTCGCGCAGTGCGGCGTACGGTTTGCTCGCCTTCTCGATGGTCGCGCGGCATAGCGCTTCGGGATCCTCACCGAGATAGCTGGTAGCCGCGACCAGGAGCAGTGTCAGCGCATCCGCATCTCGCACCTCCAGGCTTCCGTTGGCGTTCTCGAGCTTGCCGCCGACGGGAATCGCCAGCACGTGTGATTCGAACCGCATGCCTGCGACCCGGCCGGTCTCGTGGTGCTTCGTGCCGATTCGGCCTCGCAGGATCAGCCGATCACTTCCGTCACTGACACACTGAGCATCCTGCTCGCGCGTCATGGTGATACGGGCATCGATCGCACCGGTCCGGTCCGCCGTCAGGCGAATCACGATCACCTGGTCGGGGGTCGAGGCGAAGATCTCGCGATTGAACGTCACGCCCCCGGCAACATAGCGCACGGCCGCGACGCCCGTGTCGAGATCAAGATCGCGTCGGTAGTCGGTCACTCGCTCCACCTTGGGCATGTGAAGATGAAGATCACCCAGCGACTGATACGACTTGATCCGGTGCGGTATGCCCATCATCGACTCGCCCGCAAGCCGGGTGGCGTCTTCGTTCTTGCCTTCGAAGAGCAATCGGCGGACGGTCGGCAGCGCTTGCAGCGCCTTGGGGTTGGTTCGATCACGCGGATAGCCGTCCCACAGCGTGTCCTCGTTGAGTTGGATGCGTTCCTCGGCGATGCCCCCGAAGACCATGGCTCCGAGCCGGCCGTTGCCCACGGGGAGCGCCTCGACCCATTGATGGGCGGGCTGTCGGTACCAGAGGGTCGAGTCGCCTCTGGGCGGATCGGCGCGCCCGGCCAGCGCAAGCTGGTCCGCGCACTCCGCAACCCGCGTGAAGTGTGTCACCACTACGGTGGCCAATGAGACGGCCAGCCATCGCGACCACCGAAGACTGTAGGTCATGGCATTCCCTGCATGAGCGATGACACCAAGGACACACGCTGCACCGTACGACGCTCCTGCATACCCGGCCGCGCAGGTCCACGCAAGACCCGGTGCGCGCATGTCGACCGCGCAGAAGACGAAGCGGCGGCACAGCCCCTTCATCCCGCTTGCTCGCGGGCCGTTTGATCGCCGCGCACGTGTGCGACTGGGTCAAGCTGCGCCGTGGGAATGATCGGAATCGAGCTGGGATCGGTGAGACAGGCGTGATCGCAGAGCCCGCATCCGATACAGGCCTCGTCGTCTATCGTCGGCCGACCCAGCCCGTCCATGACAACGGCCTCATTCGGCAGCGGACACGCGTGCCAACACGCGCGACAGGGCGTGCCGATCCAGGCCAAGCAGCGATCCGGATCCACGCGCGCGACGCCCATCCGGATGTCTGCAAGCTTCGCGACGGGCCCAATCGCGGCCGTGGGACACGCGGGTATGCATTGAGGCTCGGCGTATCCTTCGCAGATCGTACAGGGCGCCTGACGTGGAGTGACGTAAGGCGTGCCGTGAGCAATGCCGTCACGGATGCCGGCCACGTGCAACGCATCGACCGGACACGCTTCCACGCATTGCCCACAACGAATGCATGTGGCAAGAAACGCCGGCTCGGGGAGTGCTCCGGGCGGACGCAGCGGCAATGGTCCGCGGGCCGCTTCCGAACGATGCAACAGGCCACCGAGCGCCGCACCGACGGCCGTGCCGCCCAAGAGCAAACCTTCCCGGCGCGAGAGCAGCGGATTGGTTCGCTTCGACGTCATCTCACCCGCCGAGCGGGCCCTCGCCGCGGTACTAAACGTGGCATGTGCGACACTTGACCTTCAGGAGCAGCCTGGGCATGCCCGCGTGCTTGATGACCGGTGCGTCCTTGATGCCGGACTCGTGACAGAGCAGGCAATCGTCCCGCCGCCACGTTTGCAGGTGCGAGCCCGAGTCGGGAATCATCGGGGGGAATGCGTTCTCGGCAAACTGCGAAGGAGGTTCAGCGCGCGGCGCCGGCCTGCTCTGAGGTCCCGCACCCGGAATCAGGACGTGACAGCTTCTACACTTGGCGACGAGAAGGATCTTCGGCATCTTCTCGTGCCGGACCCGCGGCGCATCTTCAACTCCGGTCGCGTGGCAGCGGAGGCAATCATCCTTCAGCCAAGCCTCCTGATGCCAGTTGGTGTCCGGGATCGTGGGCGGAAAGGCGTTGGCCTCGAAGGTCGGTCGGGACTCAGGCCGCTCGCGTGGCAATACTGCAACCGCAGGTGCAGTTGCAGGCTGCTTGGCCGGCGCACTGGCCGCACGAGGTTGCATCTGCGCACTCGGCACGGCCGGCGCCGGACTGGGCGGCGCGGCCGACCGGCGTGCGGCGACTGCCGGAGGCCTCTCCGCTGCTGACGCCGCTACCGAACGATGCTCGCGCGCCGATTGCGACGAGCAGGCCATGATCCAGACCGCCGCCAGCATGACCACCGCAAACAATCGCACCTGTCGCGTCATGGCACGGCTCCTGATCTCCGACTCCTACGCTTTGGCCAGCTTCACGGCACAGACCTTGAACTCCGGCTGCTTGGAGCCGGGATCGTAGGCGTCGATGGTCACGCGGTTGATGAGGCTGTTCTTGTCGGCCCAATGCCAGGGGACGAAAACCATCCCGGGCCGGGGCGTGTCCACGATGCGCGCCTTGATGATCGCTTCGCCTCGCCGCGACGTGATCCGCAGACGGTCACCGCGCCGGACACCCAGCTTCTGGGCATCGACGGGATTGACCTCGACGTAACACTCGGGATACACGCGACGCAGTTCGGGTGCCTGCATGGTCATCGTGCCGGTGTGCCAGTGCTCGAGGACGCGTCCCGTCGACAGAACGAACGGGTAGTCGTCGTCCACCGGCTCGGCGGGTGGCTTGGCCGGTCGCAGCCACACGATCGCCTTGTGGTCCGGGGCAGCGTAGAACTTGATCTCACCCGGCTTCACCGACTCGTCAGCGTAGGGTCCCTTGTCGAGCAGCGGATCGTCGCCCTTGACGAAGCGCCGACCGGTGCCCGGATGATCCTCGCTCGGCGCCGGCCAGCGGATGCCGCGCTCTTTCTTGAGCCGCTCGCGGGTCATTCCGGTGAAGTCATACGCCGTGTCCCGCGAGGCCTCGCGCATCTCGTCCCAGATGTCCGCCGTCGTCTTGAACTTGCCGGCGATGTATCCCTTCGGAACCGCACCACGCTGCTCGAGACGAGTGGCGAGATCCAGCAGGACATCGAAGTCGGAGCGAGCCTCGCCCGGCGGTGTGAGCACCTTCGGATGGAGCTGGTAGCGTCGCTCCGACATTCCGAACACGCCCTCCTTCTCAGCCCACATCGCCGCCGGGAGCACCACGTCGGCCAACTCGGTCGTGCGCGTCGGATAGGCATCGATGACCACGATGAACGGCTTGCCCGGTCGGTTCTTGCCCATCGCATCGCGGTACGGGCTGAGGTTCGGCATCGACTGCCCGGGATTCGTGGTCAGGACCAGCATGGCCTTGATCTTGTCCTGACCCAGGGCGCGAAACATCTCGACCGTGTTGAGGCCGGGCTTGGGCTTGATCGTCCCCGGCTTGGCGCCCCACAGCTTCTCCACCTCTTCGCGATGCTTCGGGTTCTTGACCACGCGCCCGTACGGCAGAATGTGGCAGAGTGAGCCGGTATCACGCACGCCGCCGCAGGCATTTGGCTGCCCGGTCAGCGAGAAAGGCGTGGCCCCGGGCTTGCCGATCTGCCCTGTGATCAGATGGAGGTTGTGGATCAGGTTGTTGGCCCACACGCCGGTGATCCGCTGATTCAGACCCATCGTCCACAACGACATGGTCGGGCCGAGGGCGAAGAGCCGGGCGGCCTCGACGATCTGCTGAGCCGGAACACCGGAGATGATCTCGGCCCGCTCGGGTGTGAATGCATCGAGAAACGCAACGTACTCCTCGAAGCTCACGCCGACGGGTTTGCCGTCGACTACTTTCTTGAACTGGGCGTGCTTGGCGATGAAGTCCGGCTTGTGGCGATTCTCCTTGATGATCACATGGGCCATGGCGTGGAAGATCGCCAAGTCGTAGCCGGGAATCGGATCGAGATGGACATCGGCCAGTGAGCGGACCGGGCTCTTCCTCGGGTCAACCACCACGACCAGGATCGGATCGCGAGCCTGCTTCCGGGCAAGGATGCGATCGAAGATCACCGGGTGGCACTCGGCCGTGTTCGAGCCGACGAGGAAGAAGACCTTGGCGTGGTCGATGTCGTCGTAGCTGCCCATCGGCTCGTCTTTGCCGTAGGTCGTCACGTAGCCGCCGACCGCACTGGCCATGCACAGGCGCGGGTTGCCTTCGACGTTGTTGGTACCGATGCCGCCCTTGAAGAGGCGGTTGGCCAGGTAGCTCTCCTCGGACAGCGCCTGTCCGGAGCCGTAGTACGCCACGCTGTCCGGTCCGTGGGCTTCGATGCTCTCGGCGAATCGGTCCGCCACGAGCTTCATGGCGTCCTCCCAACCGGCCCGCTCCAGCTTCCCGTTTCGGCGGATCATCGGGTACTTCAGGCGCTCGGCCGCGTGGACGATCTTCGGCAGGAACAACGCCTTGGCGCAGACCAGCCCCTTGGTCGTCGGATGCTGGGCATCGCCGCGTAGGGCGACAAGGTGACGGTCGCGTACGCCAAGCATGACGCCGCAGCCGGTGCCGCAGAACCGGCAGACCGACTTGACCCACTGCACGTCCCCCGCGGACGGGACCGCGGCCTTGACCTTGCCGCCGGCCACCGCCGTGACTGCCGTGACGGCGGCCGCTCTGACGACATCGCGACGAGTCGGTTCCATGATCGCCTCCATCTTCGGCTTCATCAGTGCGCCGGCCTTGACGGCGCCTCGTTCTCGGCCTCCGCGTCCTCGGAATCGAAGTCCGCATACACCGGCCAAGTGCCTTGAACGCCCTTCACCGCTTCCACTTCGCTGCGCAACTTCGCGTGTGCTGCATCGGCGCCGTCCGCCTCGATCAGCACGCCCAGCTTGCCCGGCACGTCGACCGCGAATGGCGTGACGCCGTCGAGGACGGAGAGCGCACGCTGAACCTCGTGTGTCTCTGCGTCGTCAAGGCGGGCGACTACACCAATGATGGCCACGGTCTACTCCTTGTACCGGGCGCGGAACGCCTCAGCCGCCTTGGCGCGACGGGCCGCCTGCTCAGGGCTCATCTTGCCGAGGAACCACTTGTGGTTGTCGTGGCCGAGCACCTCGTCGAGCTTGGCTTTCAACGCATCGGCAGCCTTGACCTTCTCGGCGTCCTTCGACTTGTGTCCGGCCTCGATCAGCTCTTCGAGCTCGGGCACGTATTCCGTGTAGAAGTTTCTGGCGATCTCGTAGGTGCCGTGCCAGTGCGTGTAGTCCGGCCCCATCATCGAGGCGCCCATCCGCTCCCGCCGGCCCTCGTGATGCCAGATTTCGAACCAGGTGAAGTCGATCTTGTTGCCGAACTTCACCGGTCGAAGCAGCGGC
>CAYMME010000529.1:0-5960 GCA_964391465.1 uncultured Planctomycetales bacterium
CGTGGTGACAACAGGATAGAAGACAAAGCGGGTCGGCTGTTAACCGCTAGGTTGTAGGTTCGAGTCCTACTCGGGGAGATTACTATTGCACAACTCTGTCGGGACCCCAATAGGGTGTCGTCATGCGCTAGGCCGATGAGGTCAGTCTCGATGATGATCTCCCTCTTCATCACGTCTGCCGTGACCCGTGGGGCAAAGGCGGAAAGCGCGGCCCGTTGATCCTCGACGATGCCTTGAGGGCTATCTCTCTTAGCTTGCAGAGTCTGTGGGCGAGCGTGTGGTCGGTTCGTGTGCGCTGCTGCGCGGCGGCCGCTAGTCTGGCGGCTGCCGGTTTGTCGTTGAGGAGGCGTTTGGCGAGCGTGGCGACCTCGCGGGCCTGCTCGTAGGCCAGGGCTTCGACTCCCTCCGTGAGGAGTGTGGCCATGCCGCCCGGCTCGGCGTCGAACGGGTGTTTGCGATAGAGCACGGGGCGTCCGGCGGCTGCGGCGTGGAAGACCTCACGGCTCGCCTGGCCGCTGGGGTCGACGTGAACGACGAGGCGACATCCGGCCACCGCGAGGTGTTCTTCGGCTTGGCCGTCGAGCGGCCGGTGGCGGATATCGCGTACCACGTCATGCGTGTCCCATCCGTCTCCGTAGAGTCGCACCCGGAGGCCGACGGAGATCAGAGCACGGACCACCGTCAGGCAGCAGATCGTCGGTCCGATGATCTGCGCGGCCTGTCGACAAAGGACGGTCCGCACGCGTTCGTCGCCCAGGTCGAGTTCCAGCCGCTTCTCGATGTCCTTGACGTAGCTGCCCGCGTCGTGGGCGTGAAAGCGGTCGGCTTCGCCGCGGATCAGTTCGACCAGCGTGCTGTACGCGGCGTCATGGGCGGAGAGCACCAGCCCCCACGTGGCCGGGTTGAGGTCGGCGCCGTCGGCGAACACGGCCACGTCGCAGCGGTAGGCATCGGGCACGTCGAGGCTTGCATTGGGGTCGAGCCAATCCGATTCGGCGGCCGCCAGTGGAACGACGTGCATCCGCTCTCGATCCACGCCCGCGTCGGCGAACTGCCGGGCCAAATGCGGCGACGCGGGGCAGAGCTGATCCGTCGGACCGACTCGATCCGCGAGGCCGTCGGTGATGAAGGTCGGCGTGTCGAACCACGACACGACCGGAAGCCGCTCCGCGAAGAGCGTGGGGAGATCCCCTCGCGTGTGGTCCAACAGAACGACGGAGTCGGGCCGGTGCTCGGCCACCGTGCGCAGGTGGGCGAGCACGTGGCCGTTGGCGGGCGAATCCATGATGCAGTGCCGCCACGCGACGCCGGCGTGCTCGGCGGCGCGAGCCAGCTCGTCGGCGCGCCGGGCCGTCGAGGCCGACGGGTGTAGCGCCAGGCCAACGACGCGAGCCGCGTCATCTTCGTGCGGTAGTTGTTTGAGCGTTTGCTCGATTGTCGCTGCCTGCTCGGCGCGTCGGTCGACGGCGACGGATCCTGCGCGCTCGATGGCGGTCGTGAACACGTCGAGTTCGGCGGGCGACATCCATGGCCGAGACAGCATTCGCTCGGGCAGCAAGTACGCCAGGTTGTCGCTCAGGAAGTCCGTCAACGTCGCGGCCAGATCGTCGGAACTGATGAGTACGAGCTTCCCGTTGCGGATCGGTTCGGCGAGCGCGTGCAACCGAAGGGCCAAGGCGAGACGCGCGGGATCCGGCTCGAGGACGAACACCGCGCGATGGGGCGGCAGCGATTCGCAGAGCAGCTTCGCCTCGATGCCTTGCCCGATGCCCGGAAGGGCCACGCCGGCGGTGCCATGGTCGAGGCTTTCGAGCAGGGCGGGGCCGGAGACCGTGGGCGTCGACGTGCGTCCGAACCACTCGGTGCGGCCGTCGGGTCCGGGTACGCGAAAGGTGATCGAGCCGTCGCGTCCGGTGACCGGCGCGGCGGGTGCGATCGGCTGCTGAGCCATGCGCTCGGCCAGGGCAGCGTCGGCTTCGCGAAGGGCAGTCAAGTTCGCTTCGAATACGGCGGAGTCAAGCTCGGTTGGAGGTGCGCGATCCATCGCGGTTGGTGGCTGTCGCTCAACGCGGGTCGCTAGTGATGCGCTCGAGAGCCATCACGAGCAGGAAGATCACCCACACCCCCCAGGCCACTGCGCTCGCAACCAGGTGCCATTTCGGCCCGGGTGGCGAATCGCCCGCGGGCAGGTCGTTGTCCCACTGCGATTTCTTCTCGGCCGGTTCGGCAGATTCGATCTTTTCGTCGCTTCCCACTTCGGTCGACATAGGCATCCCTCGTACCCGACTGCTCAGTTCATCGTGACAGCCAGCTTCGCGCGGAACCATACCGCCAGTCGGGCCATTTGGCAAGACGGCAGAGTCCTGCTAAGAAATGGTGTCCACGAAGCTGACTCACGGAGGACCCATCATGCTCAGACCTCGTTCTTTCACGACTGTCCGCGCCCGTGCCCCGCACAGTCCGACATGCCGAGTCGCGATGATTCTCGTATGCGTGTCGGCGGTGGTTTGCGATTCCGCAAGGGCGGAGGCGGAGCTGCTGGTCGGGTCGCATCCCGATGCGCTGCGATTTCCGCATTTCCCGGACGGGGTCCATGCGTTCGTGTTTCGCAACTGGGGTCTGGTGGAGGCCGGACGCCTGAGCAAGGTACTGGGCACTTCGGCGGAGAATGTCGAGCGTGTCGCTGAGAGCATGGGTCTGCCGCCAGCCGGTGAGGTGTCGGGGGAGATGCTTCAGCGCGGCTACATCACGCTCATCCGACGGAACTGGCACCTGTTGCCGTACCACCAACTGCTGACGCTGCTGGGATGGGATGCCGAGCACCTCGCTTTCACGCTCAAGGAGGACGATTTCCTCTGGATTAAGCTCGGCTCACTCAAGCCGAAATGCGAGCCGTTGCGCTACGCGCCGCCAAGTGCGGAAGCCTCCGCCCGGGCGGCCAAGATCCGTCGCATTGTCACCGAGGGCCTTGGCGACGCGCTGGCCAAGCCGCCGGAAGCACGTTTTGCGTTCATCCGCGATCTCGCCGCGCCGTTGAAGGCCGGTGAAGGCGCCCCCGCGGGTGCCTCGGTCGGCGGTGAGAAGGACCGCTTCTCGCCGCGGTTCCTCTATTCGTACTTCGCGCTCTATGGCGACGCCCTGTCCGAGCCTGAGCTCGATCCGTATCCGGAGGGCTACTTGCAGCGGTTGGCGGCGCTCGGGGTCAACGGCGTATGGTTGCAGGGCGTGCTGCATCAGCTCGCACCTTCGCCCGGCTTCCCCGAGTTCGGTAAGGGGCACGAACGCCGGCTCGAGTCGCTGCGACAGCTCGTCAAGCGGGCCGGCAAGCACGGCGTTGGGGTCTACCTGTACTTCAACGAGCCACGGGCGATGCCGCCGGCCTTCTTCGAGAAGCGGCCGGAGATGAAGGGCGTTGCGCACGGGCCGTTCGCGAGGATGTGCACCAGTTCGCCCGCGGTTCGCGCGTTCATCAAGGAGTCGCTTACCCACGTCTTCCGGGAGGTCCCCGGACTGGCCGGCGCGTTCACCATCACCGCGTCGGAGAACCCCACGAACTGCTGGTCGCATCATCAAGGGGACAAGTGTCCGCGTTGCGGAAAACGATCGGGGGCCGAAGTAGTGGCCGAGGTCCTCCGCACGATTGGCGAGGGCGTGCGTGCAGCCAACCCCAAGGCCGCGGTCATCGCGTGGGACTGGGGCTGGCGCGACGACTGGGTCGAGGCGATCATCGAGAAGCTGCCGCCGTACGTGTCGCTGCAAAGCGTGAGCGAGTGGTCACTGCCCATCGAACGCGGCGGCGTCAAGGGCGCGGTCGGGGAATACTCGATTTCGGCGGTGGGTCCGGGTCCGCGGGCGACGAAGCACTGGGCGCTGGCCAAGAAACACGGTCTGCGGACCATGGCCAAACTGCAGATCAACAACACGTGGGAACTGTCGTCTGTGCCGTTTATTCCCGCGCTGTCACTCGTCGCGAAACACTGTCGACGACTGGCCGACAGCGGCGTGGACGGCATCCAGTTGAGCTGGACGCTTGGCGGATACCCGTCGCCGAATCTCGCAGTGATCCGGCAGTACTACGGGCAAGAGATCCCGACCGAGGCTGAAGCGCTGCGGCGCGTGGCTACCGAGCGCTACGGCGGCGGGGCGGCGGCTGCGGCGGTCCGTGCGTGGCAGGGGTTCGGCACGGCGTTTGCGGAGTACCCGTACGACGGAAGCGTGGTGTACAACAGCCCCGCCCAGATGGGGCCGGCGAACCTGCTGTACGGCACGCCCACCGGCTACCGAGCGACGATGGTCGGGATTCCGTACGACGATCTTCCCCGGTGGCGAGGCAGGTACCCGGCCGACATCTTTGCCGGACAGCACGAGAAGATCGCGGCGGGTTGGGGCGAAGCGATGCCGCATATCGAGGAGGCGGCAAGCCTCGCCAACGCATCGGCACGCGCGACGGCACAGGCCGACGTTCGCGTGGCCGAGGCTTGCTTGCTGCACTTCAAGAGCGTGGCCAACCAGACGCGGTTCATGATGCTTCGGAAGAAGGCGCTCGCCAAGCCGCCACCCGATGACGCGAAGAAGATGCGGGCCGCACTGGGCAAGATCATCGAGGACGAGATCGGTCTGGCCCGGCGCATGTTCGCCGTCGCGCGGGCCGATTCGCGGATCGGCTACGAGGCCTCGAACCACTACTTCTATCTGCCTCGCGACCTGCTCGAGAAGGTCGTCAACTGCCGTTACCTGCTGGACACGTGGCTTCCGGCGACGCTGCCGGAGCGATGAGCCTGCCGATGCGGCCGGCCGCGTTCTTACCGTAGTCCCGGTCAAGAAAGGACTGCCTGAAGAAGGAGTGATGGTCATGGAAGTGCTGCTGCTGCATCTCGTTCTCGCGAGCGTCATGGCGCCGCCCGAACTTATCGTCGATGTGGACATCAACGACGAGGTGTACGGACGTCCGGAGCCGCTGACCGTGGCGGACGTAGAGGGCTTGGTCGAGCAGCTCCATCAAAACGGTTGCACGACGCTCCTCGTTCGTGCCGGGTATCTGGGGTTGCTGCCCTATCACACGAAACTGAGCTACCCCATGGCGTTCGACGAGGATCACGCGCGCATTCATCAGTTCAAGATGCTCGGCGACATCAATGCCTTCATCGCGAAGAACGGGGCTGTCGTGGAACGCTACGCGACGTCCCTGCGGGCCTTTAACCCTCCCAAGGCCTTCATTGACGCGGCCCATCGGCGGGGTATGAAGGCCATTGTGTGGGTCGATATGTTCGATAACTTCTACCCTGGCTATCGCTCGAAGTTCCTCGATGAAAACCCCGAGTGCCAATGGACGGCGCGCGACGGGATCACGCGGTTTCGCGGTCTGATCAGCTACGCGTGGCCGGAAGCCCGCGCCTTCTGCGTGGCCCAGGCGCGCGAGCTTCTCGCCCTGGGCGCCGACGGAATTCACTGTTCCACGAGCGCCCATTCCCGCCACCTGCCCAACTCGCACAAGACCGATTTCTACGGGTACGGGCAGCCCGTCGTCGATGCCTTCAAGAAACGCCACGGAGTCGACCTCCGCACGGCGGACACCTTCGACAAGGAGGCTTGGCACGACCTCAAGGGTGAATTCATGGTGCGCCTCTACCGCGAACTGGCGAAGCTGTGCCACGACCAGAAGCGGGAGTTGTGGATCGGGTTGCAGCTCGGACGCTACACGCAATTCACGGTCGATTCCCACTTCAGCACGCACGCCGTCGTCCGATATCCGAATCATTGGGAGCAGCTCGTGGACGAGGGAATCGCCGATCCCTTCAACCTGGGCGACTACGAACAGGTCAGCATCCCCGGCCACGCCTATTGGTCGATGAAAAAGGACATCGTGCGGAAGAAGGGCGAGGACCTGTACCAATGGGCGGCCCGCCACTACCGGCCCCGCTGCGCCGGCAAGACGCGACTGTTCCTGTTCTCGGAGTGGC
>CAYMME010000530.1:0-5959 GCA_964391465.1 uncultured Planctomycetales bacterium
CAACCCGCGATGCCGGTCGCGCAAGGACAACCACGACTTGTGGCCGACCAGCAGTGCGCCGTGAAGAAAACCCCAGGCGACGAAGTTCCAGCTCGCTCCGTGCCACAACCCCCCCAGGCACATCGTCAACATCAGGTTGCGATATGTCTGGGCGGTCGAACCGCGCGACCCACCGAGCGGTATATACAGGTAATCGCGCAGCCAGCTCGACAGTGAAATGTGCCAGCGTCGCCAGAACTCCGTGGGGCTGGCGGCGACGTAGGGCATGTTGAAGTTGTCCCGGAAATGGTAGCCGAAGAGGCAGGCCACGCCGATCGCGATATCGCTGTATCCGGAGAAGTCACAGTAGATCTGCCACGCAAACGCGATCACGCCGCACCAGATCATCCACGGGGAAAGCTCCGTCGAGGCACCGAACACGTAGTCGACGAACGGGGCGAGATTGTCGGCAATGACGATCTTCTTGACCAGTCCCAGAACGATCAGATCGGCAGCACGGGGGAGATCCACGTCGGCGCGGCGTTTGCGCTGCTGAAACTGTGGCAGCAGATCCAGGGCGCGGACGATCGGGCCCGCCACCAACTGCGGGAAGAAGCTTACGAAGAGGGCGAAGTCCAACGGACTGGCGGCCGGAGCCAGCTTCCCGCGGTAGATGTCCAGCGTGTAGCTAAGGGTCTGGAACGTGTAGAAAGAGATACCGACGGGGAGAATCAGGTTGAGTGTGGGAACGTGCGCCTGGAACCCGGCGGCCTGCAACATATCGACGGCCGAGTCGAGAAAGAAATCGAAGTACTTGAACGTGGCCAGGACGCCGAGACTCCCCCCCAGACCGACCAGCAGGAACACGCGGCGGCGACGGCGCGATCCCGCAACGGCGATCGCATGCCCGCATGCATAATTCAGCACGGTGGAGAATACGAGCAGACCACAGTAGTACCAGTTCCAATAGGCATAGAAGACGTAGCTGGCCAGGAGCAGCCACGCTTTGCGCCAGCGATTGGACGGCACAGTCCAGTAGACGCCGAGCACGACGGCGAAGAAGACCCAGAAGTCAACGAGGGCGAAGTTCACCGGCCCAGACCTTCCTTCCCGCGTCCGTTGACGTACATGGCGGTGTCCGCGGATCGAGACAACACGTCTGCGAGTTCACGGCCGATGATGCGGTGTCCTTCGGCCGTCGGGTGGTTGTCCCGTGCGTACCACCCGCTCTGCTCGCTGCCCGGCCGATACGGCAGACAATCGTGGAGATTGGTCACCGGCCATCCCAAATCCCGGGCCGCCGAAGTCAGCACTGCGCCCACTGCGCGCTCGCGTTCCTCCGAGTAGTCGGCGTCCCGGCGGGCGGGAATGATGAGCAATCGGAGGGGCGTCCCGTGCCCCCGGCAGATCGCATCGAGTCGGCGCAACTGCGGAACGACTTTCGTCCGCCACTCAGCGGCGACACGTTCGGCGGCGGCCACACGCTCCTCCCGGCTCGGCTCCGTCCGCGTCCACGCGCCGCGGAACGGACGCGATCCACCGTTCCAACGCCGCCGGATTCCATGGTACGCGTTGCGCAGGCGCTCCTCGAGCATCATGCCCAGATAGGTGCGCGTACGCACGGCGTCGAGAATGGTGCCGGCCAGCGGTCGCCGTCGGGCCACACAGAGTCCGTCCACGACCGCCATCCGATCGAAAGGTCCGTCACTGCGTAGCAGGACATTCGTGCGCGTCGCGCACACGAAAACGACGAGATCAGGGTCAAGCCTCTCGATATGCTCGGCGAAGCCGTCGACGACCATGTCGTATCCGAACGCAGGCTGCGAGAGGTTGACGACCTCGATCGGCCCGGTGTTGCCACTTCGCATGCGGGCCTCGAGCACGCGCGTAAAGACCTCCTCGTCCCGCACACCGACCCCGAACGTCATGCTCTTGCCCAGGACCGCAATGCGACGTGTCCCGGGCGACTTGGCCGCGTGGGTCTCGGCGTTGCGGAAGCCGTAGCCGTCGGTGGTGAAGGCGACCTGATACACGCTACGACGGGCATGCCAGCCCCGGTAGTGCCCGGCCATGTGGATGCCGTAGCGATCGCTGGCCACAAACGTACCTCGATCCCAGTATTCGTCCCGCGCTTCGGGCAGAGTCAAGACGGAGCGCAGGGCGACTTCAAGCGTCACGGCCGCGGCGGGCAGACTCAGCAAGACGAACACGAGTCCGTTCCGCATCGGTGAGGATTGCCTACGCATATCGTTCCAGCGCCCTTCCCGCTCCACGGCGCTGGTTCATCCAGCAGGTGCGGGTCGGGCAACTTCGCCTTTTGGAGCATGGCCTATTGCGGCGTCTTCCGGCACACGGCCATCATCATGTGCGGAGAGAAGAACGGAAGTCGGTCGCCGAGGAGCCGGTCCATGGCTCGCGCGACCGGAGGCCCCTGCGGCCGGCCGTACGGCCTCAGATGAACCACTTCCAGACCGTTCCGCCGCAGGATCCCCCGGTACGTCCCCGGCGACCACACGTATTGGTAGAACTCGAAAGGATCGGTTTTACCGGCGATGCGACGCAGCCATTCGCGACGCTTGAGCCAGTCCCGAACCACCAACCAGGGCAACGCCGCCCGGCGCCGGAGATTCAGACACGGCACGGAGCACATCAACCACCCGCGCGGGGCCAGGATCCGCGCGAACTCCCGCAAAGCGGCATCCGGGCCCCGGACGTCGTGCTCGACGGCACCAAACGACACCACGTAATCGAACGTGTTCGCCCGAAAGGGCAAGGTTCGGAAGTCCGCCTGACACACCCGCATCCCGGCCTGGTGAGCCTTGCCGATGCGCAAGCCCGACGCCGCGTAATCGATGCCGAGCACACGATGGCCTTGACGCTCCAGGAACGGCACCCACTGGCAGGTCCCGCAGCCCGCCTCGAGAAGGAGGCCCGGCGTCCGGAGCGTGTCTTCAATCGTCGCCCACAGCGGCTCGTCCATCATGTCAGCCTTCAGGTCGGATCGTCCCGCCCAGTGGTCGGACCACCAGGAAGCCATCCGATCTCTCTCGGGCGCACAGTCGGCGAGATAATCGTACTGCGTGTATTTCATGACAATGACGTACAGCGCAACGTGATTGCCGAGAACGGCACTAGCGGCAATCACCCCAGCGCGGCCCGGCCGACGTCACCGGACACCGGCGCCCCCGCTGCTCCAACAGCGACTCGTACAGCGACATGAGCTGCTCCGCATACTCTTCCAAGCTCGGCCCGATCCTTGCGGAGGCGGCGCCGGACGCCAGCCGGGTCCGCAGCTCCGGGTCGGAGGCCAATCCCCGCAGTGCACCGGCCAGCGACGACACGTCTTCCCGGTCCACGAGAAGACCGTTCTCTCCCGGTCGAATGACGTCGGCCGCGGAGCCGACCCGAGTGCTCAAGCAAGGCAGACCAGCGAGCAGCGCTTCACGCAGTGCGTTGGAATCGCCTTCGGAGCGGGATGGCAGTACGAAAACATCGGATGCCGCAAGCGCACCGAACACGTCTTGAACCCGACCGAGAAGTCGCACCCGATGCGTCAACCCGAAACGTTCGATCTGTCGTCGCAGCGAGGTCGCCGTAGCGCGCTCTTGCGCGGCTTGCGTGCTCCCCACGAGCAGCAGTCGCGCCGCCGGAACGTCCGCCGCGATGCGGGCGAACGCCTCGATCAGGATGTCCCAACCCTTCACCGGCAGCGCCTGCCCGACGGTTGTGATCACCAGCTCGTCATCGCCGTACCCCAGTTCGACCCGGCTCTTCTTGGGGTCAAGCGCTTTCTTCCGCCCGCGGTCGATCGGGTTCGGGAAGACCACGATTTTTCTCGCGGGAATGCCCAATGCCGCCAGTTCGTCCGCAACCGCGCGTGATACGGCCAGGGTTCGGGTCGCCAACGTGCACGAAACCCGCACACTCGGAGCGAGGCGATCACGGAGCGTCGGCGCACGGCAAGCCTCGAACACCGGGTTCATCGCTCGCTTCGACCATAGGCGCACCGGTACGCCGGCCAGCGAGCTTCCAATCAACGGACTCGTGTGCGTGTTGTCGCAGTGAAACACGTCACACCGCAATCTGCGGCACAGTTTGAACACCCTCAACGCACAGCCCTGGTCGAAGTTTCGCCGAGGCCGCGGCAGGTACTCGATGGTGGTCCCCGCATCGCACACCGGCGTCAGCCACTCGGGGTCGTTCGGAGGACGACTGCAAACGAGGAAGGTCCGCCAGCCCCGCTCGGCCGCGCGGGCCGAAATCGCAGAGAACAGGCAACCGTGGTACGGATTCTTGAAGTAGCTGCCCCAATACCTGAGTATGGTCGTGGCCATGTGAGGTCACCGTCCTGCCCAAGGTCGCGCGCGAGCCAGTCGGCCCACGCCGGCGGTCCAGAGGGATTCCATCCGAGTGCGAAACCGATCCGGCAGCACGTAGATCCAGTAGGTCAGCGCCAGGACCAGTCCGCCCGCCCCTCCACCGCACCCGAGCGCGGCGAGGGGCCAATCGGCGAATAGCACGCGCCCCGCAAGAAGGCAAAGCGAAAACGGAATCGCGCAGAGGATGGGGCTGCGATAGGCGCGGAACAAGAGAGTGCGGACGGGAAGACTGAGCCGACGGCACGCGTAGACCGGAAGGTACACGCCGTCCACGATCACGAGTGGCAGCGTCACGGACACCGCAACCCCCACAAGTCCCCAGTCTAGAGGCCCGAGCGACAACGCAACCAGCCCCACCGTGCAGGTTGCGCCCATCAACCTCGCGATCCCGGGCCGCCCGTGTGCGTTCAGCCCCATCAGGACGCTCAGTATGGTCTGGTGGGTCACCGTCACGAAGAAGCCGACGGCGAGCACGGCCAGAAGCAGCCCCGCTGCGTAGTGCGGGCCCATCCAGACGTGCAGAATCGCGTCTCCGAGAATCACCAGCAGCAGGATCAGGGGCAGCGCGATGTAGGCGGCATACCGCGTCGAAGCAACGAGCAGGTGTCGGATCTGCTCGTGATCCTGCAGAGCCTGTAGCGAACTGGCCGTGGGGGTCAGGACGAACGCGAGCTTTCCCACCAGGGTGCGCACGTGCCGCACGAGCGCAGAAGGCCGCGAGAAAAGAGCCAGGGCCGACGGACCCAGATAGGCTAGGACAAAGATGCTCGTGGTCTGGTTCATCAGCAACTCGGCGATCCGCGGGAAAAATGCCTTTCCGCCGAAAGCGATCACCTCCCGTGCCGTCGACCAGCGGGCGAACCGAATGCGAACACTCAGCTCCGGGCAAATACGGTAGGCGACTGCCGCACGCGCGATCTCCGCCATCACCACTCCGCCGCAGTAGACCGCAGCCACCGCAGGCAGCCCGCCGCCCAACAGCAGCGTCACGATCATGGCAATGACGCTGATGGCATAGAACCCCGCCGTGATGCCATTGTGAAGGCCCCAGCGGTGACAGCCGGTGATCACACCGCCGTACACGACGAACGCGGTCTGGATCGCGAGCGACATTCCGAGCAGAAGCACGACCCATCGTGCGTCCGCAACGTGCTCGCCCAGCCGCTCCGCCGCCAGCCACCCGATCACGCTGCTCGTCCCGACCGACAGAAGCGCGATGATTGTCGCTGCGGTGAGCAGGGCGCAGTACACCGAGGCCATCGCGCAGCGCAGTCCCGCGGCATCGCCCGCGGCACGGTGCTTCGCCACGTAGCGGTTCACCGACGAGCCGATACCGGCTTGGACGAGGCCGAAATAGGCCACGAGGGCCCATCCGAAGTCCCACACCCCCAGGGCCACCTGCCCGAGGTGGTGGTCGACGACCCGAGGCAGCACGAACCCCGAAACCAGAAAGACGAAGTATCCCGCCCAACTGGCAAGGACATTTCGAGCCAAGCGATCCCGCCCCGTGAAATCGATCGAGCGACATGACTCCGCCCTCACGCGCGCACCTCACTCTCCCCATTTCCGAACACCCGCCTCCCGCACCCGAACAACCCTCC
>CAYMME010000531.1:0-5945 GCA_964391465.1 uncultured Planctomycetales bacterium
CCCGGCGCGGCGGTCGGCTCCGCCTCGTCCGATGGCTTGGGATCACCCAGCTTGTTGCGCAGGAGGGTGAGGAACCGCTGTTCGAGCGATTGGCGTCGCTCGTACGCGGTGCGCAGTTGCGGATCGGCGAGCACGGCCTCCACACCGCCGTGCCGTCGGGCGAAATCGGCGGCGTTGTCCGGAATGTCGACGCGTTCGAACTCGGCCACGATGTCCCAGCGATTCGTCAACGCTTCGATGATTCTGACATAGTCCGGACTGTTGAGGTCTCGCTCGAGGAGCGCCATCTGCGGGCTCAGCGGATAGGCTCCGGCTTTGTCCTCCGCCGGGTCGGCGGATGCAGCCTGTTCCGGAGTGCGACAGCCACCGAGGGCGACAAGGAGCATGAGGGGGAGACAACACCGCCGTCGGACGTCAACGAACCGCGCCACGCTTGGTCCTTTCACTGAGGAACCGTCAAACCTGGTTTCACTGCGGGACGGTTTGCCTCTACCCCGGCTCAGTCATGGCCCGTGCGTCGAGCGTCTCGTTTAGCTCGGCCTCGGGCAGGACCTTCTTCTCCAGGGCGACCTGGCGGACGGTCTTGCCGCTGGCGTACGCTTCCTTGGCGATGGCGGCGGCGTTGTCGTAGCCGATCTTGGGGGCCAGACTCGTGCACATGGCCAGCGACTGCTCGATCAACTCACCGCACCGCTCGGCGTCGACCTCGAGCCCGTCCACGCAGCGGTCGGCAAAGACCCGGGCCGCCGCGGACATCAGGCGAATCGACTCGAGCACGTTGTGCACCATCACGGGCATCATGACATTCAGCTCGAAGATACTGTCGCGGGCGGCGATGGTGACCGCGGCGTCGTTGCCGATGACCTGCGTCCCGACCTGAATCACCATCTCGCTCATCACCGGGTTGACTTTGCCCGGCATGATGCTGCTGCCCGGCTGCGTCGCCGGGATCTTCAATTCGCCAATGCCGCAGCGCGGGCCGGAGCCCAGCCAGCGGATGTCACTGGCCACCTTCGTGAGTGAGACGGCGATCGCCCGCAACTGACCGGAGACCTCGCAGACGGCGTCCTTGGCCGCCTGGGCCTCGAAGTGGTTGGCCGCCTCGACGAACTCGATGCCGGTGCGCTCGCTGAGCTTGAGGCACACGCCCTTGGAGAAGTCGGGGTGCGTGTTGATCCCGGTGCCGACGGCGGTGCCGCCGATGGGTAGCTCGCGCAATGCCCGCACGCCCTTGTTCGCCCGCATGCCGGCCAACTCCACCTGCGCTGCGTGCCCGGAGAAGACCTGACCGAGCCGGATCGGCGTCGCGTCCTGGAGGTGCGTCCGCCCGATCTTCACGATGGTGTCAAACGCATCCGCCTTGGCCGCCAGCGCCTTCTGCAAGTGTGCGAGGGCCGGGATCAGGTCCGCCTGGATTGCCTCGGCCGTGGCGACGTGGATGGCGGTGGGGATGACGTCGTTCGACGACTGGCCCATGTTCACGTGGTCGTTGGGGTGAACCGGTTCTCGACTCCCCACCTTCCCGCCGGCCAATTGAATGGCCCGGTTGCTGATGACCTCGTTGGTGTTCATGTTCGAGCTGGTGCCCGAGCCGGTCTGGAAGACATCGACAACGAAGTGCTCATCGAGCTTGCCGTCGACAACCTCCTGGGCCGCCTGTGTGATCCAGGCGGCGCGCTGCTTGTCGAGCTTGCCGAGTCCTTCGTTCACCTCGGCCGCCGCCTGTTTGACAAGCCCGAGAGCACGCACGAACCGCCGCCCGAACCGGTAGCCCGAGATCGGGAAGTTCTCGACCGCCCGTTGCGTCTGTGCACCCCACAACGCCGTCGTGGGTACGGTCATCTCCCCCATGCTGTCCTTTTCGATGCGCGTTTCGCTCATGTCTCGGTTCCTTGTGGTAGGTCGTGCCGTCCGTTGCTCCCGGGTCCTTCCCGGTTGCGGCCGCCGTGCACGCGGCACCTCGGTCGGTTATGGTGCCCGAACCGTCGTCAGAGGGCAACCGTCAATCCGGTGAACCGATAGCTCTGTCCGGCTGGCGGTCGGCTCCGTAACGGATACAATAGGCACGAGCAGGAGTTGACCCGTGCGATCGGTTGTCGCGTCGTCCAGAACGTCCCGAAGGCGTGGTCCGCACTACGATGGCCTGACTGCTACCTTGCGCGAGTTTGACAGGCTGCCCGACGACGGGTATCGGTACGAACTGCACGATGGGATCCTCCAAGTGGCACCTGCTCCAAGCACTCAACACGATCTGGTGGTCACCTTCCTCGTTGGTGAGATCTACGCACACCTCAAGAACCGCCGTCTCGGTGTCGTCTTCGGCAGCGATTACGACGTGCAGCTTGCGAGAAAGCGCGTCTACCGACCCGACGTGAAGTTCGTCTCGAATGCGAATCGGGCGATCATCGGCTCGAAACGCCTGCGTGGGGCACCGGATCTGGTCGTGGAAGTGGTCTCGCCGGATGACCCGGACCGCGACTGGCGAGTGAAGTTCAACGCCTACGAGCAGGCGGCGGTGCGCGAGTATTGGATCATCGACGCCGAGAGTCTGTCGTCCACGTTCTATTTGCACGACGGAAAGCAGTTCGTGAAGCAGCCGGTCCGCGGCACCCGGTACGCGTCGAAGGTAATCAAGGGCTTTCGCCTGGATCTCAAGGCCCTCGAGACATACGTCCGACAGTCGGTTGGAGATGGCGAGTAGGAACGCGACGACCAAGGAGTACCCACGGTGAGCATTGCGGGGCTGGACATCGGGACGACGGGGGCGAAGGCGGTGGCGTTCAACACGGACGGCCAGGTGCTGGCGAGCGCCTACCGCGAGTACCCCATGGTGTCGCAGCACCCGGGGCACTTGGAGCTTGACCCCAACGAGGTCGTCGCGGCGATGAAGGAGGTCGTCGGCAAGGTCGCCTCCGCGGTCAAGGACGATCCGATCCAGTCCGTTGCATGCAGCGCTCTCGGAGAGTGGGTGGTTCCACTCGACAAGAAGGGCAGCCCCCTGGCGAACGGGATCATCGGCTTCGATACCCGCGGTGTCGCCGAGTGTGACGCCTTCCGTGAGCAAATTGCCGAGCGCGAGGTGTACGACATCTGCGGCCACGCGATCAACAGCTACCACACGCTGTTCAAGATCCTGCACTGGCGGGCCAACGCGCCTGATGTGTACCGCAATGCCGCCCGGTTCGTGTGTGCCAACGACCTGGCCGCCCATGCGATGGGCTTGGACCCGGCCATCGATCATTGCCTGGCCTCGCGGACGCTGATGTTCGACATCACGAAGCTGGACTGGGCGCCGAGAATCCTGGCCGCCGCAGACGTGCCGGCCGACCGGATGTCCCGTTGCGTGGCTCCGGGCGAGGCGGTCGGCGACCTGGGGGCCAACGACTTCGGCCTGCCCAAAGGATGCGTACTCGCGGGCGGGTTGCACGATCAGCCGGCCGGCATTCTGGGAGCCGGAATCGGCCGAGGCGAGAGCATGTACGCCACGGGCACAGTGGTGTGCCTCGGCGTGCGGGTCGAGGGCAAGCCCGACCCGGCCGTGATGATTCCCAACAACTTGTGCTATTACCCGACCTACGGGGACGGCCAATACGTATCACTTGCGTGGAACTTCACCGGCGGGAGTCTGCTGCGATGGTACCGCGACACGTTCGGGGCCGACCAGATCGCCGAGGCGGCCAAACGCGGCGTGGATCCGTACGACGTGATCCTCTCCGATCTGCCCGACGCCCCGACCGACCTCCTGGTTCTGCCCCACTTCACCTCGACCGGCACCCCCTGGCACGATCCGAACGCCCTGGGGGCCGTCATGGGTCTGCGGCTAACGACAACGCGCCAGGAAATCGTCCGGGCCATCCTCGAGGGGATCATCTACGAGGTGAAGCTCAACCAGGCGTTGCTCGCCGAGGCCGGAATCGATATCAAGGTGTTCAAGGCCATCGGAGGTGCAGCCAAGAGCGACCTGTGGATGCAGATCAACGCCGACATCCTCGACCGCCCGGTGGCGGTGCTCGAGACAACGGAGGCTGCGTCGCTCGGCACGGCGCTGCTGGGGGCCAAGGCGGCCGGATTGATCGATTCGGTCGAGCAGGCCTCGGCCCGCTTCGCCCGGGTCGGACGGACGTTCGAGCCCGACCCCACCCGGGCCCGGGAATATGCCGAGCGGTTCGCGGTGTATAGAGATGTCTACCCGGCCACACGCCAGATCACGCATCGTCTGGCCGCGCTGGCCGACGACCATTCCTGATCGGAGAGAGTGGACTCGTGGCGCGATTGAATTTGCGACGGTATGACGTACAGGCGAGAGTGTCGGTCGTAGTGTCCGCCGCCTCCGCGATCTTCGCGGTCGCGACCGGCGTGCTGGTGTTCTGGCCCGGCCGCGTGGATTGGGACATGTTCACCATCGGCTTCAGGACTGGCAGCCCCCGGTGGTTTCTCATCATGGGGTGCGCCGGGCTTGCTTGCATGCTGGGTCTGCTTGCGCTGGGGCTCGGGGCGAACAGCGCCGGCCAACGCCGCAACGACAAGCAGAAGCAGTCCTGGATCGGGTTCTTCGTCGGTGCCTTCGCGATGACGCTGACCATTGTCTTCATGACGATCTTCATGCTCCGCGGCGAGGGTGCGTAGCGAGCGATTCTCCGCAAACGTACCTGCATCGCATGGGGCTTCACGACCACTTCGCAATGTCGCCCACCGACTCGAACATGCGCTGCGCAGCCTGCGGCGCTGAAGTGAGCACACGCGAATCCGGAGGTCTCTGCCACACTTGCACCCGGCCGTTGCAGGAAAGCACTGCGTTCTGGCAATCGCACACGGCCGCCACTGTCGTGGACGACGACGTCTACTGCGTCGAGTGTGGCTACAATTTGCGCACGCTGCGACTAGGATCCGTGTGCCCGGAATGCGCCCACCCGGTTTTCGTGTCATTCAACAATCACCTCCGGCACCGTGCATTCAGGAAGCAGTTGTCTCAGCTACGGAGAGCAGTGACGATCTCGATCGCGCTTGTGCTCGCAGGTGCACACGTCCTCTGGCTCAGCGGCGTACAGACCTGCTTCGGCGGAGTGTTGGCCGGTCCGCTGCACTTTGTGACCGAGGGGCCGGCGACAGATGCGAAGCAGGGCGCCTTTCTGTACGCACTTCTACTGCCGTGCGTTTTTGCGTTCTCCGTGCAGCCTCATTGGCTCACCGGACTGCTGTCGTTGGCGGGATTGACGGCCTGGCTGTTCTGCGGCTTGATCGGATTGGCAGCAAGCGTATGACGAACGTGGTTCCTGCGATTGGCGGAGGCGCTCACTTCGCCGAGAATTCCGGCCCTGGCCCGTCACGGCTGGGGGTTGTCAAACCGGCCGCTCAAGGCGTAGAGGTCGACAAGGGCCTGCAGGATCATGCGCTCACCGGCACCGATCTCGACGAAGCTGTTGGTCGTCGCGCCGTAGCCGCCTTCGCTAATGGCCTGGAGAGTGGGGAAGTACGCGAGAGAGTCGTTGCAGTAGCCAACGAAGAACGTGTCCCGGACGGGTGAGCGTGTCTTCAGCTCCTTCTGGAACTCGATGAAGAATTCGCCGGGAAACAGGGCGAACGCCAGATCTCCGTTGAGGATGACGACCGATTGCGGTGCGTCTATTCCGTCGGCGTAGCGCTCGAGCATCGTCCGGTATCGTTTCACTGCCTGCGGTGAGAAGAGCTTCTCGAGCCGGGCGATGACCTCGGGATCGCTGAAGTCGTAGCGCAGTTTCAGACGCGTCGTCCGGCTCGCGACCCGAACCGACGGGTGTTGCGGTGTCGCCGGGCGGAGCGTAGCGGAGACCCGATTGACTTCGTCGGCCAGTTCCTTGCCCGCCGCCTTGACGTGCTGCTCGGCATTGTCGGCCTGGAGGCGTTTGTCGGCGTAAGGGTCTGCGACAAAATAAGTGTTGCAACTTAGGCCGGAAATCCGTATCCTT
>CAYMME010000532.1:0-5939 GCA_964391465.1 uncultured Planctomycetales bacterium
GGAGTTGCACACGTTGCGTCCGCGTCTGCGAGCCCTACGGCACCAAACGGCCGCAGGAGACGTCCCTCGCTGAGCGGCGACGCACGAGGACGGCGCCGACGGCCGCGAGCAACAAGGCCGTGGATGCCAAGGCTCGGTCCGTGAGCGCGGGAGCGGCCGGTGGGAGGATCTCGTACGCCCCCATGTCCACCCTGCCGCGCATGATTCGCGGGTGACCGTCGAGGTCGGTCGATGGTAGGGGCTGCACGCCGGGCGTGTTGGCGTCGGTGTCGGCGTAGCTGTTCCCGGTGTTGAAACCCGACGAGGGGATGGTCAGCCTGAGATCGGCGTCCACAAACTGCGGATCCGTGTCGATATTGCCCACGCCGGGATAGACGGTGCCGTCCCCGGGTGCGACGTCCCCGATGCAACTGTAGGTCACGACCGGATTGGAATCCTCATTGTTGTTCCAGATCTGGGTGTCATCGACGGGCTCGTTCCTCCAGAGGATGCAGTTGGTGATCGTCGGGCTGCTTGTGTCGTTGAAGATGCCGCCGCCGGTACCGGGTACGAAGATCCCAGTCGCTATGTTCTCGCTGAACGTGCAGTTGGTCACGGTCGGATCACTGCCGATGACGGGGCTGCCATCAAAAGGCGCAAACCCGGCGTTGTACATCGCTCCCCCGCCGATCACGGCCGCGTTCTCACTGAAGACGCAGTTGGTCACCGTCGGGCTGCTGCCGATGTGCGTGTCGCCGTCATCGAGTTTCTCTGCGTTGACGATCGCTCCGCCGAACCCGGCGTTGTTGCCGAGGAACCGGCAGTTGAGCAGCGTCGGGCTGCTGGCCCGGTTCATGATCCCACCACCCCCCCCGCCTCCAAGGAACGAGATCAGGGTTGCGTTTTGGATGAACGTGCAGTCGATCACGCTGGGGCTGCCCTCGTCGTTGTACATCCCGCCGCCGAAGGCGTGGGGGTCTGGCCCGTCGGCATTGCCTCCGGTGACGGTGAAGCCCGCCAGGACCGCGGTGGTGTCGGTACCGCTCCCGGTGACGACGTGGTAGCTGTTCTCGGCGTTGCCGGCGAAGTCCGGACCGTCATCGCCGTCCAAGTCGCCGCTCAGCACCGTCTGGTTCGTCTCGGGATCGGGGTCGCGCGAGGAGAATATGCCGCCACCGCCGCCGGTGGGAAAGCCGCCGTAGATTTCCACGTTGTCTATGAGCTGGAACGTGGCGAGCCGGCTGAGCGAGCCGGCCGTGTGGACTCCGACCGGCGGCGCGCTGCCGCCGTCCGGCATGTAGGTGCACTCGGCCACCCAGATCTCCACCGGGCTGCCCGGTTCGGCGATGCCCGTCGCGGCGGTCAGCGCGTCGTTCAAGTGCGGGTACGCCTTGACCCACGTCGAGCCGTCCGGAGACGCATCGCTTGCCGTGCAGTCGACGCGCAGGACCGTCTGGGCCCCGGCGGCAGCCGGCCAACACAGAGCAAGCACGCAAGACGCAATGGCAGTCGTGTGTCGCATCGGAACCCTCCTCCGTCGCGCAGTTAGATTTCCGGATTTGAACACGTATGTTCGCACACGTGTCCCCACGTGTCAATGGTGGAAAGCCGGCTCACCGAAGCGTGGTTGATCCGCACGGCGGACCGGGCTAGCGTAGCGCTGCGCGAGTTCGGCAGGGCGGGCAGGCCGCCCGAGGAAAGAGGAGTGTCACCCATGTTTCTGAATACTGCGATGAGACGGGTCGTTCGTCTGATGCTGGTTCCCGGTGCGGTGCTGTCGATGTGTCTCTTCTCCCCGGCTGCGGAGCCGTGTTCCGCTCAGCCCGTCGATCTGCTCACGACGCAATCGGAGTCGGGTGAGCTGGCCGGATGGAAGTCGTTCCACGAGAAGCCCGGCACCAAGACCGGCGATGTGTGGAAACTGGACGACGGCGTGCTGGTCTGCAAGGGGAGCCCCAAAGGCTATATCTATACCGAGAAGAACTACTGTGACTTCGTGCTCACACTCGAGTGGCGTTGGCCGCCGGGCAAGAAGGCCGGCAACGGCGGCGTGCTGGTGCGAATGACCGGCGAGCACAGAGTCTGGCCGAAGAGCCTCGAGCCGCAGCTCAACGCCGGGGCGGCGGGGGACTTCTGGGGGCTGGACGGCTTCCCGCTGACCGGCCCGAGCGAGCGACGCAAGACGCTGGAGCATGCGCAGTTCGGCAAACTCACCAACCTCGCCAAGACGCAGGCCGCAGAGAAGCCGGCCGGCGAGTGGAACGCGTACGAGGTCATCGCCCGCGGCGACACGGTGACGTTGCGGGTCAACGGCAAGGAGGTCAATCGGGCCACCGGATGCGCGGTGACGCCGGGGCCGATCTGCCTCACCGCCGAGGGGGACGAGATTCACTTCCGCAACGTGCGTCTGACGGCGACGGCCGGCGAAGCGGCGGACCCCTGGGTTGTGTACGAGGGCAGCAAGGGGCCAGGCAAGGGCAAGCACGTCGTGCTGGTCTCCGGCGACGAGGAGTACCGGTCGGAGGAGGCGCTCCCGCAACTGGGCAAGATCCTGGCCGTGCGGCACGGCTTTCGATGCACGGTGCTCTTCGGGATGGATCCGAAGACCGGGCTGATCGATCCGATGAACCAGCGCAACATCCCCGGCCTGGAAGCGTTGGAGTCCGCCGATTTGATGATCATCGCCACGCGGTTCCGTGATCTGCCGGACGATCAGATGCAGCACATCGTCGAGTACGTCGAGTCAGGGCGGCCGATCATCGGCATGCGGACGGCCACCCACGCCTTCAACATGAAGACCAGCACGACGTACGCGCGGTACGACTTCCGCAGCAAGGAATGGGACGGCGGCTTCGGGCGGCAGATCCTGGGCGAGACGTGGATCAACCACCACGGTCACCACGGCCACGAGAGCTCGCGCGGTGTCGTGGCCAAGGGCATGGAAGACCATCCGATCGTCCGGGGCTGCGAGGACATCTGGGGGCCGACCGACGTCTACACCGTGCGTTTGCCGCTTCCCGGCGACTGCCGGCCGCTGGTGATGGGCCAGGTGCTCGACGGCATGAAGCCGACCGACAAGCCAGCCGCGGGCGAAAAGAACAGCCCGATGATGCCGGTGGCGTGGACCAAGACCCACAAGGGCACGCAAGGCCGGACCGGTCGCGTCTTCACCACGACCATGGGGTCCTCGATGGATCTCGAGAGCGAGGGCCTGCGCCGACTGCTGGTCAACGCCGCCTACTGGTGCGTGGGCATCGAGGAACAGATCCCGGCCCGGGCCAACGTCGCCCTGGTGGGCGAATACACCACACTGCCGTTCGGCTTCAAGGGCTTCAAGAAAGGCGTCAAGCCGTCCGACCACGCGCTCTATCGGCAGTAGTGTGACGCTCCAGCATCGTCGCCGTGGGTACCTATCCGAACCGTCCCGATCCCGATGAGCATCGGGATGGGATGGGGGCGCGGCAATGCTTCGCCTTGCCGCGGCCGCTTCCTGACGGGCGCGGTTCGGATCAGATGAGCCTCGACAACTCTGAGACAATACACTACCTCTCGCCACCCAGTCCCGACCGAGGAAACAGTTGCACCCAGGCACTTCATGTGCGATGATGAAGATCGATCCGTGGGCGGACGCGAGTCTGTTATGTCCACACGTCGAATGCTCTCATCACGCAGATCGAAGACGACGGCCCGCGCCCGCGTGTCGGATGGAAGCTCTCGACGCTACCGTCATGGCGGCGTGGTGAATAACCGAGATTGAGCCTCGCCGCCCCGTGGCGCGCTGAGTGTGGAGAAGTGATATGGGCTTCCTCATCGGCTTCCTCGAGGGTTTCGGTCAGGCGTTCGCGATCGTGCTGTTGTTGTTCGTACCGCTCTTCGTGGTCGGCCGCGTCATCATTGCGTTGGCCGATTCCGCAGAGCGTCGGCGCCGAAGTCTTCAGCTCTGCGTCCGCTGCAGCTACAACCTCACCGCCACGACTTCCGACGCGTGCCCGAGATGCGGAACGGCCATTCAGGGGGCACCCAGGCCCGGCAGCGGCGCGACTTCATCCAACGCCTAGCCACGGTCCGCACAATGCGGCTCGTCGCCTCGACCCTACTGCCCGCCCGAGCAGTGGGGTTGCGAGTGAGGGGCGATTGGGTTACCCACACGTTCAGTTCCACTATCTGCCCGGAGAGCTGACATGAGATACGCTCGCGCTACGCGTTTGCCTGCGATTCTTCTGCTCGTTGGGGCGGCGCCGACGGCACTTGCCGCGGAGGCCGCGCGCGGGGCAGGGGGCGAGCGGTTGTGGCAGACCGACGTGTACGTGAGCGGGGCCGATGCGGTCCACACGTATCGGATTCCGGCGATGATCGCCGCCCCGGATGGTACGCTGCTGGTCTTCTGCGAGGCGCGGAAGCAGAGCATCAAGGATGCCAGCCCCACCGACATGGTGTTGAAGCGCAGTCGCGACGGGGGGCGGACCTGGCTACCGTTGCAGGTGCTGATCGGAGGCGCCGGGACAGAGGCGATCATGAACCCTTGTCCGGCGGTGGATCGGAAGACGGGCACGATCGTGCTCTTCTGCGTCAACCACCACAAGACCGCTCGCAACCGGCACCGTCAGCTCATGATCACGAGCAAGGACAACGGATGCACCTGGTCCTCACCGGTCGATCTGACTGACCGGATCACACCCTCCGACGACAGTTTCATTTGCGGTCCGGGCGTGGGCGTTCAGTTGGCGGGTGGTCGGCTGGTAATCCCGGGCTATACGGGAACGATGGACACCAAGACGCGTACCGGCCTGCACGCACGAGCCGTCTACAGTGACGATGGCGGCCGGACCTGGCGCATGGGGAAACCGGTAACGGCGTTCTCCAGTGAGTGTCAAGTCGTCGATCTCGCCGATGGGCGTCTGATGCTCAACATGCGTGAGAACACCGGGCAGAGCTGCCGCGGCGTGGCCCTGAGCTCCGACGGCGGGGAGACGTGGACGAAGCCCCGCTACGACCGTGCGCTCAACGAGTGCCCGTGTCAGGCGAGCTTCATCCGCTACACGAGCGAGAAGACGCATGACAAGAACAGGCTCCTCTTCGCCAACCCAGACGTGTCGGGCCACAAATACGGGGTCGTCAAGCGTACGCGAATGACGGTGCGGCTCAGCTATGACGAGGGCACGACCTGGCCGGTCTCCAAGCTCATCCACGCCGGGCCGTCGTCGTATTCGTCGCTCGTTGCGCTGCCGGACGGCGGCATCGGGCTGGTCTACGAAGGCGGAGAGGAGCACCGCCGCGAGTGGATTCGCTTCGCGCGATTCTCGCTGGCCTGGCTGACGGACGGGAAGGATCTCGCCACCCCGTGAACCAAGCCCGCCGGGGCGCCCGGGGAGGAGCTGCGAATCGGAGCGTGCTCGCCGCTCACCCAAACAGTCCGGGGAAGAAGCAATAGACCCCGATTGCGCCACAATCCGTGCCATCCGGCAGGATAGGGCACCCCGCCATGAGGCAGGCCGGGATCAGGACGCAGATCAGTGCAAGCATCCTTCGCACAACGCGTCTCCCTTCGATGGGCCATTATCGACAGGCGGTCACACGAGGGCAAGTACAATCGACGGGCGCAATCGTGGCACCGCGCACGAGAACCCCGGCAAGACAAGGGGTTCTCGCGATGATTAGCGGAAGAACGGAGAGGGGGGGATTCGAACCCCCGAAGCAGGTTTGACCCCGCTTAACGGTTTAGCAAACCGTCGCTTTAAGCCGCTCAGCCACCTCTCCAACGTGCTGTCATATAAGCACTTACGTTCACTTCGGCAGGGCATGTGTCGGGGCGACGACAACCTTGACGACAACCGCTCAGGCGTGTACAGTGGTTGTCGTCGGTGGGGGTCGCTTTGGAAAAGGAGATCCGCATGCCCAAGACCAAACCCGTCAAGCCCAAAAAGCCCAGTCCATCCTACCCGTTGACCGCCCACAACAAC
>CAYMME010000533.1:0-5932 GCA_964391465.1 uncultured Planctomycetales bacterium
CCCCCCCCCCCCCCCCCCGGGCCCCCCCCCCCCCCCCCCCCCCCCCCCCCCCCCCGCCCCCGCCGCCGAAGCGTTTCTTCCACTCACGCGGGATGAGTTCGTGAACTCGGCGGGAGGGGTGGGTGTTGATTCGCATCAGCACATCCTGCAGGTAGGTGAATGGATCCACGCCGGCGAGCTTGCACGAGGCAGTCGCGTTGAACAGGATGGCCGCGTCTTCGGCTCCGCCCTTTGCTGCCGGCACAGAGGCAGTTCCGGCCGACCACCGGTTGCTTGATCTGGCGCTGCGAGTGGTTGTTGTCAATCGACAGGAACGACGCCGGGCGGCCACGGCGCTACCTGGGGCGGGATGTCGCGTCGCACCCGTGCCAGCAGGTCGTCCAGCGTGCCCTCCATCAGGTAGAGCTTCCCGCGAAGATGGGCGCGTCGGCCGGGCGGGCAGTTCCATGCCGTCGGGTCGGCGTGAGCGCAGGGGATGTCCGCGTTGCTGAGCAGGCTGCGGGTCCGTGGCCAGGCGATCGCGAATACGTATTTGCCGTTCTTGGAGGTCACGGCGGCCACGCCGATGTCCGCGGTTTCCGAGCTGCCGCCCCATTGGCCTGCGTCGGTGATCTTCGGCCCGCCCACGACCGGATAGTGGCAGAGCTCGCGCCGGCCCCCGCCGCGATCCGTGTCCGCCATTCGCTTCCATCGTCCGGCCGTGTGAATCCATGTTCGTGTCAGCTTGTTGTCGGCAAACATCGTGCCCGCCAGCACCGGGCAGAACTGGAGGCTCAGCCGTACCGCCGACTTGCGACGGTTCTGTAGCCAGAACTCGAGGTCCACGTCGTCGACG
Source organism: uncultured Planctomycetales bacterium (assembly GCA_964391465.1). GTDB lineage: Bacteria > Planctomycetota > Phycisphaerae > UBA1845 > CAYMME01 > CAYMME01. The sequence continues at coordinate 836 of CAYMME010000533.1, forward strand.
TTGGGCGAGAGCCGGCCGCCCGCGGTCTGGTTGTCGAACTTCCACTCGAACCAGAGCGAGTTGCCCTCGGTTTCGTCCCACACCTTCGCGAACTGCGCCGAAGGTACACGCGGCGGCATGTCCGCGCGATGGTGATCGATGAAGTCGAGCGTGTCGGTCGCGACGGTTTCCGGGAACCGCAAGCGGATGGGCGCACCCATCCACGGTGCCTGGATCAGTACGGCATGATCGACGCCGTCGGGGCCGACGGCCAGGGGCTGCAACGCGATGCGCTTCGAGGGCACGGTCTTCTTGTCGCGGCGGGCGCGCAGCACTTGAGACGTCGCGTCGGTAGCAACGAGGAACACGGCCCCGAACGTGCCGTCGTTGTCGACGAAGATCTCTTGACCGTCGAAGTCTCCCACCCGTGCGTGCGAGACGACTCGCCACTCCTTCGCCTGCTTGCGATACAGATGCAGGCCCCAGTAGTCGCTGAACCCGGTCACGATCACGGGCACGAGATCGCGTCCGCCCCGGAGCGTGAACTCCGCCGTGTCGTTCGCGGCTCGCACCTGCGGTGGGAAGTCGGCCACCTTCGTACCCGTGCGAACGGACTCGATGCGCGGCACGGCGGCCGAGTCGGTCGGGCCGTAGGGCAGCCAGAACGCATCGAACTCGATCACGTCGCCGGACCGGAGCGTCAGTTCGTCGGCATCCGGCACGAGCAGCAGACGCGTGTCGCCCGACTTCTCGCACCAAACGCTCGCCGCCGGACCGACCGCCTTGCCGTTCGCGCGAGCGGACCACGACCGGAGCACGTAGGCATTCGACCCCTTCCGTTCGCCGTACAGGGCCGCGAAGCTGCTGCCCGCCGGGAGCGGCACGCCCCGCACGCCGAAGTGATCGCGCGAGAAGTCGAGCGGGCGGCCCTCCACGCCCGAGGCCGCGAAGTGCTTGTACCGCAGCCGCTGGACCCAGGTGGCCACGGTCAGCAGCCGGAAGTTCTCCTTCGCATTCTTCACCGTGACCGGCGCGAGGGCCTCGCAACGGACGCGGATGAAGTTGCGCAGCTCGTCCGCCTGCGGGAACTCGAACGTGCGCACGGTCGCACTGATCTTCCCGTCCGTGGACAGATACGAGAACTCGATATCCATCCAGTTCGGCCCCGTGCTGTGGTACGTCGTGCCGCGGTAGGTGAGGTATTGCCACGCATCGCCGGTCTTGTAGGAAAGGAAGCTGTGCCCGGCGATGTTGTCGTGCTGCGGCTGGCCGGCCCAAAACGCGCTCTGGCTCATCGCCCGGAAGTCCGCGATGGCCACGCCGGGCAACCCGCCAAACTTGAACGGCACGTAGCACGTCGTCTCCGTCACGCCGGTCGAACTGTGGAAGTAGTCCATCCACGCCCCGAGCGAGGAGAACTGCTTGACCATGTGGTTCCCCCAGTTCTGGTACAGATGCAGCGACGTGAGCGTGCGCGTCTCGCCGGGCGCGAGCACGAGCGGGAAGTAGGTCTCACTGAACGATGTGTCCTTCGGGTTGTAGAACTTCTCCTCCTTCTCGCCCGCGAAGTTCTTCGAGATCTGCACGACGATCGGCAGCGGGCACCCGTTCTTGTCGAGCAGGACGCCGCCCTCGACGCTGCCCTTGTCGCCGCCGATGTTCTCGTGGCAGACGTAGATCGTGCGCGGGCGGCTGTTGTTGCTCACGCGGAACTGCACCGTCTCATACCGGTTCGGGTGACGGTAGAAATGGCCCTGGAACCCGCCCGTGCTGAGCGACCCGATCCGATAGCAGCCCTTGACCGCGTCGTACCGCATGGGCACCTTCGCTTCGAGACTCGCGAACGCAGCGTCCGGAAGCGGCTCGGTCTCGCCGAAGACCGGGAAGGCAAACGTCTGCTTCGCCCCCTTGGCAAAGGCAGACGCGGCAAACGCGCGTTTCTCGAGTCCTTCGACACGCACCGCTTTGGCCGCGAACGCCTCGACGCCGTGGAGCGTGAGCGAGGCGAGGAGCTTGTCCGGATAGCAGTACAGCGTGAGGTCGCCTTTCAGCGGGGCCAAGCGTCCCTCACCCGCCGCGACCTGAACGTCCAGCCAGTGGATCTCGCAGAAATAAGGCCCGCGGCGGTAGAGATTGATGCGAGACTTCGGGTCGGCCTGCTCAGACGTGTAGACCGTCCCGTCCGCCGCTTCGACGATCAACGACAGCCACTCGGCCCGGGTCGCAGCGTCCACGAGCCGGTGCGGCTTGCGCAACTCACCCACAAGGTTGTACGTTTGGGCGACGATCTCGAACGCCGTGCGCGAGCCGTCGGTGTAGCGAACCTCCAGACGCGGCCGTTTCGCGATCGGCTGAAGCGCGAAGTCGCGCTCCCAGGCCCCGGCAACATCGATCATCACCGCAGCCAACAGAACCGTGGTCAGAACGCGCATCAGTCCCCCCCTCATTACTTCGGTGCCTCGGTCAGGAACGTCATCGTGTACGCGTACTCGAAGCGCTGATCGGGGTCCAACTTGAAGTCCTTGGTAAGGAGCTGCGTGTCCGGCCGACGACGCTCCGACTCGACGCGCAGGATCACGCGCTCGGTGCCGGCCGGATCGAATCGAATCGCCAGCCCTGCCTTCGCATCGTGGTTGAACAGCGCTACCGCCCGCGCTACGGGGTCCTTGAGAAGCGGGTGGGCGTCACTCTTCTCCTCGCGCCAGTTGCCCGGCACCGGCTGCCATCGATCGGTCTCGACGTATGCCTCGACGCGCCCGGCGCTGCTCAGGTCGAGCGGTTCCCGCACGTCGAACCGCGCGGCAAACTTGTACTCGTGTCCCGGTTTGCCCTTGTGCGTGAACACGGTCTTGAACCGGATCTGCTCCGGTGCGTCGGTGGCAAGCTCAATCGTGCGCTCGAGCGTCGCCCCGTGCGGAATCGCCTTCGTCAGGTGCACCTTGGTGCCGCTGACCTGGGCCTTGAACGCCCACGGCTTGTCGTGGCCGTAGCCTCTCGACGCCCGCTCATCGATCCCCTTGTCGGATCCGAACGTGATTCTGTGGCTCTGGACGCCGTCAAGCAGGTGCCGTTTCGACGGCTTGTGGAACAGCTCGACGATCATCCCGTTCTTCTCGGGTAGCAGTGTCATCTGCCACACGTCGTTCTCGACCCGGACCGTCGGATGACCCTTCGCCCCCGCGCGAATCTCGTCGTAGTACGGCCCGACGACGCCACCCTCCGACACGCGCGTCATGTTGTGCTTCTTGGTCAGGACGATGTAGTCGCTCACCACATCCCCGAAGCGATCCGGAAACGTCGGCAGCAACCGATCGTCGGCGAACCGGTGGGTCGCGCCGCCCTCCAGCATCCCTCGATACATGCAGATCGACGCCTTCTCGACCCGGGCCTTCACCGTGTCGTCCTCGGCCAAGGCCATCGCGTGACGGAACAGGTCCATCCCCTGAGCCGCCATGTTCGGATCGACGCCCACATCGTCGGCCCTGGGGAACGTGCCTGGATGGCAGCCCTTGGCCTCCGCGTTGTCGTGGAGCCGATCGAGGTAGAGCCGAATGGCCGGGGCCGCGGCACCGTAGTGCAGGTCGATGAACTCGTTGCGCAGGGCCTCGCCGCTCTTACTCGGATTCCAGAGCATGCCCGAGATGATGTAGTTGCGCAGGTCGGACATCTCGCCCGCCAAGCTGTTGGCGTTGGCCTGCATGAAGATGCCCTTGGCGTGCGAGCGCACGAAGTAGCGCACGTTCGGCCCGATCACCCGCAGGTTCGGGTGCGGCAGATCGTAGCGGGCGAAGTTGGTGTTGTAGTTCCAGATCCAGATCCGGTCTGTGAGCTTCCGCCACGCGTCCACGTCCCGGGCAAACTTGACGTTCTTGGAGCAGTTCGGGTCGTTGATCGGGTGAAGCGTGCAGCACTCGATCGAGCAGAGCTGGATCTGGACGTTGTGGCGAGGCCGGATGGTCTTGGGGGCCTGCCGCGTGTACCAGTAGGCCAGCGTGCCGATCAGCACGTCGGGATGCTTGGCCTCGACCCGTTCGGCCACCGCATTCACGAACGTCAGCAGCGAGCCCATCGGCGTGCCCTCGCGTTTGTCGAGGGCGGCACACTTCTCGCACTGGCAGTACTTGTCGTTGTCGTTCTGGCTGACGCTGAAGTTCTTGCGAGTGGGATTCTTCTCGATCTCATCGAGCACGGCCTGGGTGACGATGTCGAGCACGTCCGGGTTCGTCAGGCACGGCTCGTTGTCGTAGGCGTCGCTGCGCACCTTGTTCAGCCGCTTACCGTTGCGCAGGCAATAGTACTCCGGATGCTCCTTGCCGTACTTGCTGCTGGGGATCTGGCGCAGCAGCGTGTGATTGATCAACCGCTGGCTGCACATGCCGCCCAGGTGGGCCTCGCCGGCGACGGTATTCACGCGCTTGCGCGTCGCGAAGTCGTGGTGGGCCTGGTTCGCACGGTAGTACGAGTACCGAAAGATCAGCGGCGGCCGGTAGGTGTGCTCGCCGATCGGCAGCCGAGTGCCGGCGGTCAGGGGCGACACGTGTGTGTGGTCGAACGTGAGGAACCGGACGCCGAGATACTTCTCGAAGAACTCGTACACACCGTAGAGCGTCCCACGAGGCCGGCCGCCGGTGATCTCGATCCGGTCCGCGGCAATGCGGATGTGCAGCCCCTCTTCACCGAGATCGCCGGGCCCCGACTTGACCACATCGGGACCGATGAGCACGTGGCCGGGCTTCGCACCGGCAGCGCCGCTCGTCGGAAGCTCGGCGCCGGACACCTGCTTGAACAGCGACCGGAACTCCTTGGCGGCATGCTTCTCCGCCTCGGTAGCCCCGTCGGCGACGACGATGTCCCAAGTGCGAACGACGTTCGGATCCAGCAGCGTCTCCGGCACCGCGGCCGGAGCAATCGCACACGTCCAGATCTGCACAGCGAGCATGGTAGTCATGATCAAGCCCTCTCCAGTTCAGGATGGTTGAAGCGGTGTCACGCAACGAAACCAATACCACCACCGTCGCCCCGTGTCCACGTTGGATGGCCCACGTCTGCGTACGTGTTCAGCGTGTTCTCAGTAGCGCCAGACCGTGTTTCTGGGTGCCACGGGCGGCTTGCCCGCCC
>CAYMME010000534.1:0-5925 GCA_964391465.1 uncultured Planctomycetales bacterium
CTGGCTGGTGTAGAGCTGTGTCATGCGGTCAGGCCGCCAATCGATCCACTCGCCGTCGGTCCAGTTGATGAAGTCTTTCGATGTGGCGAACTTGACGTCTCGTTCCTGGTACGAGAATTCCTTCCTCGTGTTGTACTTTCGAGTATCGCCCTTCTTGTTTTTGAAGTCGCGATAGTAAGCGTAGTAGCGTTTCCGGGCCGGATCCCAGAACGCCACGTTCTGTGAGTCGAGCATTCCGTCGGAGATGATCGGCTCTTCTTGCAGCATGGACCAGCGGATGCCGTCCGGGGATTTGAAGGCGTAGAGAAGCCGATGGTCATGGCCGCCGACGGCTTTGAACTTCTCGTCCGGCCTGCAATCCGGGTTGGTGTCGATCATGGGCGTGAAATTATGCACTGCGCCCGTAAAGGGAACCTTTTTGCCGCTGAGCAGGTCGTTGCCGTCGTCGAGGCCTTGCCCTTTGCTGAAGTCGATGCTGCAATCCGGGTCGAAGGTGAGGATGATGTTGTTGTTTTCCCAGCCTTTGCGCTTGACGAACCCGAGATCAGGTCGCGTCCAATGGATGCCGTCCTTGCTTGTCATCACACAGGTCGTCGCGAAATGGGCGCCGCCGATACTTCCGTCTTTGAGGACCAGCCCGGTCCCGCGATAGTAGAACAGGAAGGTGTCCTCATGCATGAGGACCGTTGCGTAGTTGCTGTTGTTCCCTTCCCAGGGCCGGTCAAGCGTAATCGTCTCAGGATGTCGGACAGGTCGGTGGAGCTTCAGCTCGAGATCGCCCGTCTGTTGATCGATCAGGTAATCATCGATCAGAGGCTCGAGCCGTGAACCGATGTTGATCGGCTCGGCGGCCCTGGAGTGCTCGGCAGGCAAGGCGATAAGTAGTGTGCTCAGAATCGCGACTGATCGCATGTAAGCCGACCTTTCCCATTGGGGTTCAGCCTGAAGCACTTTCAGGCTTTGAATACTGGGAAGTTTGGGACTGCGCCCCCCTGTGTCTAGCGCGAGGTGAGTCTCGGTATTCTTTGGCGGTTGCACGGTCAGTCGCGAGCACACGGCCAGCGTGCATCAAGGCCTTCACAATGTAGCATGACCAGAATGCTGCGCAACGAATTCGAGACGGCGCTGGGCGGGCGAGGTGAACCGGGCGTCGTAGCCGTTCTGGATGGCGCGATAGGCGATCGACACGGCCAGATGCGTTCGAGGGCGTCATCGTGGGCGCGTCCATACGCTTGCATCTCGCGCCGGCGCACCGGCCGTGCTTGAACCGCAGCAGGTCGAGTTCGGCACGTATGGAACACCATGACAATCCGTCAGGCAATGCAGGAATCTCATGGGGGCGTCATTCGTCCGCGTGTCATCAACGCAACACAACCACCGAACTGAACCGATTCGACTGGTCGGTGTTCTACTCCTGTCTCGCGCTGCGGGGGTTCCGTAGCGGTGCCGCCGGGCCGACGGCGGCTGGATCGACTTGGATTCGCCAGATGAGCGTTTCACCGAGTGGGGTGGTCTTGGGCGTGATCTCGCGGGCGGCGTAGGTGGTCAGCAGTGCGGGTTGGCCGAGGCGTAAGATCGTTGCGTGGTTTTCCTCGTGGCGGTTGAAGATCGGCGCGTCCCGGCCGGGTGCGATTTCGATCGATGTTTCCGGCCGGAGTGCGCCCACTTCGAGGTTGAGCTCCAGACGCACGAAACGCGGGGCATTGTCCGCTTTCGCTTCGAGCCAGGATGCTTCGGCGCCTACGATGCAGCCGATCTCCTCATACTCGACGTTGGACGCCACCTTGCCGCCTTCGAGCTTGCGCATCTTGCTCACCCACGGGATCTTCCCGCCCGACGCGACTTCGAGCCGTTCACCGACCACGATCTGGCTGTCGAAGCGATAGCGCAGGCTCGCCGTTCCGAGTTCGGACAGGCCTTCGAGCAGCTTGGCAAGCGGGCGGGCGGCCCAGTCGGGACCGAGGTCGAGATCGACAGCCTTGGCCGGCTCGATGCGTGCCTCGATCAGCTCGATCCGGAGCCGGAGTGCGTCCTGGGGCGCAACCGGTTCCGACTTTCTGCTCGACCCGCTACGGGTGCGGCCGCGCGGGGCGCGTACTGGCGGGCGCGACGGCGTACGCTTAACTTGTGGCACGACGACGTGCGGTGCGGCCTTCGGTGCAACGGGCTTCCGGTCGGACGAGTCGGCGGCGGCGTTCGCGACGGAGGCGGGAGCCACCATGGCGAATAGAGCCGTCCACAACGCGAGTGTTCTGCGGGACATGAGGAACCCCTTTCTCGATGGCGGTGAGTCGTTCCATGGGTCCGTAGACCTTGCATAAGCTTGAACCCCGAAGCTGCGGTGCGGTTGCGGCGGTCCCAGGGATACAGACGTGTACACATGAAGATCGTTGACGTTGAGTGTCATGTGGTGGTCGTGCCGGACGTGAACGCCGATGCGTGCAGCAGTGCGCAGGACGACATCGTGGTGGTTCTCCGCACCGACGAGGGGATCAGCGGCGTCGGCGAGACGGACAGCAATCCGTGGGCGGTCAAGGCACTGATCGAGGCCCCGGGCACGCATTGCATGGCGCTGTCGCTCAAGGAGATGGTCATCGGTGCGGACCCGATGAACCCCGAGGCCTTGTGGGAGAAGCTCTACACCGGCTCGATCATGACCGGCCGGCGGGGGCTCGGCATATGCGCGATCGGGGCCATCGACATGGCGGTGTGGGACATCCGCGGGAAGGCGCTGGGGCTGCCGTGCTGGCAGTTGCTCGGCGGGGCTCGGTCGGATCGGATCACGCCGTATGCTTCGCTGCTGCCGACCGGCGACACACTCGTGAGCTATCAGGACGGGCTCGTCGAGCAGGCGGTGCAGGCCAAGGCCCGCGGGTTCCGGGCGGCCAAGCTCGAGGTGTGTTTGAGCGGGCCGTGGAGCCACAACCGGTTGCAGGAGCCCGACGCGGCGTTCGTCGAGACGGTCGCGCGCTGCCGTGAGGCCGTCGGGGCGGAGATGACGCTCATGGTCGACGCGGTGTATGCGTTCCGCGACCGCAAGCGGGCTCTCAACGTCATCACTGCGTTCGAGCCGTACGACATCTTCTTCGTGGAGACGCCGCTGCGCGTCGACGATCTGGAAGGACACGCGTGGCTGGCCGACCACTCGCCCGTGCGCGTCGCGTCCGGTGAGTGGTTGCAGACGCGCTTCGAGTTCATGGACCTGATCGATCGCGGCGGGATCGACGTGGCCCAGCCGGACATCGGCCGGGTCGGTGGATTGACCGAGGCCAAGCGCGTCGCCGACATCGCGGCCGACCGAGGCCGACTCATCGTGCCGCACTGCTGGAAGACGGCGATCGGCATCGCGGCCAGCGCCCACCTCGCGGCCGCCACGCCGCACTGCCCGTACATCGAGTACCTGCCCGCCGAGTTGTCCGACTCGGCCATTCGAAAGGAACTCGCCGCCGACGGCCTAACGATGGTCGACGGACAAGTCGAGCTGCCCACCAAGCCCGGCCTGGGCATCGAGCTGAACCGCGAAGCGCTCGAGAAGTATCGAGCGGCGTAACGTAGCCGCCGCGTTGGATCGGGCCTCCACGTCGGCATACGATTGTGATGATGACAGACCGTGAGGCTGACTTTGTCAGGGCGGGCAACACCTCATCGCCGCTGCGGCTTGGCACGTTTCTTCTCGCGGCGGTACTGCTTGGGGCTGCCCTGCTCTCTCGCATGTATCTGCTTCACCCCGGGGAGGATCCGAGGAAAGCGATATGCGCAGTACAACTCAAGCTGCTCGCCGTCGTGCTGCAGTCGTACGCCGGTGAAAGTGGTGGAGCATTCCCCCTGGACCTGCAGGCGCTGGTGCGAGGTGGGCATGCCGCGGCCGAGCTGTTGCGTTGCCCGGAGAGCACCGGGCCAGTCGAAGGCGCAGCCTACGTGTACGTGCAGGGACAGCGGACCGACCGCGAGCCGCGCAACGTCCTGGCGTACGAGGCGGCGCAAAATCACGACGGCGAAGGAGGCAATGCGCTGTTCATCGACGGCCATACGGAATGGTTCACGCCTGATGCGCTACAAGCTGCGGTAAGCGAGACGCTGAGGAGACTGGGGCGGGCAGCGACACCTTCGGTCACAACGACGCAGCCGGCGGACGAGCAGCATCCGTGATTGGCGCGCATGCAGAAGGCGTGCCCCGAATTCGCCCCAAAGGGGCGAGCGAGTGTAGCCAGGGGTGGAGCGAAGCTGAACCCCTGGTTGCGGTTGGTTCAATAGCCCCGCCGTCCCGGATGGGCGGGCGAATGCCGCGCATACCAGGCGATCAATCCCAAAGGTATCGCTCGTCGTACTCCACGTCGTGCAGCTTCAGGAGACGGACGAACTCCTCCTCGAAGGTGTCCGTGCGGTGGTGCCGCTCCTGGTTGGCGATGTAGTCACGGACCGCCGGGGCGCGGGATTCGCTCACGGAGAACGCGCCGTACCCTTCCTGCCAGGCGAACGCGCGCTGCGTCGGGAACGTCTGGTGGATCCACAAGGACGAGCGGCTCTTGACGTTCCGCAGCAAGTCAGCGATGGACGCATCGGTTCGCCAGCGGACGAGAAGATGTACGTGGTCAGACGTGCCGCCGACTTCGTAGAGCGTTCCCTTCTCGTCGCGAACAATGCCTCCTATGTACGCATGCAACCGAGGTTGCAGGTCGGAGGTGATCATCTGGGCGCGCTTCTTCGTGCTGAAGACGATATGAAGCAGAATCTTGGAGTACGTACCGGGCATTCGGCACCTCTTCGTCCGCCCCTCCGGGGCGGGGCACCGTGCGTCGCATCGTATCCAGGGGTTGCGCTTCGCTTCACCCCTGGCTACATTCGCTTGCCCCTTCGGGGCAGAAGGCAACGGCGCGTTACCGGCTCGGAACGGTGATCGCCGACGGTGATACGGAACGGTCTACGCCCGAGAGACTGCCGGCGGCAGTAGACGCGACGCTGAGAAGAGTGCGGCGAGCGACGGCGCTTCCGGCCACGAGTACGCGATCGAGTGCCGGGCCGCTGCGCAATCCGGGCACCCTCGTCGTTCACCTACTCGCTTGATGCCGGCGGCATGCTCACGGCGTCGAAACGCAACCCCTCCGGCTCCGTGGATAACGACAGAATCGTAATCGTCTGATACTTCCGCAGGGTTCTCAGGTCCTCGATCTCCTCCTCGGCCGCGGCGTATTCCGCACCCAGCACGGCCCGCAGAGACGCTCCCGCCGACATGTCGGGCGTGGATGCCTCCTCCGCTTCGGCTCTACTCGCTTTGGCAATCGCCATCTGTGCGTCGAAGAATTCGATGCCGTCGACGTACAGCAAAGCGCACGTCCGCTTCGGCACGAGGCCGGCGAGGCGCTTGAAACGGGGGGCGTCGGAAAGCCCTCTTCCCTCCTTGCCCTCGCTCCGAATGAAGGCCTGCACGGCGGGTTTGGTTCCCGGAAGCAGGGCGCGCTCGGTCAGGCCGATGGCCGCGCCGGGAACCATCGGGAGCTCGTAGACCGTGTTGCCCAGCACCTCGGTCGGCTGCAACATCCCGGGGGGCACGAGGGCCACCAACTTCGCCACGGCGGCTTGCGATTTGTGCCGCAGGGCCACGAGAAGATTGACGTTCTCTGCATCGTAGGGCTTCGCCAGCATCAGCCCCCCGGAGAGCGGGCCCACGAACTGGCTGATGACGTCCGTCCCCACATCCAGCACCGAACCGTCGGGTTGGGGAAGCTTGAGGCTCGCCCGCATCGTCTCTCCCGTGTCGGCGTCGTAGCGCGACGCGATGGAGAGCACCTCGGCAAGAACCACCGCGGGGTCGAGATTGAGCGATCCGTAGATCACGGTGTCTGCGGACACTCCCGGCCCGGGGGCGGTCCGAATGTTGATCCCTTCGTAAAAACCCCCTCGTTTTCGAGCGAAGGGACACTTGGC
>CAYMME010000535.1:0-5919 GCA_964391465.1 uncultured Planctomycetales bacterium
GCGCTCGGAGCGAGGTCCGCGGGGCGGGTTTGAGCTTGCGCGGCCCCCTGCGAAGATCACGTTGCTTGAGATCTACGAAGCAGCAGAGGGCGCCATCCTCGATACGCAGATGCCCGATGTGCCTCCCGCGGTCGGGCGCACCTTGAACCGTGCGTTTGACGCAGTCTCGGATGGGCTGCGCAAGAACATGGGGGCCGTGAGCCTCGCTGCCCTGATGAAGAAGTAGCGGTGGATCGACGCGCTTCGGGCTTGCGGCGGGGTGTTAGCGCCGCTTGCGCCGACGCTTCTTGGTTCGTTGACTCCGGTGCAGGCGGGAGCGGATGCGCCCGCGGGCTTCCAGCCACTCACGCGCTCCCGGCGCCTGCGCGAACACCGGGCGCAACTCTTCGGCGGCGATCACCGCCTCCTCCAAGCTGCCTATCCCGTAGGACTCCGGCATGATCGGCGGACGATCATCGCTCAGCAGGCAGTCCACGACATGCGGATTCGTCTTGACCGCCTTGGCGAGTTCGTCATTTGCTGCCGAGCAATCGCCGCCAAGTCGGTAAGCCAATACGGCCCGCGTGTACGCCCAGTTCGCCGTCGGCTCGTCGTCAGACTTCTTCATGAAGCGAGCCGCTTCCGCGTCCCGGCCGAGCCGCAGGAGGCACGGAAGGTAGAGGTATCGCACGCCCTGGTTGTCGCCCGGATTGAGCCGCAGTAGCTCGCGATAATTGTCAACAGCCTCGTCGAGCTGGCCGAGCCGTTCGTGGCACTGCGCCAGGCCAAACCGTGCCCGCATGTACGGCCGTGTGTCGATCACGCCCCAGAAATGGCCCACCTCTTCGTCGAACCGCGCCTTGCCCAGGGCCCGTTCGCCCGCCGCCACGCCCTCGGCGTAATGTTCCAGCGCCTCATCCGGGCCGGTTGCGTGCTCGGCCAGCAAGACGTGCGCGTCAGCGCAGTCGCCACAGACCTCAAGGGCCTTCCGGGCCAGCTGAAGTCGCCCTCGCCAGTGCGTATCACAGGCCTGGTAGCATAGATTCCGCGCCTCTTCGAGGGCGTTGCGCGGCGGATAGCGGCTGGGGTCAGGCTCCTTGCCGACGAACTCCCGCTGGATCAGCTCGTTCACTGCGTCGAGGTCCTCGACTTGCTGCTCCTCGAGGAAGCGATCCATCTGGGCGTGCATCCGCTCCATCGCGCGACGATCGGGATCAAAGCCGCGATGCATCCATTCGCGGTAGTCCGGCGGGTCGAGCAGGTCGGGCAGCGCGAGCGTCACGTCCACCGGCCCGTCAGCCGTCTCGACGCCAACCGTCCACCTGCCGGAGTCGATCTGACCCTCCGTGGTCTTCGCCAGGGCACGCAGCAAACCCTCGAGGAAAGCCAATTGCTTGGCGTCCGGCCGCATGACACCCTCTCTTGGGCCGTGCCCCAGGGCACACGGATACGCCTTGCCGCAGGCCACCGGCAGATCGTGGTCTTCCCAGAGATCTGCGTCGTCGATCGGCAGCTCGCTCATGGGACCGAATGTCAGGTTCCACATCGCCTGCTTGCGGCTGGCGAACCACGCATCGAAGTCCTCGGTGCGCCGGATCTCCCAGACGGATTCGGGCCGGTCGTGGAATCCCATGCCGTACGTCTGACCCGCCGCTCCGAGCACGGTCGCATACTGCAGGCACTGCGGTGGCCGTGGCGACTCGATCGTCACCAGGTCTTCGTCGGTCAGATGGTTCCACGGCGCGGCTTCGTAGAACGCCTTGGCCGCATCGGAGAACCGCTGCATCCGCTCGACCGTCACACCCTTGCCCTTGAGCGCTCCCGGAGAGAGGGGTTCGCCGGCCATTCCCTCGGCCATCGCCGCCAGCACCCGATCCAGCGCAGGCAACGCGTCTCGCTGCACCACATCAATCCCCGTTTCGGAGAGGGACCCTTTCAAGTATTCGGCCAGCGCGGGATCGCGCACCTCCACCCGGCCCGGCCGGTAGCCGCCGACATCGGATTCCGTGCCGAACCCGACGAGGGCGTCGAGCACCTTGTCGGGATCACACGCCTCGGGCCGGCACAGTCCGCCCGAATGGATCTTGTTCGCCTTTACCGCAGCCCAAATCGGCAGCAACGGTCGGTACGGCTGCCCTTCCTCACCCACCACCCAGGACGGCATGCGAAGAAGACCGCCTTGCCACACTTCATCCATGCGTTGCGGAAGGCGCTTCAGTCGTTCGATCTTGAAGTTCAGCATGGCTGGATTATCGCTCGGCACAGCGCGAGACTCAACGGTGAGCTACCGGCGGATACTGTCCTCGCGAATGAGCGCCGCGCTGCGGCAGCTGACGACAAAGATCGATCGATCAATGGACCAAGGACGAACGGCCGGAGAAGATGGAGGACGAGCGGTTGGTGGGGGTGTTCTGAGTTCTGCGGTGCACCGAACGACGCATCCCTGTGATGACGCCCAGCTGCGGGAGCTGAACGTCATTGTCGTGAGGATCTTCGCCCGCTGTCGGGCGACGGGCATGGGCTTCGTGGTCCATGCTTGGGGAACGCGCTGGCCTGCGGCCCTCCGTCTCGATGGGTCAGGGTGGCTCTATCGGTAGGCGAACGTCTTTCGCCGTGTCGACCGTGCGCTTAGTCTGTTGTTCGCCGTGCCACCCTCGGTGGCGCGAGCCGAACCCGATGGAGTCAAGGAACATGGCCAGCAACGCTTCGAACGGCGCTTCGCGTCGAGCCCGATCCCACCTTCGCATTCATGTGATGCTCACGGCCTGCCTCCTGTGCGCCGATGCGAGCGGCCAGCCGCTGTTCCCCGACGGACTGCCACTCAACGAGTGGGTCGAATTCGAGTGTAACGGCTTCGGGGCCCCGGTCAGCGGGACGATTCTCACGTCCGCCCGCCCGACCTGCTGCGGGGTGCCACTGGGTGGCGTGGGCACCGGGTGCCTCGATATCGAAGTGGGCGGCGTGCTCGGTTTCGAGTCGATGTTCAATCAGTTTCCGCGACAGCCACAACTCTTGAGGCCGTTCCTGGGGCTGTCGGTCTCAGATCGAGTCTTCGTGCTGGCCGACCGCGAGTATCTCGCCGGCGGTCGAATCGAAGGGTGCGTCGAGCCCAACCGGGGAACCCAACCCACCAAAGGGCGGGACTGGCACACCCGGCTGGCGCAAGTCACCGGCGTGATGAGCCCCGAAGAGATTCGCTATTTCGGCCACTTCCCCGTCGCGGACCTCGCGTACCGGTTGGCCGGTCCGCTCGACGTGGAACTCCGCGCCTGGAGTCCGTTTCTTCCGGGCGACCTCGGCGCGTCGAACCTCCCCGCGGCCGTGTTCGAGGTGCGTGTCCGAAACACGAGCAGTACGGACCAGAGCGGATCGCTCGCTTTCAGCTTCCCGGGAATCCCATCCTTTCCGGTCCTGCACGAGGGCAAGCACGATTGTCAGAGGAAGCGGTTGGCGAACCCGGTCAACGGCGTCGCCATCGAAGGCCCCAACGGCATTGGCTATGTGCTGGGTGTTCTCGGTGGGCAGAAGGCTCGAGTCGGCGGCGACCTCAATCGCGACAGCAAATCCTGGTCCGGGATCGGGAGGAGTCTGCCACCCGCTGCCGCTGGCGATTCCGGGGCATCGGTTGCCGTGGATCTCCAGCTCGCGGCCGGAGAGACGACCGTGGTCCGATTCGTCCTGGCGTGGTACTCGCCGACATTCATCGCCGACAAGGATCGGCGCTACACCAACCGCTATGCCACGCGCTATGACGACGCCGTCGCAGTGGCGCGGCGCGTCGCGCGCGATCATAAGGATCTCCTGAACCGCGTCCTGGCCTGGCAAGAGGTGATCTACCGTGACCGTGATCTGCCGCCGTGGTTGAAAGACGGATTGATCCAGACCCTGTGCCTCATCCCCGAGACGAGCTACTGGGCCGCGGCCCGAGGGCCCCTGGGCGACTGGTGCTATCCCGAGGGGTACTTCGCCATGAACGAGAGCCCCCGGGGATGCTCTCACATCGAGTGCATACCCTGCACCTACTACGGCGGATTGCCGGTGACCTACTTCTTCCCCACCCTGAACCGCACGACGCTCCGCGCCTACACGCGGTTCATCCGGAAGGACGGCGCCGCTCCCTTCGATCTCGGGCCGTGCTGCAATGAAGTCGCGCTGGTCACTCCAGGGCATAACTGGCAGAAGGCCCTCAACGGCGTGTGCTACGTTTCGCTCGTCGACCGGCTGTGGCAACGCACCGGCGACCGCAGCGTCCTGGATGAGTTCTACGACGGCGTGAAACGCACGACGGAATACACCGTAAAGATGAGCGAAAACCACGGTGCGGATGCGGTGGTCAGCATCCCGGACGACGTGCGCAGCGAGTGGTGGGAGGGTTTCGACTGGTACGGGATGACGGCCCACGCGGGCGGACTGCGCATCTCCAACATGGCCATTGCGTTGCGCATGGCTGAGACCGTCGGCGACCGGGCGTTCGCCGAGCAGTGCACCGAATGGCTGCGACAGGGACAGGCCTCAATGGAAGGAAAGATGTGGAACGAGGCAGCCGGGTCCTACCTGCTGTACTACCACGAGAAGCTCGGCAAGCGAGACGACACGATCATGTCCAACCAGTTCGACGGCGAGTGGAACAACGACTTCCACGGCCTGCCGGGAATCCATCGCAAGGACAGGATCGACCGGGCCCTGCACACGATCGGCGAGAGCTGCCGAGCACCCTACGGCGCGGTCAGCTTCGCTCGAGCGAAGGACTTGAAACCGTTGATCACCTATGGAATCTTCCCTCCCGAGATCATGATGCTCGCGTTCACCTACCTGTACGAGGGCCGGCGGGAGACGGGGCTGGAGGTTCTTCGCGATTGCCTGCACAACCTGTTCATCAAGCACGGGCACACGTGGGACCTGCCCAACACGGTTTCGGGCAAGTTGACCTTCACCAAGAAGACCGAGGACGGGCGCGAGGGCTATGCCGTCGAGGGGGTGGGAACGGGTGAAGGGCAGCGCACCTACGGGACCGATTACTATCAGAACATGATGCTGTGGGCGGCACCGGCTGCCATCAAGGGGCAGGACATCGCCGAGTCATCGAAACCGGGCGGTCTGATCGACCGGATCGTGAAAGCGGCCCGGGCGAAGGACTGAGGTCGGTCGCTCCCGTCAGGGCAGCAGGCTACCTGAGGCGAACCATCTTCTCACGAAAGACTACCGCCGGGTTGACCGGGGTCCAAGAGCGGTACGCTTTTGGGAGAACAGCCACAAGAAGTGAGCCACCGAGAAAACGTACCCACGGCACGCCCGTGACGGCCCATCGCAGCAACACCTCAGCGGCCCCCGTTAGACGCTATTCCCGAAGAAACGATTCACCACCTGCTCAGCCTCGGCTCGGTTCAACACCTCCAGCTGCTTAAGGACATGCCAGATGGTATCGGGACTAGAGCACATGCAGGTCACGATACACTGGTAGATATCTCGACGCTGATCGGCGGAAGACTCGTCGCTGGCGAATGCCATGTATACATCCGCCGCGTGGGACCAAATGGCGATCTCCTGCACGGGGTTACCATCGCGGCGGAACCCGTCCTCCCACTCCTCGAAGGAAAGGGGACGATGCTCTGCGAATGCTGCCTGGATCTGCCGGATATGGTCTTGGGTGCCTTTGTCGAACGGAGGGTGCTTGATCTCAGCCTGCTTGAGTTTGTCGGGCAGCAACCACACGATCCCGTCGACGCCTTCCACTTGAGCACGAACCGCACCTGGGGCGAGTTCACAGACCGGGATGGCCACAACTTTTCTGCTGTCCATATCGTAGAACTGGACTGTTTCCATTTCGACTCCAATCGTTTGCCACGAGCCGGCACTTCCGCCTTCACGAACTCGGCGGGAAGCACAGGTCGCCCCAGTCCTCCTCGATGCCGTGTGCGATCATGATGTCGAGCATGGCCG
>CAYMME010000536.1:0-5912 GCA_964391465.1 uncultured Planctomycetales bacterium
GTTGCGCTTCGCTCCACCCCTGGCTAAACTCGTAGGCCCCTTCGGGGCCGGCACGTCGCTGTTCTTCGCGAACCGCAGCCGTATGTCGTTCCTTCTCATCCGCGGTGGTGGGCAACAGCATCATGGCCTTCTGGCGCGAGACTCCCACTTCACACGTCCCTCCGACGGGAGCAGAAAGCACCCCCGCGAATCCGTGAAGAACCGTTCTTCTTGCCCCAGATGCCCGATCCGCTGTAGCGTGCGTGGGTCCCGGCGCCGCCGACGCCAGGGGCTGCCACCGCGAAGCGCCTACAACCAGGGAGGAAGCCCATGGCCATGAATCGAGCAATCGTCTCTTTCGTACTCGTGCTCGCTGTCCAGGCCACCGGCCGTTCAGCGACGACGGAGTCCGCGCCGAGCGAGAGCAAAGGCACGATCGATTTGGCCATCGGCGGTACGGGCGGGGCGTACTTCCTGGCTTCTCCCGGCGAGCTCGTCGTCGACGTGGAGAAGCGAGACCGGAACCGGCGGGGCGGGCGCAGGGACCTTCGCGCGATTCTGGCCGGGCCGGATCGACGCGTGCTTCAGGACGTGACGCTCGCCGATGACGATCGGCCGAAGGGCAGCGGCGTCGGTCCGCCTCAGCGGGCGCGGCTGACCGCGCAGGTGCGATGCAAGGGCGTCTACGCCCTGAACGTCACCGTGTCGAACGACCGGTACGGTAGTGACGTCATCTGGGGGTTCCGCACGAACTGCCCGCGCTACCTGGTCGAGACCTCGCGCGGCCACCGCGACGAACGGCATGCCGAGCCGATCGTTCTGTTGAACGCCGACCGATCGGGCAACGTCTGTTTCGTGCCGAGGACAGGCGCGTTCGACATCGAGGTCACGAATCTGCATCCCGAGGTCAAGACGTTGCCCGTGCTCGACGCCAACGGCGCGCTCATCGAGACGCTGAAGGTCGGTGCCGATCGGCAAGTGACGCGCGCCTTCGGCCCGGACGTCAGTCGAGACGCCGTGCCCTGGCGGCTGCACTTCGCCAGGCAGCAGGCGACGGTCCATATCGACGGCGTGACCCGGTGGGGCCGAGGCGATCACTACCCCAATCTCTCGTACTGGACGCCGGACCCGACGTCGTGGTTCAGCTTCCGAGCGCACAGATGGATCCTGACGCCGTACGGCCGGACCGTGTACGGTCGACCCGGCGAGAAGGGCGAGGTCACGTTCCGGGTCCACAACAACTCGCCCCGGCCGACGACGATCCAACTGGGCGTCGAGTTCCCGGGCGACGACTGGCCCGCGCGGCTGTCCACGGACCGCGTCGACGCCAAGCCCGGCGAGACGACGGACGTGTCGATCCGGTACACGGTTCCCGCCGACGGCCAGACGCGGGTCTGCCACGTGCGCGCCACGCCGTCGGACGATCCGGACTTCTCCACCTACTCGACGCTGACCGTCAAGGCGGGCGTTTCTCCGGTGACGCAACCGCTCTCCCTGCCGCTCGTGCTCAAGCCGTACCAACACGAGAACGAGCAGTTCGGCTACCTGCCGGACTACCCACGGGACTGGGAGGTCTACTTCGACCTGAAGAATCGACCGCTCGTCAGAACCGCAACCGGCGTCGCGGCCTGGAGCGACGGACAGTGGACGACCACCGACCTGCGCACTGCCATCAAGTCTCGCGTGCCCGAGTTCAAAGGCAAGCCGGCCTCTGCTCGCACGTCCAGCACGAAGATGGCCTTCGATCGCGATAACGATCTGTACCTCCTGGCGAACGTCGGGGCCCAGGCAGCCCTGCTGCACTCGGATGACGCGGGGCACACGTTCGCGGCCTACGGACTGGGCAAGTCGAGCGGATTCGACATCGAGCAGTTCTCCGGCCACAACGTGCCGGACGGCCCGCCGCCGGTTCTGCGTTCGATCAGGACCGCCAGGGACA
The DNA here is from genome assembly GCA_964391465.1 of uncultured Planctomycetales bacterium. Taxonomy (GTDB): domain Bacteria; phylum Planctomycetota; class Phycisphaerae; order UBA1845; family CAYMME01; genus CAYMME01. The sequence continues at coordinate 1,919 of CAYMME010000536.1, forward strand.
AGAAGCTCATGTGGCGGAGGATCAGCGATCTCGAGCTGTTCGTTCCCAAGGACGAGGGTGAGCGCGTGACGGTCGGGAGTCCGATCCTCATTTCGAAGAAGAGCCTCGGCGTGGGCTCGCACTCCGGCGTCCCCTCGGCCGTGGTCTCACGCGGCGACAAGGTGCATGTCGTCTGGGCGGAGGCCACCGACCCGAAGGTCAGACTGCCCGGTGTGCCCACCTACGTGACGACCTACGATCGCAAGACGGGCACGCTCGGTGAGCCGGTCCTCGTGGGCTACGGTGCGCCGCCGAACGACGTCCACAACCGCCCGTCGATGACGATGGACAGCAAGGGGCATCTTCACGTCCTGACCGGCACGCACGGCCGGCCCTTCCACTATGCTCGTTCGCTGAAGCCGAATGACGCCCATTCGGGTTGGACCGAAGCAGAGGCGGTGGGGGAGGGATTGCGGCAGACCTACATGGGACTGGTGTGCGGCCCCGACGACACGCTCCACGTCGTCTTTCGACTGTGGCGACACGACGCCGAGTACTTCGCCAGTGGGGCCCACTTCGGCACGCTCGCCTATCAGCGGAAACGACCGGGCCGGGCTTGGGAGCCCCCGCGCGTCCTGATCGTTCCGCCCGTCTCCGAGTACAGCATCTACTACCACCGCCTCACCATCGACAGGCGGGGCCGGCTTTTTCTGTCCTACGACTACTGGTCAACGTACTGGTTCTACCGAACCGACCACTTCGGACGCCGCCGCGCCCTGATGATGTCCCCTGACGGGGGCGAGACCTGGAAGCTTGCCGACGATCAAGCGGTGACGAGTACTCGCTAATGGACCTGACAGAAGCACCGGCGAGAACGTGAACGGGACGGGCTCGATCTTTCCTTGCGCTACTCCGTCTGCCAGTTCCGGGGCAGGTGGACGAGGCCTTGGGGCGTCACGCGGATGAACTGGGCCCGCATCCGCTGCTGGAGGTCGTCACGGTAGATGAACAGGAGCACGCCCGGCGCGACCTCGGCAAACTTGCCGGCCCCCTCGAGCGGCCAGTCGATCATCGTGCCGGAGTCCCAACTCAGGCCGTTGTCGAGACTCAGGTTGATCGTGTGGTTGGGAAACCGGTGTGAGACCAGCAACGCGCCGCTGGACGTGCAGATCATGTCGGCGGCGTAGCCGGGGAACGGGCCTCTGGACACCGCGTCCCACGTCTTCGCCCCGTCCCGGGAGACCGCCTCCCACATGGTCGCACTGTAGTTGGGTCGGCAGTAGACCAGGAACCGGCCGTCTTTCGTCAACGCCCCCACCGGCTCGATCAGGTCCACGCACCCGGGCAGCTCGCCGCGCTTCCCGCCGGGCTTGCGCACGCCGTCAAGACTCACCGGTGCCGACCAGGTCTTGCCGCCGTCGGTGGATCGGATGGAGAAGCACGTGCACCCGCGCGAGCCCCACGTGAAGATGTCCCACTTCTCGTTCTCCGCCAACGCGCCGTGCAGCAGAACAATCCACGTTCCATCGGGCAGTTCGTACAATCCCTGGCCATAGAAGAGCGGCGAGAGCTTCGGGTCCTCCGGCCACTTCTCCGTGATCGGGTACTCTCGCCGTGGTCCCCACGTCCTGCCCTGGTCGGTCGACTCACTGGTCCAGAAGAGCTTGCCGTTCTCGAACTGCCAGGCCAGGAGCCGGCCGTCGCCGGTCACGTGGAGGAAGCCTTGTCGATCGTTGGGCATCCCGGTCGGCTCGTCCCACGTCAGGCCGTTGTCGGTAGACCGCGAAACCGGGTATGACGGGTCGGTGCGCGTGCCGTATAGGAAAACCAGCGTGCCGTCGGGCAGCCGCCGGAGACAGACCGGCTTCTGCCGCTGGCCAGCTCCCGGTGCGTCCCCGAGAACGTGGAACCAGTCGATCTTCGGTCCGGGGCCCGCCGCCCACTGCGATGCCGGCAACGGGTCACCCGACACCCTCAACTCCTTGCACCGAAAGCAGCCGTAGCCCGCCAGGCCCACGCGGCCGCTTCGGTAGGTGCGGTCCGTCAAAGTCGGTCCGGGCCTGCCGTCCACCCACGTGCGGATGGTGTCATCCTTGACCTCCACGCGCACCCGGTACCAGCGGTCCATCTCGCTGGGCACGCCGTGGATCATCTCCAGGCGCAGGTGCCGCACCCATCCGGTCTCGTCGACCTTCGAGATGGCCAGCCACAGGTGCTTGGCGCGGGTAGTCTGTCCCGTCCACGCCGTATGGACCCAGTAGTAATGGCTCGCATCCTGTGCCCGGACAACGATGCCCGTATCGCCGCCGCCAACGGCACGGTACTTCTGCAAGAGATCGCACTCTACGGTCACATCCTGGTACGTGGCCGCCTTGTGTAGGGCCATCCGCAAGCTGAACAGATTGGACGGGGGAACGAGCTCCGTGCCGGAGTCTTTCCATGCTCCGCCGACGAATGCCCAGTCACTCCCCTCGCCCATCTTTGGCGTTGTCGTTGCGGTACCCGCCGCCACAGAATCAAACAACAACGTCGTTATCAACAGGCCGCACGCGACCGCAAGCCGACTCACCATTTGCTCGGCTCCTTTCGTCTGTCGTGACCGTTTGCCCCAGGTACACACGAAGAAACATGCAGTATATCGGCCTGCGAGCAAGCTCACAAGAAGGTGTCTACGGACCGAAAGACGACTCGATCATCGTGCCGGCACACGTGCTGGTTCCACCGAACCGACCACTTCGGACGCCGGCGCACACTAATGATGTCCCCCGACCCTCGCGTTCGAGCAAGGTCAGCAGCACGTCGTCTCGATTCGCCAAAACGTCTCCCGTCGCTCGGTTCACGTATGATGACACCGCCGATCAGGCATGCGCAGCAGAAAAAGGGGGGCCACACTAGAACGCTAACGAGAAGGCGAACGGAACGGGATCGATTCCGGCGGATGCCGCGCAGGCGGGATCAGGCCCCCGCGGACAATGCTGCGAACTTCTGGTCTCGGCCGGTAAGGTCGAGGCGGCCTGGTCAGCGCGGTCGACCACGCGAGCGTGCTCTCCGTCAACTCCCCCCATTCGGCCAGGGCAGCGCGGGTCTTTCGTCGGATGCAGGCGATCACGCAGGCCGGGAACCGGCGGAGGCGTGGCGCGGAAGCAAGGGCTGGGATTCCAGACAGCCGAATGCAGCCGGAGACAGCCCAATCCCTTGACGCCGTGGCGGGGCGCGGATTCGGCCGATACAATCTGGGGAAGGTGAAGGCCATGAAAACGATTGCTGTAGAGTTGCCGGACGACGCATTCGGAGCCTTGCGGCTGGATCCGGAATCGTTCGCCCGTGAAATCCGGATCGCGGCGGCGATCCATTGGTATCAGCAGGGCAAGATCTCCCAGGGGCGCGCCGCGGAACTGGCCGGACTTCCCCGAGCCGACTTCATCGACGAGCTCGGGCGCCGTCAGATCGAGGCGATCTCCGGAGACGTAGAAGACCTCGAGCGGGAGCTTGCCCTTGGCTGAGCCCGCGGCGGTCAACGCCTCCCCACTGATCTGCCTGGGCCGAGCGGGCCTTCTCGACCTGCTGCGGCTGGCCGCGCCCGCGGTGGTCGTGCCGACGACGGTCGCCGACGAGATTGCCCGGGGCACGGGCGGCGACCGGCTGCTGGCCAGCATGCGACAGGAGTCGTGGCTGTCGGTCGTGGAGCCGCCGCCGATCTCTCCCACCGTGGCTGCCTGGGACCTGGGCGCCGGCGAATCCGGCGTGCTGGCCTGGGCCTCGGGTCATCCAGGTGCGGTGGCCATCCTGGACGACAAGCTCGCTCGCCGCTGCGCAGCGGCCCTGGGTGTCCCCACCCGAGGGACCCTTGGCTTGGTTCTGACGGCCAAGCAGCGGGGGGCTGCCCCAGCCGCTCGCCCCCTCGTTGACAAGCTGCGGCGCGAAGGACTGTATCTCTCCGAAGGCCTGGTGCAGCAGGCCTTGAAGCTGGTCGGTGAGTGACGCGAAGTCATGGAAACGGCGTCACTAATTGCGG
>CAYMME010000537.1:0-5897 GCA_964391465.1 uncultured Planctomycetales bacterium
TGGCGGACAAACGCCTATACGGACGGTTCGACCCCATTTCAGAAAGCTGGCTGCGCACGATCGTTCCCGCGCCCGCCGGCGCGACGCTCCGGCTCAGCTACGATCCCGACACGTACCGCGATAGTCTGTAACGCGGACGACCCGGACGACCCTGAGAGCGGATTCGTGTTCGTGGAGCCCGGCTGAGCCTGTCTTGCGGCAAGATTGCCCAGGGGTGAGCTGGTCCAGCGATTGTTACGCGGCCGATTGTGCGGGTGTGCTGGTCCAGCGATTTTTGCGCCGGGCTCGATTGCGTGTAACCCCTTTCCTTTCAGCCTGTTATGCTAGCCTTCAGCAATCCCTGGAGGCACGATGGCCGAGAGCAGAAAGTACAGGACCCCGCTGCCCGACGGTTGGTGCGGGCGGGTCAGGTCGGTAATGCTGGGCGTGATTTCGTTGGCGCAATATGCCATGGCCGCGACCCGGAGCTGGGCGGTCAACAGCCCGATCGCTCGGCTACGCTTGAAGGCTGAGAATGACGAGCTCAGGCAACAGGTGGCGTTCCTGACCGAGGAGATGCGCATCAAGGATGCCCGTATGGGGCGAATCGTGCCGCACAAACGGCCTCAGTATGCGCCCACGGAACGAATGGCCATTCTCGAGCTTCGCGCCGCGCGGGCTTGGTCGGCCAGGCAGACGGCCGACGCGTTTCTGGTTGCGTCAGCCACGATCGCCTCGTGGATGAAACGCATTGATGAGGAGGGTCCCGACGCGCTCGTGCAAATCCGCGAGCCGGTCAACAAGTTTCCCGGTTTTGTCCGCTACGCGATCCAGCGTCTCAAGACCCTGTGCCCGGGATTGGGCAAAGTCAAGATCGCAGAGATGCTCTGCCGTGCCGGTCTGCACGTCGGCGCGACGACGGTTGGACGGATCCTCAAGGAACCGCCACAACGGACACCTCGCAGAACCCGCCCATCGACCGGCCGTGTCGTGGCGGCGAAAAGACCGAACCATGTGTGGCATGCGGATCTGACCGCCGTGCCGACAGGAGCGGGCTTCTGGGCGCCATGGTTGCCATTCGCGTTGCCGCAGTGCTGGCCATTCTGTTGGTGGGTGGCCGTGGTCATTGACCACTACTCGCGACGCGCGATGGGCTTTGCCGCCTTTTCGAAGCGGCCCCAGTCGCTCGCGGTGCGCACCTTCCTTGGAAACGCGATCGCTCGGGCCAACGCCATGCCCAAGTATCTGATCTGCGACAAGGGCAGCGTCTTCTGGTGCGAGGACTTCAAGAACTGGTGCCGACGCAAGGGGATTCGCCCGCGGTTCGGCGCCGTCGGACAGCACGGAAGCATCGCGGTGATCGAACGCCTCATCCGGACCATGAAGGACGAGGGCACTCGGCGGATCCTCGTTCCGCATCACCGAACCGATCTTCGCACGGAACTCGGTTCCTTCTTCGCGTGGTACAACGGGCGTCGTCCCCACATGACGCTCGCGGGCCTGACGCCGAATGAAGTCTACTTCCGGCTGCGACCGGCCAATCGACGGCCCCGCATCGAACCCCGCAAACGCTGGCCTCGCAGCGCGCCCTGCTCCCGACCTCGCACGCTCGTCGCCGGACAGCCGGGCGATCGGCTCGTACTCGAAGTCGCTTTCCATGACGGCAGGTCACATCTCCCGATCGTCTCGCTCAAACGCGCCGCGTAGGCCGCCGATCCCTCCGGAATGCTACGACATGCCCGCGATGCGCGCGGATGTCTGGGGACTTCCGCTCGTGGTCCGTTTCGGCCGGACTCTCGGTCATTCCTCGTGCTGCCCAAACGCCCAATCGGCCGCGCAAAGATCGTTGGACCAGCACACCTATTTAGCAATCTTCGCTTGGAAATGGTTCCTCTGAAATGAACAGCAAACTATTGCGGTCTTTGTTTCTTCGTTTACTCGGACTATGCGGGCTCGGCGGCGGTGACCAAAACGACGCCCAGCGCCAGTTCGACCGGGGTGTAGCTTCTCTCGAAAGAGGCAACTATGACACCGCCATAGCCCGATTCAACAAGGCGATCCAACTCAACCCTGACGACCCCGTGGCCTACAACGAGCGAGCGTTGGCCTACGCGGACAAAGGCGACCTGGACCGAGCGGTTGCGGACTTCAACGAAGCGATCCGGCTCAATCCCGATCGCGCGGAGCCCTACCGCGACCGGGGCCTTACCTACGGCGAGAAGGGAGATCCCGACAAGGCTATCGCTGACTTCACCGAAGCGATTCGGCTCGACCCGAGATTTGCCGAAGCCTACTGCGCCCGGGCCGTCGCCCATGGCGAAAAGGGCGAGCATGACCGGGCCATCGCCGATTATACCGAAGCGATCCGGCTCAATCCGACGTACGCCAAAGCCTACGCCAACCGGGGCCTCGCCTGCACGTTGACGGGCGATTTCAGCACAGCCATCGACGACTTAACCAGAGTGATCTGGCTTCGCCCGAAAGACTCCGAAGCCCACTGCGACCGGGGCATCGCCTACCTGGCGAATGGCGAATTCAAGAAGGCCATCGCCGACTTCACCAAAGCGATTCGGCTCAATCCGACGTACGCCGCACCCTACTGCAACCGGGGCATCGCCTACAGGGAGAAAGGCGACATGGACCAAGCGATTGCGGATCTTAGCGAAGCGATCCGCCTTGAGCCCGACGACGCGGCGGCCTACTACAACCGGGGCCTCGCTTACGAGCGGAAGGGCGAGCTGAGCAACACGAAGGCTGACTTTGGGAAAGCTCGAGAGCTCGACCCAACAGGCTATCCGACAAACCCCAGCGAACCGAATAGTCCCTAGCCTACTGCCGGTGCAGCCTCTGCCGGTGGTACCGGCGTATGGTTCGCAAGCTTCGCCGCGGTACAGAACATGGAGTAGGTGGTGATCGTGCATGAAGAAGGAAAGGCGTGACTGCGGGAACGTGGGGAACGAGGTGACGCGATCCATGTGGTCGCGGAGGTCGACGGACGGGGGAACTGCGCGATCGCTTCGGCGACGTGCTGATGTCGTGGGTCACGCGCTCGGGCGACTACGGCGCGATGGCCCATGCGGCAAGCGTCGTGTGGTCCTTGATGAGAATGCGGTTGCCGACGACCACCGGGTGGGCCCAGGTTTGGCTGTCGGCGACCTTGTAGTGCGCCGTCGCTTCGAGGCCCTCGGCGACAGCCTCGAAGACGACCAGTCGGCCCTTCGTGGTCAGGGCCAGCACGACGGGGCCCGCTCGGACAAGGGCCGCGTTGTCGCCCTGCCGGCCGTCGCCGGTCCAGTGCAGCTTGCCGGTACGGGCGTCGAGACAAAAGAACTGTCCCTTTCGCTTTTTTGTCAAGCCGAAGAGCAAGTCTCCGCTGAGCACGGGCGAACTCATGTACATCGGCACCTCGGCATTGCGCCAGACCGTCTCGGGCGACCAGGTACCGTCGCGGCGGGTGACGCGAATCGCGATGGTTTCCTTGTCCAGGCCGGAGAAGATGAGTGTGTCGTTGTGCGCGAGGGGTGTGACGATGTTCTGGTCCCAGGGCGTAGTGAAGGGGAGCCGCCACAGCAGCTCACCCGTGTCGAACGCAACCCCGATGCGATGATTCTGCGATTCCGTCACCATTTGCCGTACGCCGCCCAACGTCACGACGAGCGGCGATGTGTAGGCCGGACCATCGGCGTCCCAGCGCCATCGCACCGCCCCGGTTTCGGCATCAAAGGCGGTCAAGGCGCCGTCGTCGTGTCCGCCGACGTGGGCGATGACGAGCCCGCCCTCGACCACAGGTGACATGGCTGTGCCATACAGCGGCGAGGTCTTCGCGTACTCGCCGGCGAACGCCCTGCGCCACTTCAGGTCGCCGGTCCCGATGTCGAAGCAGGAGAGAGTGCCGCTGATGCCCAGGGTGAAGAGCTTGCCGCTCGACACCACGGGCGTCGACTTCGGACCCTTCCCGGCCCGCTTTGCTGCGGAGTTCATCGTGTACGGAGCCGGGTAGTTACGCCGCCAGATCTGCTGGCCCGAGTTCAGCTCCAGGCACCGCGCAACCTCATCCGCCCCCACCCGCGTGAACTGGTACACGCGGCCTGCCTGCACGACGGGGCAGGCGTGGCCGGTGCCGACGGTCACCTGCCACTGCCGCGTCAGCTTCTCCGGCCACTGGCGCGGGGCGGTGAAGCCGACCAGCACCCCGTCACGGTTCGGTCCGCGCCACTGCGGCCAGTCGGCCCGCGCAGCAGCAGGCAGGATCATCAGTAACACGATTGAGCTTCGGTTCATCTTGGTCGTTCCTCTGTTCGGCGGTTCGTGCGGCAGTGCAGTAGTACTCGTCAGTTTGTGGTTAGCCATCGCGTGAGCGGCCCATCTCTTCCGAGGTGAGGAACACGAATTGAGCCTTGGAATCCGCGCTCCCCGCGGCTAGAGCCATAGGCCACCCGAGCCGCAAGGCCGCTCGTAACGGACGACCAGTACGGCGCGTGTACTGTGGTCGATACTTGTCGGATCCGCAAGCTTTACGGCACGGCGGAGGCCTGCTGGGAGCATGCCCGCCGCAGCGGACGGCGCGGGACGGTGGGCGGCACGCACGGATGCCGGCATTGCGGTCGCGGTTGCAGCACGATCGCGGAACCGGCTATTCTCAACCTGCGGCCGCCGTGCGCGACTGCGACACGACCACCTGAATTCCAGCACACCGCAGGAGAGGAGACGATCGTGCGTGTTCATCCCGCCCCGCTCTTGACGAGTTGCGTCGCCCTACTCGTTGCCCCGATCTGTACGTCGGGCGCCCACGTGCTTCCGCGCCGCATCGTGCTGAAAGTCGAAGACACCATCGGTTCGGCGCGCACGAATGAAACCGTATGCTCCGGCGTCCCGTTCGCCCGGGGTGCATTGCGAGCGGATCAGCCCGTGCACGTCGAAGGGCCTGACGGGACTGCGTTGCCCACACAGGCAAACGTGCTGGGCCGCTGGGCGGACGGAAGTGTCAAATGGCTCCTGGTCCAGTTTGCGGCGGCGTGCCCTGCGGGCGCCGACCGTCAGTACCATCTCGTTCGGGGCCAGGGTCCGACTCCACCCGAATCACGACGCGAAAGCAGCTGACGTACAGCTTCAACGACTGGGCGTCATAGTACGGGAGCGATTCCCGACGATGACGTTCAGATCCCGCAGCTGGGTGTCATCAGCGGGATCCACGGTTTGGTGCACGGCAGAACTCAGATCATCCCCGCCAACCGCTCGCGCTTCTGCATCCTCTCCGACCGATCATCGTGTCTCCCCTGGTCGATCTTGTCCGCGAGCTGCGGCACAGCAGCGTTCATGCGTAGCAGGGAGATGCTGCCCAGGTGAGCTTCAGGAGCTCCAGCTGCTACTGGTACTTGGCTACAACATCCTCTCGTTGTAGCCAAGTGGCGGCCGCTGCGCAAGCCGTTGCAACAGGGCAACTTGGGAACGATGATTGGCGTGGTGAAGGAATCTGTTGTAGCCGCCTGGCGCACCAGACGGTGTGAAGAACGTTGCCGGCGGGCATCGGCGGCATACGGCCATCCGTTCGTGGTTCGTTTCGACCGGACTCTCGGTCGTTCCTCGTGCTGCCGAAACGCCCGATCGGCCGCGCAAAAACCGCTGGACCAGCACACCGGCCCCAACTCGAAGTCTGGAAGAATACCGGCGGCTGGAGGACCCTTTGCTCCGAAGTCGGGCTACTGAAAAGGTGATGTACGTGACGCCGCCGGACGCGGGCGGCGTACGACATCAGTCGCCGCGGAACGGGCCTCGTAGCTCGTGCGATGCGCGACGATCACACGGCTTCCGTCGCCTCCGGCAACTCCGATAGGAACCACATGAGAAGGGATGTGGGAGGCAGGTCGTATTCCGTGGCGACCCAGCCGTACTGCATCGGCTCATCCCGGTCGTCGCCG
>CAYMME010000538.1:0-3306 GCA_964391465.1 uncultured Planctomycetales bacterium
GGACCACGCCCACACAACATGTAGCGTTAACTGGAGCTAAAGGGATACCCCCTTCTTCGGATTCCGACCGGTACGGTCGCGATGTTCCGTCCATACCTTATGTGGGGGTATACTCTGCGCGTATGAGGATTCCGCACCGCATGGGGGTATGATTCGTGATCCAGCAGCGTTGGTTGGTGCTTCGTTTGAGCTGTAGCGTTGTACTCGCGGCGACCTGCGTCAGCACGGCTGAGACCGGGGACCGTCGTTCCCGCCGTACGCCTGTGGTCGAGGCGGTGGAGCGCGTACGCGATTCGGTGGTCAACATCGCCGCCACGCAGACCGTCACCTACGTTCGCCGTTCCTCGTCCGGCTTCGACTCGCTCTTCGAGGAGATGTTCGATCTGCCCAGACGACGGTATCAGGAGAAGCGAACCAGCGCCGGCAGCGGGTTCGTGATCCATCGCGACGGCTACATCGTCACCAACGCCCACGTGGTTCGGCGCACGACCGAGTGCAAGGTCGTCTTCGCCGATGGGCGCGAGCTTGACGCCGCGATCATCGCGGTGGATACCGAGCACGATCTTGCCATCCTCGGCGTGGACGGCCCGAAGCCCCTCGAGGCCCTGAAGCTCGGTCGGAGCGACGACCTCATGATCGGCGAAACGGTGATCGCGGTGGGCAACCCGCTCGGTTACCAGAACACCGTCACGACGGGTGTGGTCTCGGCCTTGAACCGCAAGCTGAAGTTCTCGAAGGAAGTCTCCTATCCCGGACTGATCCAGACCGACGCCTCGATCAACCCGGGCAACTCCGGCGGGCCGCTGCTGAACATCAACGGGGAACTCATCGGCATCAACACCGCCATCCGCGGCGATGCGCAGAACATCGGTTTCGCGATTCCGGTCGACTACCTGCGTAGGCTTCTGCCCGAGATGCTCAACCTCGAGCGGCACAAGTGGGCCTACGTGGGCATGCGTGTGACGGGAGGTGACGAAGCGCTGGTCACGAGCCTCGAGGAAGACGGACCGGCCTACAAGGGCGGCATCCGCATCGGCGATCGGATTATGGGCGTCGATGGAGTATCCACGCGTCGGGACATCGACGTGCACATCGAGCTGCTGGGCAAGGAGCCGGGCCACCGCGTTCGTTTCGCAGTGGTGCGCGACGGCCAACCACGGAGCGTCACCGTCACGATCGCCAAGGTGAGCAAGCCGGACGGGGCAAAGCTCGCGCAGCAAAAGTTCGGGCTTGAGCTCGAGCCGCTGACGCCGGCCATGGCGCAGAGGCTGGGACTCAAACCCGCGGAACTCGTCCTGATCGTGGGTGTCGAACGCGGCGGTCCCGGCGACCGCATCGGGATCGTCAGGGGAGATATTCTCTTCGCGATCGGCCGATACAACGTGCGCGAGCTCGATACGATCGGCCAGTTGCTGGAAGACGTCGAGGCCGGCGGCTTGGTCGCCACTTCCATCATCCGGGTCACCCGGCTGGGCACGATCGAGCGGCTGGACGGACGAATCCGCGCCCGATAACGCGGCAGGCGAGGTGCGTTTTTCCGGGCCTGGCGTTGAATGTCCGCCGCTTCACGCCGTTTACCAAGTGAGTGCATGGACCGAGCGCAACTGGAAAGCTGGGCTCAGGCGGCGGCCGCGGGTGACCGGACGGCTATGGCACGCCTGTATGACGCGATCAGTCCGCATCTCTACGGGTTTCTGGTGGGCCTGACCGGCCGACGCGACTTGGCGGAGGACCTGCTTCAGCAGACGTTCCTGCGGGCCCTGCAGCGGCTTTCAGCGCGGCGGCCGGGCGATGTCCGGGCGTGGCTGTTCACCATCGCCCGGAATCTGGTGATCGACGCCGCTCGGGCGGGCAAGTGCCTGACCGTGGCCCAAATGCCGGACGATCCGGACCCGGGGCCGACGCCGCCACAGCGGGCCGAGGGCGAAGAGCTGTCCGAACAGGTCCGGCGCGAGTTGGCCCGGCTGCCCGAGAATCAACGGGAGGTGATCCTGTTGCGGTATTACGCCCAGATGTCCTTCAAGCAGATCGCGGAACTGCTGGGCTGCCCGCTCAACACGGCGTTGACGCGAGCCCACTACGGTCTGCGGAAGCTCCGCGAGGCAATGCTCTGTGAAACGTGAACGCGACAACACGTTCGTGGCCGAGAATGCCTTCGACGAGATCGCGGATCTCGATCACGACGCGCCGTTGACCGTGGCGGATATCCGAGAGGCTGCCGGCCTGCTCGGCGCACTGGTCACGCAACTCGAGACGGATGCCGCGTGTGACCGCGTGCGGTCACGGCTGTTCCCGGAATCGGCAGGGTCTGCCACCGCGCGATCGATGAGCGTGCGGCTGGCGGTGCCGGACTGGCTGGCCGTGGCGGCGGCGATCGCGCTGTTTGTGACCGGCCTGGCGGTCTTCCGTGTCCTGCCGCTCGGCACGGAGACCGCTTCGCAGGCCGTCGCTGTGGTCGACCCGAGCACGATCACATTGATCTTCCCCGACGAAGCGGTGATCGATGCGCGCCTGGCCTGCCTGGAGGCCGACTTGGACGCCATCGCGGACGAGTCCTTCTGGAAGGTGGACGACGACCCTTCTTTGTTCAGGAGTGAGCAATGATTCGCAACCGAATGACCCGCTTGCTGGCGTGCGTCGCGATTACCTTCGTGCTGCCCCGGTCGGTGCAGGCTCAGGAGGACGATGGGCGCCGCGGGCGGGAGGGGGCGCAGGTTCGTAGGGAACTGCGGGAGACCCGGGCGGAGATCGACAAGCTGACCGAGCAGGGCAAGGAGGTGCCGCGTGAGCTTCGCGAACGGGCGGCGGCGCTGACCGAGCAACTACACGATCGGGAAGATCGCCCGGCCCGGCGACCACGCCGTGGAACTCGTCGTCCGCAGGACCCGGCGCAGGAGGGTCCGGGCGATCGGGAATCGCGCCGGCCGGACAGCGTGCCGCGCGGGGGTACCGGCACGTTGCCGGGGCGCGGGATGCACCTCGTCGACGAGTTGCTGCGGCTTCTCGATGAGCAGGACTCGATCCGGGAGCGCATGAGGGACGTGGAGGCGGCTGAGGGGCAGATGCCGGGGGGCTTGAGAAAGGCGGCCGAGCGCGTCGATCGGCGGACCCGCGAGATCCGCGAGGTGCTGCGGAACGCGCTCTCCAGCCGAAACTCTGCCGGGCGTGTGCGCCTCAAGTCTCGTCAGTCTGAACGACAGGGTCGCCGAGGTCGGACGTTGCCGGGAAGGCCGACGCCGCCGATGGAGCCCGAGGCGCCGAGGCTTCCGGGGCCTTGCTGTGCCGCGATGGCGAGGGCGCCGAGCA
>CAYMME010000538.1:3316-5809 GCA_964391465.1 uncultured Planctomycetales bacterium
GCCGTGGTCGGAGGTTGCGGGGATGGCGGACGCGGCCGATGGTGCCGGAGGCGCCGAGGCTTGGGGGGCCGCGGCGGGGTGAGCCGGTTCGTCGAGATGGTCCGCGACTCGATCCGGATCGACCGGAGGAGGCCTTGGGGATGCTCCGCGACGTTGCGCCCGAGATGGCCGAGGAACTCGACCGATTGTTGCGCGACAACCCGGACGAGGCCCGTCGCCGCATTCGTGATGCCCTCCCGAGGATGCGGCGACTGGGGGAGCTTCGCAAGGATGATCCGGAGGCCTTCGAGCGCATCGTCAGCGAGAAGCGCACGGAGTTTCGTGTACAGCGTATGGCCCGGCAAGCCCGACGCGCCAAGGGGGAGGCCAGAGAACGGGCCACCGACGAGTTGCGCGAGCACCTGAATGAGCTGTTCGAGGCCCGGATGCGTGGCCGCGATACCCGGATCGAGCAACTCGAGAGGGAGCTTGACAAGCTTCGAAGCGATCAGGACCGGCGGCGGACGCGCCGCGAGGAACTCATCGAGCGGCGCCTCCAGGAACTGCTGGGCGAGTCGTTGGAATTCTGATCGGCTTTCCTGTCGCCGCTGAGTTGCCGTCGGCAGCCAGCGCCGGTGCGTCGGTTGCTTCCACCGGCGCCTTCGCGATCACGATGGGTGCGACCAACTCGCGGATGAACGCGGTCGTGGTCGTGGTTGCGTGCCGTAGTGTGACTACGTTTTTCACCACGCCGCCCGACTGGTCGGGATGCCACTCGACGTTCTGCACGCGCTCGTAGAGTTTCCGCGTCTGATCGGATACGTGGTTGGGAAGGCGCATTCCGTGGGTCCCCGCCGGTCGGGCTCCGAATCCTGCCCGATCCACCGTACCGACGATGGGAACGCCCCAGCGCAGAATCGGGTCGCGCGACGACCAGAACACGTGGATGGCGCCGTCGACCCTGCGCAGGGCCTGGGTCAGGTCATAATCTGCGGACAGGCTCGAGCTGAGCAGCACGACGTTGTTGACGTGGATGTCCGCATCGAGCGCTTCCAGGGCGAAGACGGCGACGCCGGTCCCGGCGCTGAGGGCGACGATGTTGACGGTTTTCTCAGGCCAGTATCGCTTGTATCTCGCGATTTTGCGGGCCAGGTCCCGGGCTGCGCGGCGGTTGTGTCGGAGATAGAGCTGATCGACGAGCGGGCCCATGTACGAGGTCCAGATGAAGTGCTCGACCTTGCCGTGGTAGCCGCCCTCGGCCAGCCCGATGGGAACGGATTCCTTGCCGAAGCCAAAGTTGCCCGCCCCGTCGAGATAAAAGGTCTTCCCTTCAGAACTGGATCCGGTATTGACGAAATTCGGCCGGTTGCCGGCGATGCAGCCGGGGATCGCGATCACGGCGACCGCGGTGTACACCACCCTTGCCATCCACGAACCCATCCATGCCTCCCGTTTCCATTCGTCTTGCGGCGAGTGCTATCGTACTGGAACCAACGCGGCGAATGAAGGTTTCGGAGCCAGCGAGGCCGAGGCGGTTGGCCCCAGAGGTGCTTATCGGTGTTTGGACGGGCTTTTCTTGCGAGCATCCGGCCACTGGGGTCGCTACCATGCGGGCATGGCACGCAGGACCCGCTGGAAGCCGCCTGATGTGAGCAGGGGGCTGTTCGTGACCGGAACCGATACCGAGATCGGCAAGACCGTGATCGCGGGCGGGCTCGCCCGGGTCTTGCATGATGCCGGCCGGCACGTGGGCGTGATGAAGCCCATCGCCACCGGGTGCGAGCGACGGTTGCGCTTCGGCCTCGTCAGTCCGGACGCGGAGTTTCTCGCCCACTGTGCCGATGCGCCCGAGACCGTCGCCGAGATCAACCCGATCCGATACGCCCAGCCGCTTGCCCCGTCCGTTGCCGCCCGCCGGGCCCGCAAGCCGGTCGATCACGACGCGATCCGTACGGCGTTCGACCGCATCGGCGCCCGGGCCGACGTGATGATCGTCGAGGGCATCGGCGGTTTGCTCGTGCCCATCGACGACAGGCGCACGGTCGCCGATCTGGCGGCCGCGCTCGGACTGCCCCTTGTGATCGTCGCTCGGGCGGGGTTGGGTACGATCAACCATACGCTGCTGACGGTCGAAGCCGCCCGGGCCAGAGAACTGCCGATCGCGGCGATCGTGCTCAACGGCTACGACCCCGACCAGGCCACGTTAGCCGAGGAGACCAACCCCGAGACGATCGCCCGCCTCACGCGGATACCCACACCCACCGTCGTACCCCAGGACCCGAACACGGACCCCGCCGAAGGCCGGATAGGCATCGCCGTGCTGCACCCGCTGCGCCAGTTGCTGAAGACGCTGAAGCTGATCTGAACCGGATTGCGGCGGTCCGGCGCTGTCGTCTCGCCGGCCGCGATTCGTCCAATCGGCAAGGCCAAGCGGCGATCAGTCTTTGACGCGGTACGACGAGGCGTTTGCGTTGTTGACCGTGAACTGGCCGTCCACGTCCCACGCTGTACGTA
>CAYMME010000539.1:0-5795 GCA_964391465.1 uncultured Planctomycetales bacterium
GCGAGCGCGAGCAGAATCGCGGCCTTGCCCCTCAAAGAGCGCGAGCACTCACAGCTCATCGGAGCAGTCTGCGTGGCTCTCGTGCTCATCGTATCCGCGCCTCGTCGCAGCCTACGCGAGGGTCAGCACCTCCTGTGCGGCCAGTGCACGTATGATCTGACGGGGCTGGATAGCGACCGATGCCCGGAATGCGGCGCGTTGATCCGAGACGTGGGCACGGTCACCGAAGACGACGTCAAGCGAAACCGGTGGTGGGGCACGGTGGGCCAGATGGCTTGGCTCGTGTTGCTCCTGCTTCTAGCTCTAGCGGTGTTCCTTCCGAGCTAGTCCACCGCACGAAGCCTCGCCTGCAACCTCCGTGCCGCGACCGCTGGACACGGAATCTGACGGCCGTTCCATTCATCCGCGGCCCCAATCTTGACGATACCGATAATGGCGCGTGCTGCGTCGATGCCGTGCCGGTTCCTCGGTCGAGTCGTAGGCTTACAGGGTGAACGATGGTCACGGAAGAGATCACGCTTGAAGGGCACATCATCGACTCGTTGATTCTGTCGAAGATCCTCGACGAGATCGTGGCGTACGGGGCGGACTACCGCGTGGTCGAGATGAACGTCGGCCAGACGCGCGACGATCGGAGTTTCGCCCGAATCGCGGTGTCGGCGGACGGCCCCGACGCGCTGCAAGAGGTCGTGGCCCAACTCGCCCGCCACGGGGCGATCTTCAAGACGGCCGAGGACGTGCGCATCACTGCGGCCGCGGCCGACGGCGTCTTCCCCGAGGGTTTCTACTCGACGACCAACATGCGGACGACCGTGCGCCACGACGGCCAGTGGCACGACGTGGCGGACCAGGAGATGGACTGCGGCATCGTGCATGACCCGGACGCCGGCACGTTTCGTTGCGTGCCGGTCTGCCACATTCGTTGCGGCGATCGCGTGGTGGTGGGCTACCGGGGCGTGAAGGTAGCCCCGCCACCGCGAACGCGCGACGCGGGCATCTTCGAGTTCATGAGCTCGGCCGTCTCGTCCGAGAAGCCCAAGAACGTCACCATCCGGCAGGTGGCCGAGCGCATGCAGGCCGTCCGCGCGTCGGACAAGAAGATCCTGCTCGTCGGCGGGCCGGCCATCGTGCACACCGGCTCGGGCAAGCACGTGGTGCGGCTCATCGAGTCCGGGTACATCGACATCCTGTTCGCCGGCAACGCCCTGGGCGTGCACGACATCGAACAGGCCCTGTACGGCACCTCGTTGGGCGTCTACATGGATCGGGCCGTGCCCGCGGAGACCGGCCACGAGCACCACCTGCGGGCGATCAACACGATCCGTCGACACGGCAGCCTCGAGGCGGCGGTCGAGGCCGGCGTGCTCACCTCCGGAATCATGCACGCGTGCGTGACGCACGACGTCGAGATGGTGCTGGCCGGCTCGATCCGCGACGACGGCCCGTTGCCCGAGGTCATCACCGACACGCTCGCCGCTCAGGACGCAATGCGGCGGTACATCCCGCAGGTCGGCTTCACCCTGATGGTCGCCACCGGGCTGCACGCCATCGCCACCGGCAACCTGCTGCCGGCCGACGTGCCCGTGGTCTGCGTCGACATCCAGCCCGCGGTGGTGACCAAGCTCGCCGACCGCGGAAGCTTCCAGACCGTGGGGCTGGTCACCGACGTGGAGCCCTTCCTGCGCGAGCTGCTCGCCGAGTTGGAGTGACCCGATGGCCCGCATGCTGATGTGCTCGCCCGAGTACTTCGGGATCGAGTACGAGATCAACCCGTGGATGTCGCGGCTGCACGGGTCCGAGCCGAAGCTCGCCCAGGCCCAGTGGAAGCATTTGCGTGATGTGCTGACCAACCAGTGCGGGGCCGAGAGCGTGCTCGTCGAACCGCGGCACGGGCTGCCCGATCTGGTGTTCACCGCCAACGCCGGGCTCGTCGTCGGGCGCAGCGTGATCCTGTCGCGTTTTCGCTTCCCGGTCCGCAGCGGCGAGGAGCCGGTCTTTCGCGACTGGTTCCGCGACGACGGATTCGAGGTGATCGAGTTGCCCGAGGACGTCTTCTTCGAGGGGGCCGGCGATGCCCTTTACTGCCACGAGCAACTCTTCTGCGGCTACCACTTCCGTTCCGAGATCCGCGCACACACGCTCGTGGCCGAGCGGCTCGAGTGCAACGTGCTCAGCCTGCAACTCGTCGACCCGCGCTTCTATCACCTCGACACCTGCTTCTGCCCGCTGTCGCGGGGCGAGGTGGTTTACTATCCGCCCGCCTTCGACGACTACGCCCGCAAGGTCATCGAGGCCAACGTTGCCGACGCGATCGTGGTCAAGGAAGAGGATGCGGTGCGCTTCGGCTGCAACGCCGTGTGCGTCGACGATCATGTCGTCGTGCCCGCCGGCTGCACGCAGCTAGTCAAGGATCTGACCAACCGCGGTTACCACGTCCATTCGACGAACCTCTCCGAGTACATCAAGTCCGGCGGCGCCGCCAAGTGCCTGACCCTCCGACTGGACGGGCAGGGTGCGTAGGGTTGCCTTGCACCCGGCTGGAAGTGCATCCGTCAGGCGGATCCCGGCCTTGCCGGCATCCCACGCTCCCTCACGGTCGCGTCTCGGTGTCGCTGACATTCCTCAGCGAACCAGGGGGAACTCGGCGATGCGCAACGTCGTGCAGCCGTAGGGGGATGAGTACGATCGGCTCCGCCTCGATGCTCTCGGGCACTTCAAACGGACTCTTCGGCAATGGTCCCGCGGTCTGATTGACCAGCTTCCACTGCTCGATGCGTCGACCGCTCGTCTGGATCTCGACTGGCGCACCGTTGATGTCCCAGGGGTTCGCCGCGAGCGGGCCGGGCTTCTTCACGACGCGGAGGTGTCGATCGGGCTCCGTCACGTTCGCTTGCGGCAGCCCGTAGTTCCACGGGTTCGTCGGGTAGCACTCCCGGTAAGGGCCGTACTGGTCCTTGTTGTCCACGTTGACCCACCGCTCGCCGATGCGCAACGCGTACAGGAGCGGGCCCCGCTCGATGGTCGCCGCGCCCTTGTGCCAGCGGCTGCAAACCACGCGCATGGGCAGGCGCAGCTCGGCGCTAGCGCCGGGCGCCACCGTGCGCGTCGGGAACGTTGATCTCCTCGTTCGAGCCGTTACGGACCGGGAGGCTTCGCTGGCGTCGTTACGCACGCCACGACACCTCCGACCACCCGGATGTCAATTCTATACGGGCGCAGTTCTTGCCGAGCGCAGGCGGTTTCTGCACCGGTCGCCGCTGCGGCAGGCCGGGTGGGTGGCGTGCGCGAAGCCCGCGGACCAAACGTAAACGCCTTTGGTAGAGGTGTTTATCGCCATCTGGGGGCGGCACCGCTTGCACTCCTCGAACTGCGGCCCGGCGTTGGCACGGGGCTTGCCAACCCAGTATGGGAGAGCGAGCGTTGACCCTGTGGTCGGAGGAGCGGCTGGCAGGAGTGAGGTCGGAGTCCGGAGCGGTCGGCGCTCTGACCTCGGAATCTGGGGACGCGCGGAATGCTGTGCGCGGGCGCTGCAGCGAGGTCCCGTGCCAGTCTGGTTTCAGGCTGGCGTTGACAAGAGATAGACATGGATACTAGTTTATGACGTCTCGGAAAGTCACAGCACTCACAATATTGGTTTTGGTATTCGTGGGCACCGCAGGCACTGGTTGTGGCCCGGACGGAACGACCCTATCGGCTGTCGCCGGCAAGACCGCCGACTTGCCTGTTGCCAAAGAAGCGTCGCTCGACGTCGGCCTCCTTCTCTGGGCGCCCGACACGAGCGAGGTTTCGTTCACCTCGCAACGCAGCTCCTCTTCGAAGTGATGCAGCCCCGCCACGGTTGAAGTATGCCGTGCGGTGGCGGAGGGCGTGACAATCGCCCGCGGTGTCCTGGGCGTTTTGGGCAAACGTCCAAGGTCGGCGTGCACATGCTGCACCGCTTGCCGAATAATCCGGCACACGAGGCCTTGACGCTATTCCATATCGTGCAACGTCGTGTTCGTCCACGATATCAGCAACTGCTGGGGTGTTACGATTCTCACCGGCAAACCTGGACGCGTGGCCATCCGGGCGGTCCCGCCCCGGACGGGCACTGTCTGCGACGCTTCGCGGAGCGGAAGAAACGGGGCGATCCTCAAGACCGACGGCCGGGGCGCGTCTCGGCGCATGGGCCGGGTAGGGAGCCAGCTGGCGATCCAGTTTCCGGTCTTGCTGCTGGTGGTTATCCATGTTTGGAGGCAAGGGCCTCGGTGAACTGTTGTGGCACGACGGGTTGCAAGTCGGGGCCGCAGTGGGATGGGGTCGAATCGTGCCCGCTCTGCCGCTGTCACTGGCCCGCGATAAGGACCGGCACCGCCCGTCGCAGGCCTTTCGTTTCAGGGCTTCCTGGTCGCCTCGCAGCATACGCTGACGCTGAATTGCCCGTCCCGTAACTCCCAGGCAAACCCACGGAAAACCTGTACTTTGTACTTTTGCGCATTGACACAGCGATGCAGTAGTGGTTACATGAGCGGTGTGCCCTTCTTGAGTTGTCGCAGAGACTTGGGAGGATCAAGGTCATGTCCGAAGCCGCCGACCAACCGCGAAACTCGGCCCACAGCGACGGGAATCGTGATACCGGACGACTGAGTCCTGTAAGCCGCCGTGCTTTCCTCTCTAGCTTGGGTAGGTTGGGCGGGGCTGCGGCTGCCGCCACCGTCCTGCCGGGCTGTGGTTCGACGTTCTATCCTGACTACGCAGATTCGTATAGTGCGTACGGTGATTATAGTGCCTACGGCGACTACAGCGACTACAGCGCATACAGTAACAGCAGCGGGAGCTCTACCTACTACTGCAACGGTCCAGGGCACAACTACACCACTACGGGGGGCTACTGTAACTATGCTGACTACAGTGACGCCGCCTACTACTGCAACGGTCCAGGGCACAATTACATCACCACGGGATCCTACTGCAACTACACCGATTACGGCGATGGATGGTAACACTTCAGCCGTCTGCAGTTGGTGCGTCGGGTAACGGGACGGTTGGCGGGAGGCCGGGCAGGTGCGGAGGGTGGTCGCGATGAACCTGTCGGGACCGAGTTCACGGAGGTGGAGTGTACGGTAGATGCTCATGAAGATGGCTTGGGTGGTGGGCCCGTTGTCGGAACGGTTGGGCTGCGGATTCTTGCTGATGATCGCGGCCGGAGGGATCTGTCGCTCGGCATGGTCATCTTTCGTGGCTGCGTCGGGCTTGTGCGGGAAGGTGAACAGATGGTCGAGTTGGGCCTGATGCCCAGCTCGGAGTGAAACCAACCTGTTAAGCCGATCAGATTGTGTCGGATGGTGCACGTGGACATGGCGTTGGACTCGACTTGCTGTAGTTGGGCCGATCGATGCGGCGTCGTCAGCGGGAGGACCCTGACCGCGTCGCGCCCCAAGGCATGAAACCGCCGAGCGTCGGATTCGCTCTGACACGCCGCGCAGGGCTTGGCTGAGGACCGACGGCAGCACTGGCGGTTGCATGGCGTGCTTCGCTATGACGGGTGCCGCTTTCGTATCTGCCCCGAGCCTGCGAAGCCGGACGCCTCCGTTTGCGAGAACCGCTCACTCCGCAGCATGTGTACGCCGCAAAGCCGGCGCGGGCGGTCGTAGGGGCTAGGGATCTCGCGAGGAAAGAATGCGTCTTCGTTTGATCTGTGTGTGCGCCATTGTCATGCAAGTCATCGTAAAGACAACCGAATCCTGCAATGGGACCTGCGTGGAATGCCATTAAGTCAAGCAAGGCACGCCCGTAAGTCTTTTTACTGCAACAAC
>CAYMME010000540.1:0-5775 GCA_964391465.1 uncultured Planctomycetales bacterium
CAGGATGGGGATCAGCCACCACTTCTTGTTGTGCTTGAGGAAGTCCCAGAACTCCGCCAGCAGCCCCACCCGCTCCTCGGCCGCGTGGGCTTCGAACTCGCTCGGTTGCTCTTCGGTACGCTCTTGCTCGGGCATCATCTTCCTCCGGTCGGACGCACGGTCGTGACGCCGATCAGAACTGGCGGAAGTATCGTTTCATCGTATCGGGCGGTCGGTGCGGCATCCAGTAGGTCGAGGCGTCGGGCTCGAATCTGCGATGCAGCGAATCCCGCCCGATCAACCGGAACACCAACCCCACCGGCGTGAACAGCCCGAAGAACAACAGCGCCATCAACACATGCGAGAGCACGTAGCCGATGGGGTACGTGACGACGATCAGTCCGACGTACAGCGGGCGGTTGGCCGGCGGGACCACCGTCGAGAACAGAGCCGAGACGCCTCCGATTCCCCACAGCACCAACGCCACGGTTGTTGAGGCGTCGCCCGTGAGGTGGGCCATCGGCAACTTGTGCCAGAAGATCAGCGCGCCCAGCACACCGAAGCCGATCAGGGCAATCCAGCCGAACTGCCGCAGCTCTTGCCTTCCGGGGCGCAGGTTGATCTGTAGCATCGCCATATTGCGTCAGTCCAACTGGAACTGGGCCAAGTATGCGTCCACATCGTGTTCCTTGACCTCAGGCTGATCCTTCTTGAGCAGCAGGAAATCGTCGATCACGAGCACGTCCATGTTCGTCGCCAGGAAGCACCGGAAGGCGTCCTCCGGCGTGCAGACGATGGGCTCGCCCCGAATGTTGAAGCTCGTGTTGATCATCACTGGGCAGCCGGTCTTCTCGCGGAACCGCTCGAGGATGCGATAGACCCGCCCGTGGCGCTTCTCGTCGAGGGTCTGCACGCGGGCTGAGTAGTCCACGTGCGTGATCGCCGGCACCACCGATCGCATCTGCTTGAGCTTGTCCAGCCCCGCCACACCCTCGCCGTTGAGATTCTTGCGTTTGTCGGCCTGCACGTCGGCCACCAGCAGCATGTAGGGGCTGTCCTCGTTCGGCCGCATCTCGAAGTACTCGTGCACGTTCTCGCGCAAGACGCACGGCGCGAAGGGCCGGAACGACTCCCGGAACTTGATCTTCAGGTTCATTACCGACTGCATCTGCGTCGACCGGGCGTCGCCGAGAATCGAACGGTTCCCCAGGGCCCGCGGCCCGAACTCCATGCGCCCGCCCATGTGACCGACGACGTTCTCAGTGGCGATCAGCTCGGCGATGGTCTCGATCAACTCGTCTTCGCGTTCGTAGCGTTTGTACTTGGCCCCCAGCGCGTCCAGGCAGCGTTGCGTCTCGGCCGCGGTGTAGCTCGGGCCGAGCAGAGAGGCGGACTGCATGTCCTCGCCCCCCGGATCCCGCGGCTTGCCGAGAAGCTGGTACCAGACGAAGAGGGCGGCCCCGAGGGCGCCCCCGGCGTCGCCGGCCGCGGGCTGGATCCACATGTTCTCGAACGGGCTCTCCCGCAGGATCCGACCGTTGCCCACGCAGTTAAGCGCGACCCCGCCCGCCAGCACCAGGTTGTCGCACCCCGTTACGTCATGGGCATGGCGCGCCGAGCGCAGCATGATCTCTTCGGTTACGTCCTGGATCGACGCGGCGATGTCCATCTCCCGCTGCGTGAGCTGCGACTCCGGCTTGCGCGGCGGGCCGCCGAAGAGGGCGTCGAACTTCTCGCTCGTCATCACGGCCTTGCGGCAGTAAGCGAAGTAGGACATGTCCATCCGGAACGAGCCGTCGTCCTTGAGGTCGATCAGCTTCTGCAGGATGAGGTCGCGGTACTTGGGCTCGCCGTAGGGGGCCAGGCCCATCAGCTTGTACTCACCGGAGTTGACCCGGAAGCCCGTGAAGTAGGTGAACGCCGAGTAGAGCAGTCCCAACGAGTGCGGGAACTGCATGACCTGCTCGAGCTCGATGCGGTTACCCCGGCCGATGCCGACGCTGGCCGTCGCCCATTCTCCCACGCCGTCGAGCGTGAGGATTGCCGCTTCCTCGAACGGGGATGGAAAGAACGCGCTGGCCGCGTGCGACTCGTGGTGCTCGGTGAAAACGTAGCGGCCCTTGTAGCGATGGTGCAGCGCCCGGTCCATCTCACGGGGCAGGTGCAGCTTCTGCTTGAGCCACAGCGGCATGCCCATCAGGAACAACTTGAACCCGACCGGAGCGTAGGCGATGTAGGTCTCGAGCAACCGCTCGAACTTCAGCAGCGGCTTGTCATAGAAGGCAACGTGATCCAGGTCCTCCGGCGTGATCCCGGCCTCGGCCAGGCAGTAGTCCACGGCATGGGCGGGGAAGCGGTAGTCGTGCGTCTTGCGCGTGAACCGCTCCTCCTGCGCCGCAGCGACGATCTCGCCGTCCCGGATCAGGGCCGCGGCGCTGTCGTGGTAGAAGGCTGAGATGCCGAGTATGTGCATCGTTCCAGGGCCCAGGGCTCTCTACACCCTGCATCGGCACAAGCGGATCGTGACATCACCGTGACGGACCCGAACCGGTCCGACGCGACGATCCCAGGTCTGGCGTCACGATGCCGCCGTCTCGGCTCGGAAGAAGTCGACGGTGCGCCGAAGCCCTTCGCGCAGGTCTATTCTCGGCGACCAGCCGAGGCGTTCTGTGGCTCGCGTGATGTCGGGGCAGCGCCGCGTGGGATCGTCGTGGGGCAGAGGGCGAGAGACCTTCTCGAGCCGCGCGCCCGTCACTTCCTCTAGCGCGTCGACCAGCTCGTGCATCGTGATCTCCGACGGGTTGCCGAGGTTGACCGGCTCGTGAGCGTCGTCGCTCTCGTAGTCCATGAGCCGGACGAGCCCGTCGATCAGGTCGTCGACGTAGCAAAAACTGCGCGTCTGGGTGCCGTCGCCGAAGATCGTGAGCGGCTCGCCGCGCAGTGCCTGCACGGCGAAATTGGAGACGACCCGCCCGTCCCCGACCGCCATCCGCGGTCCGTAGGTGTTGAAGATCCGGGCGATGCGGATGTCCACTTCGTTTTGCCGGTGGTAGTCCATCATCAGCGTCTCCGCCACGCGCTTGCCTTCGTCGTAGCAGCTCCGCACGCCGATCGGATTGACGTTACCCCAGTACGACTCCTGCTGCGGATGCACCTGCGGGTCTCCGTAGACCTCGCTGGTCGAGGCCTGCAGGATGCGAGCCCGGACCCGTTTGGCCAGTCCCAGCAGGTTCAGCGCGCCCATGACCGAGGTCTTGGCCGTCTTGACCGGGTTGTATTGGTAGTGTACGGGCGAAGCGGGGCAGGCCAGATTGAAGATCCAGTCGACCTCGAGCAGGATCGGTTGAACGGCGTCGTGACGGATGAACTCGAACGCGGGCTTGCCGAGATGATGGGCGATGTTGGCCTTCGCACCGGTGAACAGATTGTCCAGGGCAATCACCTCGTGGCCGTCGGCCAGCAGGCGATCGCACAGGTGACTGCCGAGAAACCCCGCCCCGCCGGTTACGAGTGCACGCATGATTCGCAAGCTCCGTTGTTCATGGCCCGGGCTCGCTGGAGAATCAGCAGCCCGATTGCCGCCAGGCTCGCCCCGACCGAGTCCGCGACCCCATCCCGCCCCGCACCTCGCGCCCGCCCGCGACCTTGGCCCGGACCGCGTGCCGGTCCCCAATCGGAGCCCTGCGGCGATTCCGTACGGCCTTTGGACGCATCCGGCCCGTACGGTGCATTCGAGGCCACCCCAAGTCAAGTCCGGCCCGTCGCTGCTCTCACGGTGCGCTGCGCGAGCCGATGCAGAACAGATGCTCCACACCTCGAATCAGCAACCGATGGTCGGAGATCGCGGGCGACGCCCGGCATACTTCGCCGATGTCGTTACGGGCGAGTTCCTCGAACGCCCGGCCGGCTCGAATCACGACGATCTCGCCGCTTTCCAAGGGGAAGTAGATCGCGCCGGCACATGCCACCGGTGAGCCCAAACACCCTCCCCCCAGCCGCTTCTTCCACACTTGCTTGCCGGTCTCGGCTTCCATGCAGGTCGCGATGCCGTTGAGCGTCACCCAGTAGAGCAGACCGTCGTAGAGCACGGGCGAACTGCATTCGGACGGACCTCGGTTGGTCTTCCAGACAACGTGCGTATCGGTCACGTCGCCATTGCCGTTCAGTCTGATGGCGACAACCCCTTTGCGACCCTGAGCGCCCCCCATGACGTAGGCGGCGGCTTCGTCCGCGACGATGCTCGGAACCACCTGCGGAATGGGAATGGCACACTCCCACAGGCGGGTGCCGCGGGTTGGCTCAAAGGCCGCGACGCGCTCCCACGTGGCCAGGACAATCGCCGGTTGCACGGCGTGTCGTATCACCAGCGGCGTGTTGTAGGAATCATGCCCGGCGGGCGGAGTGGTCCGCCAGACCTCCTCTCCGTCTCGCATCGCCAGGGCGACCAGATAGGCATGCCGTGCACGCTCGGCCGTCCCCGCCGCGTCGTCGCCGTGGGAGTCCGGGCCCTCGGGGAAGAACGCGTACAGGACCTTGTCGCCGTACAGGATCGGTGAGCTTCCCGCTCCCATGTACGCGTGCTCGGCGAACAGAGGCTCCATCATTCGCCACTTGACTTCCCCGCGGAAATCCATGGCCACGAGCCCCGGACCGAATGCGGCCACGACGTGTTCACCATTCGTGACCGGCGTCGGCGTTGCGTGCGAGTTCGGCCGGTACTTCTTTTCCGCCGGGGCCAGGAACGCCGTGGAACGCCATAGGATTTCGCCCGTGTCGAAACTCAGGCAGACGACCTGGCGCAGCAGTCCGCGCCTTGGCTGCACGTAGTTCAGCAGAAGAAACGACAGTGCTACCGCCGCCACGAGGGCGCCCGGCCCCGCGAACGTCCAGACGACTCGCCGCCGCCTCTGTCGATCCGCACCGAGCCTTCTGAAAAACGGATGCGAGACGGCATACCATGTCGCCGCGGCCACGAGGGGTGCGGTGATGATGAGCAGCTTCGACAGAGAGACCGGTGGATCAGACAGCTCATAGGGCGAATTCAGATGCAAGTGGGCCGCCGCCGCCAGCAGCACCCCCATGCCCACGAGACGCCACGATGATGCCCGAGGCAGCCAGCCAACGGCCGCCACGATTCCGAACAGAACGGTCAGTCCGGAAACGAGCCACATTCGCTCCGTGTCATCGGGTGTGGTCACCACGTCGCCCGCAAATAGCAGGGCGGCGAGCCCAACGGCCAGCACGGCGGTTGCACCTGTCGTGGCGACCAGATCAATCGCGCGGGCCATCCGCACCCACAACCGCGGTCCGGCCTGCATCTCGCCGGTCTTTCCTCCGCCCGGAGAACGCCGAAGACGCACGGAGACCAGCGCCAGCAGCAGCAATCCGCTGACGAGGCCGGCAATGGCCGCATGGGACGCCCGGGCCGCCGTGCCATCGACGGCCGCGGTGACGAACACCTTGTCCTCCCACACGATGGGGGACGAGATCCCGTCGCCCCCGATTCTTGTCTTCCACAGCAAGTTCTTGTCCGGCCCCCACTCGATGGGCACCCCCGACTCGGACGAGACCCCGCTCCCATCCCCGCGCCAGCCGGGCCAGTTCTCGCCGTAGGCGACGGAACCCAACAGGCACACGACCGCAACGCAGGCAAGCGATGTCTCGATCCGGGTCATGTGCACGTTCCGCAGATAGGGCGTGTGTCTCCTTCGTAGGTGGCAATGGTAGCTGAGCGTGGCCGCGGCTCAAACCGCGAGCGGACCGGTGCGAGCGGCGGCGCGACCCGGAAGGGTCGAT
>CAYMME010000541.1:0-5745 GCA_964391465.1 uncultured Planctomycetales bacterium
GAGCGACCAGCGTGACCACGCCGGCCACCTGCTTCGCCTTGACGAACTCGCGCATCCGATTCGGGATCCGCGCGAGCGCCGTCCCGTCCATCCCCGCCGCCGCTTCGGTTGACCGGACCCGCGCCTCACGCTCACCACCGGCAACCACAACCGGCCCGCAGACCACCGCCGCCACGAGGAGCCACCCGGTAAGGACTCGCATCACCATCGTCTTCTCCCTTTCGTGTGCGTCCGCGCGGATCATCCAAGGTGCCCGCGCTGCCGTTCGGATCTACGAGTCGTATCGGAGCGGACCACGCAGGACGAGCGTGTTGTGAGTTTCCGTGGCGGCACGACGCGGGCAAACTGGCAGAGACCAGACTGCTGTCCGTGCCGAATCGCGCCAGGCTGGTCGGCATGCCGTCCAGGAACACACCAGACCCACAACACACAGCACCGACGCGAGGCCGAAGCGTACATCCTTCCCGCTTCGCGAACCGTTGGCGATCCTATCCCCCGGCGACGGGTACCTCCAGTCCCCTTCCGGCATCTTTCTCGGCGGATCGGCCCGCCTTGGACCCGCCGGGTTGATTCCAAGAGATTCTTCGCCGCGGCACTTGCGCGCCGTCGATCGCCGCGCTATGATCACTCGAAGGAGCCTGAACGGAGGCTTGTGATGCACGTAACGTGTTCCAGATGCGGCGAAACGAACAAGGCGAGGGCCAAGTACTGTGGCCATTGCGGGAGCGAGATCATGCATGCGATTCAACCTGTTCACCGACATCAACCGGGCCATGTGGTAGCCGAGCCCATGGCGCCACTCGCGCCGTGTCCTGCCGACGGCGAGCTGGCTGCTCAGACGCAGCTCGAGGTCGCGACGCGGCTCAATCCGCTCATGAACCAGGAGCGGATGAAGGCCATGGCCCTGTCCATCGCGGCCCACGGCGGTACGGGAACGGTGGGTTTCTGGTCTGATTGTTGAGGTGCATCATGCAACAGATGATCGCATTGGGGCAGCCCCTCCTCGTGAACTGTGTACGCTGCGGCCGCCACGCCTGGCACGTGTCGGTCATGCCGGGCGAGCAGAAGCTGCGATGTCCGTGCTGCCGCGAAGACACCCTGATCGAGTTCTACACCGAACGGTGCTCCGACGGCACACGGCTGTTCAAGATGAACGTGCGGGGGTGCTTCTGGACGTGAATGCGGAGGGCAAGGCCGGTCCCGTCGATCAGTGATCCCGTGGCGCTGAAGGACACGGATGACCAGGAGAAAGCGCCACCCGCAGCGGCGGGCGGAGTGGACTTGGCCTTGCTGCGTCGCATCAGGATGCTCCGATCACCGTCGGTTCGCCAAGTGCATCTTCTGGCCGAAGCGTGTAAGCATTCTGCCTTTGCGTCGGAGCTTGGTGACGGTTGGGTCGGGGTCGGGTGGTTGGCCCGTCGCCGTGTGGTCACGGAATCGGCGGGCCGCCGAGGGCTTGGAGTTGATTGCGTCGGTCCCGCCAGGTCTCGGCGTCGCTCGGGCTCGGGGCTCGGGTTCATTCGTTCTCTAGTTGCTCGCCGTTATTGCCCGCATCTTCGTGAATGCCCAACAGGGCTGCCGCTTCAGCGCGGTAGCGCCGAAGCTCCAGGGGCTGCACCCGAACCTCCGACCCAACGTTACCCATCCCTCGCACCGCTTTCTCGTACCAACCGTAGGCTTGCTGGCGGTCTTCCATCTGCCAGTACGCCATGGCCAGGAAGAACCACTTGGCGGAGCCGCCTCCGCTCGGGGTAGACTCAATACCCTTTTCTAGCGCACTGACGGCTTCGCCCCATTGGCGTGCCCGGTAATGGGCGATGCCCAGCGTTCGCCAATGGCGCTCGGACTCGGGGTCCAGCTCGACGGCCTCGCGAGCCAACGCGATCGCTCGATGCGGGTCGCGGAGTTGGGAATCAGGGCACTGTGCCAAGAACCACGCGAGTGAAGAACGACAGCCAGCCCTGCGGCCGAGCGGCCGAGTCAATTGACGCTCGTCAGCGGCGATTGCCCGGCGAAACATCTCGTGCGCCTCTGCGGGCCGACCAGTCTCAGTCAGCAAAGTGCCCAAGCGGTAGCAGATGTCGGCCAGCTTTGACAACTGCCATGGGACGTCAGGGAAGTCGGCCACCACGTTCTGTTGGGTCCGTGCGGCAGTGCGCAGTGCATGCTCCGCCTCTTGGAGTTCTCCGCTACCATAGTGAATCAAACCGAGATGGGCGTTACAGGCAGCGATTTCCCTTCGATACGCGAAGGCGTCGGGAAACCGGGCTGCGGAGTCCTCAGCAAGCTTCAGGCTCTCACGAAGGCGAGCCGCCGCCGCCGCCAAGAAGCCTCTGGCCTGAAGTACCCCTGCGTCCGCCCGCGCGAGTCGCACCTCCGCCGCCTTGAGGTTGAGTTCTGCTTCGACAAGCGCCGCCGCCGTACGTGCCTGCTCCCGCCAGAGCAGCACGCTGCTGGTGGCCAGGAATACGACAGCCGCACCGACCACGGCCACGGGAACCCGATGCCGGAGCAGCGTCTTCCTCAGCACGTACCATCCGCTGTCACGCTTGGCGTCGATGGGCCGGTCGGTGAGGTAGTGTTCAATGTCGCGGGCGAGGGCTTCGGCTGAGGCGTAGCGACGGTCCTTCTCCTTGGCAAGCGCCTTGAGCACGATGGTGTCGAGTTCGTCGTCGATTTCGCGGCGGACCGTGCCCGGCCGGCTCGGTTCGGTCTCCGCAATGTTCCGGAGCACCTCCGTGATCTGGCCAGAGACCGGGTAGGGATGCTGCCCGGTAAGCAACTCGTAGAGAATCACGCCGAGCGCGTACACATCGCTCTGCGCGTCGATCTGATCCGACCGACCCGCCGCCTGTTCGGGACTCATGTAGGCGAGCGTACCGATGAGCTGGCCGGCGCCCGTGGTGAACGCAACGGTTCGCACGTCCGCATCAGTCGCGCGGGCCACGCCGAAGTCGAGAATCTTCGGCTGACCCGACTCATCAACGAGAATGTTGCCCGGCTTGAGGTCGCGGTGAATCAGGCCCCTGCGATGCATGTAGCTGACGGCGTCGCAGACCTTCCGCAACAATTCGAGCCGTTCGCGCGTGCCCAGCTCGTGTTGCTCGGCATAGTCGAGTAGCGGGAGGCCCTCGACAAACTCCATGGCGATGAACGGTTGCTTTCCCTGCTCGGTGTCGGCGACCCCCGCCTCGTGAATGTGGGCGATCCCCGGGTGCTGGAGCTGCCCGAGCGCCTCCCCCTCGAACTCGAACCTCCGCAGCAAGCGGCGCGACGCCGCCCCGGGCCGGATCACCTTGAGGGCGATCGTGCGCCGTGGGTTCTCCTGCTCGGCCGTGTAGACCGTGCCCATGCCGCCTTCACCGATCTTCCGGATGGTCGTGTATGCGCCGATCCTCGTTCCGAGCAGCGGGTCCGAGGGGCCACCGGCCTCGGACGTGAGCACCGAATCGTCGGCGCGCCCCTGGAGAAAGGCCGGTGAAGCTTCGCTGGCGTGCCTGAGAAGTCTTTCAACTTTAGCTCGAAGCCTCTGGTCCGAACCGCAGCGCTCCTGCAGAAACCGTTCGCGATGCTCTCCGGCCAGGTCAGCCGCTTGCTGGAACAACTCCTCGACAAGCTTTGTACTCTCTCCACGCATTCCCGCGCCCTGATCCCTTATACGTCGGCCAGTTCCGCGTGGAGCCTGGCCCGGATGTACCGCCACTCGCGCTCCACCGTCCGCAACGATGTCTTCATGACCTTGGCGGTTTCCTGTGCAGTGAGCCCCGCGAAGAAGCGCAGCAGCACGATGTCGTGCTTCCGCGGATCGTCCCGTTGAAGGCGTTCAAGAGCCTCATTCAGCGCGAGCATGTCCTGGGCGGGCGCCTCTATCGCCATCACAAGGTTGTCAGAGTCTACCCGCCTGTGATCCCCGCCATGCTTGCGGCCCGCCTTCCGCCGGGCTTGTTCCACGAGGATGTCGTGCATCGCTCGTGCAGCGGCGAAGAAGAAGTGGCGTCGGTTCTCCCACCCCGTGTCCTCGGCTCCGACGAGGCGTACATACGCTTCATGCACCAAGGCCGTGGGCTGGAGGGTCTGCCCGGGAGGCAGCTTGGCCATCCACGAGTCGGCCAGCTTGCGTAGCTCGGTGTAGACCAGGGGAAGGAGGTCCTCAGCCACCTGCACGTCACCGCGGCTGGCCGCCTGGAGGAGCTGCGTCACGGTCTTGTCCGAGGGGGCTGCCATAAAAAACTCGACAAAAATGGCGGGCCTCACCCGCGGTTTTCGGCTTGATTTACGGCGGTCACATGAACCGCGGTACGCCCCACGCTCATTATCGCATGGGACGAACCTGGTAGCAACGCATGGCCCCCCGATGGGATGGGGCAGAAAGGCAATGGCTCACCAGCCGAGGTCTCGCCCGGACGCTCAGTCTGCGCGTCCGGCCGATGGTCATCTCATTGTATCGCAGGCCAAAGAACAACTCGAACCTGCGCGACAGGAGGATCATGGCATGCGAGCACATCGAATCTCGACCGCACTGGGCGTACTGACGACGACTCTCTGCGTCAACGCCAACGTCCACGCAAACGCCGTCGGCTTCTTCGACGACTTCGAGGACGGCAACGTCACGGACGGCAACCCCGTGACGTGGGAGGAGAGTTCTGCTTTCTCGGGGAGTTTCTCGGTGGATGCGGGGGACTACGTCCTCACGGGGCCGGATGACGACAGCGGAGTCATGAGTACCAGGGTCCCGGAACACGTCTTTGGAGACACTTCTATCATCACCCAAGTCACGTCGAGGGGTGACGGAGTGGAATACATCAGTGTTGTCGCGCGATGGGTACTCGGCCCGTGGCGATTCTACTCGGGGATCATCGACGTCCAAACAGGAGACCTTGGTATTCTGCGTGATGCGTCCGGAAGCGACGCGGTCATAATAGGCGGGCCCATACATTCTTCGCTCGACCCAGCGACCGAGGATATCCTCTTCCGGTTCGACGTGATCGGCAGTCAATTGAGCTTGTGGGCATGGCCAGCGGCTGAGGGCATGGCGGGTATGCCTGACCAGCCCCAGGTCACGGCCGAGGATGCGAGCTACCCGACGGGGTTCACCGGTTTGGTCGCCGACTTCGACATGCGCGGAAGTAGCGACGAGGTCCGGTTCCGACACTTCGGCGCGGTCCCCGAGCCCGCCACGCTGGCCTTGCTTGCTGTGGGTGGGTTGGGGGTGATTGGGCGAAGAGGTCGAAGGTAGACGACGCGTCAGCTGATAGCTGGCAGCTTCAACAAAGAGACGGGCCGGTGAGCCGCGCAAATCAATCACCGGCCAAGACCTCGCCCGGACGCCTGGTCTGCGCGTCCGGCGGACGGTCATCTGATTGTATCGCAGGCCCGACGGGCGCCCATGGACCTTTGAAACGGAGGCAGACTTCATGCAAGCACACCGCATTATACCAACCGTCTGGGGGCTTTCGGCTCTGGCCTTTCTGATTGGCGGACTCGCGCGCCCGGAGGCTCTTCTGGGCGACACGATCACCGTCGGTCCGGGCGGCGGCTTTGACCATGAGACGATCCAAGCCGGCATCGATGCGGCCGTGGGCGGCGATGAGGTCGTGGTGGTCGACGGCGTATACATGGGCGCGGGCAATAAGAATCTCGACTTCGGCGGCAAGCTGATCACCGTCCGTTCGGCCAGCGGCGACCCGGGCGCGTGCGTCATCGACTGCGAGGGTGACGGCCGGGGATTCGGTTTCCACTCGGGGG
>CAYMME010000542.1:0-5733 GCA_964391465.1 uncultured Planctomycetales bacterium
CGGTAGGCGGCCGATCGCCGCGCCGAGCTCGCCCGTGGTTCGCCGGACGCTTACCGTTCTTCCGCCGCATGGGCCGCTCATCGTCTGCGGTACGCGCCCTGGTTTTCTCTGGTTCGATGCTATGCCGCAGGCACGCACCAGTCACCCATCAGGATCAAGGCTTACCCGTGATCCTGCAAACCATCCACCAGCCAGTACCAGTTGTACGTCGATTCCACCACCACCCCGGCCAACGCCTCCCGATGCGGCTCCAGCGCCGCCAGCACCGTCGCCAACTCATTCGCGAGCCGCCTCCGCAACACCACCTGCTCCTTCTCGTCCTCGATTACGATCACGTTGTTGTTTGAATGAAGATCGATCCCTGCATACAGTGTCATTCGGCCTTCCTTTCAGTAAGGGTCCTCTGACGAGCAAGCGAATCAACTCGCCAACAGGATACCCCCTGACGGGAAGGCCTAGATGATTATCAGAGCGCATTTAGTCACTAAGGAACGCTCGCTAACGACTAAATGCGCTCTGACCCCATCCGCATTCTGCGTGTACCCATGACCTGAGTCTTTGGCTGCACCCTCAATCGCCGCCATAGCGCGCATTCTGCGTGTACCCATGACCTGAGTCTTTGGCTGCACCCTCAATCGCCGCCATAGCGTAGCTGGCCACCCACAACCCCACCGACCCCACGAGCGGCACAACCGAGATGACGAGGAGGGTCTTGCGGATCATGGGTCGTCCTGCCGGTGATCCGACTGTGAGCGGTGTGCCTCGTGGTTCAGGTTGCTCGCTCCGTTGGCCGGGGCCCTGGATCCGCGGTAGACACAGCACAACTCTAATTGCGACTCGTTCCCGTGCTGGTCTTTTCGGGTGAGGCAATAGTCCTTGGGATCGTTCGAGTAAAGATCCAGCACAAGTGATGAGCCGGAAGGCTCCCGGAAGACTATTCGCGGGTGCAGGTACTCACCAGACTGCTGCAATGGCCCGACTCTCGCAGTCTCGATCCTGACAGTAGACCCATTTCCGACGGCAGCTTCGTACACCTCCCAATTCATCACTGGATCGATCGGACCGCAGCCAACAATCACGAAGCCACAAGCGACCGCAATGGTTGAACCGCCTACAGCTGGGATTCTCATTTTACGTGCTCCGCACTGTCCGCATCCACGTTGCCATCAACCGCCGTACCGCACTCCGGGCACACACCGGAGACGTTGCCGGTGAGGTCGTACTCACACTTGACACAGATGCCAAGCGTTCGGCGCGGCTTACGAAGGACGACTGCTGCGATGAAGAACGGCAAACTTGCGGGCAGCGCAAGGTACAATGGAACTACGACAAAATACCCTTCGGTGTCATAGTAAATCCCTCCTGGAGCATTGTGAGTGGCTGCTATCAAGATCGCATCCAACACATGCGCGGCAAGGATGACCGCTCCGGTCACAAACAACCTGCCGTTCTTTGACATCGTTCGTCGAAGCGCACGGCTGCCCAACAACGCGATAAGGAAAGCGAGTACGACGATGTCAAGAAAGCATGTCATCATATCCGCTCTCCACACTCAGGGCACCGATGCTCTGCCAGCCCATCAAGCACATACCAGCACTTGCGGCAGTACATGGTCGGCTTGGTGATGGTCTCGGATGTGGTCACGCTGATCGGATCCCTCTGGTCCTTCCCTCCCGCCAGGTTCTACGCCGATGCGGTCGCCCGGTTCTCGCGGCGAGGCCGGTGGAGTCGATGCGTGCCGGACATCGTACCACGATCACGACGGCTGGCGACAATGCCGCTCGCCCACGCCGCAGTCGCTGCACACTCCCGACACGTTGCCGCGAGGGTCGTCGTTGGGATGCGCCTCGCGGACTCTGAGATGCCACGCTAGCGCTTGCGCTCCACGTGCAGATCCTTCCACCGCCGCGAAGCGTGCGTTTCCGGTTCGCCGTTCACGTTGCGCACGACGAAGGCGGCTACGTCGGGTGTGCTTTCCACCAACGCGATGCCGGCCTCTGCGCCCATGACGCTCACGGCCGACGCCAGGCCGTCGACGGTGATGCAGTTCGGGCCGACTACCGTCACGCTGCTGCGATCGGTGAGTCCCAGGCCGGTCCTGGGGTCGACGATGTGCGAGTAGCGCTTGCCGTCGATCACCACGTGCTGCCAGGCGTCGCCCGACGTGGCGACGGCCTGGTTCTTCAGGGTCAGAAACGCACTCGGCGGGGCTTTCGCTTCCGACGGGGCGATGCCGATCCGCCAGCCGGCTTCGTTCGGTGGCGCGTCTCCGACGGCGATGTCGCCGCCGCCGTCGACCAGCGCCCGCGTGACGCCCTTGTTTCGCAGCACGGCCAAGGCCTCATCGACGGCATAGCCCTTGGCGATGCCGCCCAAATCCAGCCGCATGTCGGGCCGGAGCAGCGTGGCCGTGCGGTGCTCGCGATCGAGTTCGAGATACTCGTATCCCACCGCTTGCCGGGCCTCCGCAAGCCGCTCGTTCGACGGTATCTTCTTCGTTCGTCGGGCCCGGCGCCACAAACGAACCAACGGTCCGACAGTTACGTCGAACGCCCCGTCGGATCGGCGCGCGAGGTCTTGCGACCGACTGAGCACGAGCCACAAGTCTTCGCTCAGCGGCACGGCCCTGCCGCTGCCCCCGGTGGCCGAGAGCCGGGAGAGTTCGCTGTGCTCGTCGTAGTCGCTCATGACTCCGTTGAGCTGCTCGACCCGAGCGAACGCTGCGTCGGCGGCAAGAGTCGCATTCCGCTCGCTCTGCGCGTACAGTACGAACCGAAACGGTACGCCCATTTGAACTTGGGTGAACTCGAAGCGGCGAAGCCCGGCTTCCTCGGTCTTCTCATTGCCGGGCGGCACCCCCAAGGTGGCCCACGTGATCAACCACGCTGTCGCCAAGCCTGTCATTGCTGCACCCCGAGTCCGGTCCTCGATCGTCAGCGCGCACGAAACGCGCCTCATGCACAGCGTAGCTCGGCTGTCGACGCGCCGGCAAGTCGCGTGTCTCGTACTCCTGTCGTTGTTCCTGGCCGCGGCGGGCGCCTGCGCCGACAAGCCCGCGGCGAAGAGACTCGTGCTACGAATCCCCGACGCGGATGCCACGACGCAAGGCCGGATGAAGCCCTACACGGAAGTCATCTCCGACACCGACGTGACCTTCGACATGGTGCCGATTCGCGGCGGGCAGTTCACGATGGGCAGTCCGGCGACGGAAAATGGCCGCAACAAGGACGAAGGACCGCAGCACCAGGTCGCGGTCGAGCCGTTCTGGATGAGTACGCACGAGGTCACCTGGGACGCCTGCGAGATCTGGTCGTTCATGCTGGACGCCAAGAAGCGAGAACGCACCGGCCGGGAAGCTACGCCGCTGGACAAGATCGCCGACGCGGTGACCCGCCCCTCGTCCCCCTACCTCGACATGACGTTCGGTATGGGCAAGACGGGCTATCCGGCCATCTGCATGACCCAACTGGCGGCCAAGACGTACTGCGAATGGCTCACCGCCAAGACCGGACGCTACTACCGCCTGCCGACCGAAGCGGAGTGGGAGTACGCCTGCCGGGCCGGCACCACCACCGCGTATCACTTCGGCGATGATCCGGCGAAGCTGGACGACTACGCTTGGCATTTCCGTAACGGCGACGATCGGTACCACAAGGTCGGCACCAAGAAGCCCAACCCGTGGGGCCTGTACGACATGCACGGCAATGTTGCCGAGTGGGTGCTGGACCAGTACACCCCCGACCATGGCGCGGTGTCGAGCGGGAAGGTGGTCCGCGATCCACTCGTGATTCCCACCAAGCTGTACCCGCGCGTCGTGCGCGGCGGTTCGTGGGACGATGATCCGGAAATGCTCCGCAGCGCCGCACGCGGCCAGTCGGATCCGTCGTGGAAACGGCAGGATTCGCAGAAGCCGCAGAGCATCTGGTATCACACCGACGCCCTGCACGTCGGCTTCCGCGTCGTGCGTCCGCTGCGCGAGCCGTCGGATCGAGAGAAGAAAGAGAAGTGGATGAAGAGCGAGCCGGTTCAGGGCCGTCAGGACAGACGAAAACGCTAACCGGGTTGAGGTCAAGACCATGCAAGCGTATGCCGCAGCGACGATTCTGATCGTGATGGCCGCGTCGGGCGCCGACACGACGCGTTCCACGTCGCCCCTTCGACCGAACGACTCCGGAGACCGCTTCGACTTCGAGACGCAGCAGATTCAAGGAACGATTCGGTTGGACGGCGCGTACCACGGCGTCACGCGGCTGGTCGACAAACGCACGGGAAGGCAGGTGATTGACCCAAGGTACTCCGCGCTCAATCTCTTCAAGCTCATGTCGGTCAACCACGCCATGGATCAGCCGCGGAGCATGAAGCGCACGACGACGCACGGGCCCAATTGGGCCGAGGTGAAGTGGGCCGCGACCGAGTCGCACAAGGCCGAGCTCACGGCGCGCTACGAGGTGGTCGAGCCGAATGCCGTCGATGTGACGGTGACCGTGCGATCGGAGGCGGCGTATAGCGGCTACGAGCTGTTCATGTCCAGCTACTTCGACAAGGTGTTGCGGCCGCATGTCCACCTCGAGCCCGGCACGCGCAAAGCGCCGGGCCTCGTCGTTCCCACGGTGAACGACGTGTTTCGCGGTACGGTCGTGGTGTTTCCGCGAGACGCCCACGCGGCCCGGTTGTGCGTCGACGGCCGGTGGGAGCGCACCGAGCGAGGCACGCCGACGGTCCAGATGTGCCCCGTGCGGCACTACGCACACTGCCTGGCTTTCCTGGTCGATCCGGACGGGCAACTGGGGGTCGTGCTCATGGCGCGCCCGCGCGACTGCTACGCGATCAGCACGCGCTATCATGCCGACAACGACGCCGACCGACTGACGACCTACAGCGCCTTCGATCTGTCGCTGTTCGGAGACGACTTGTTGCCAAATGATGAACGAACCGTGAGGGTGCGCTTGGCGGTCACACCCCTCGACGACGAACTGTCGCAACCGTTGAAGCTGTACCAGGCGTTTGTCGCCGAGACGAACGACGAACTCGATCGACCGCACGCATCCAACGCGAAGGAGTAACGCCATGGACCAAACCCACGACTCGACGACCTCTCGTCGCGCGTTCCTGCATTCGTCCGCGGCCGCCGCCGTCGGCGGAGCGTTGGCTTCTCAGATCGGCTCTCCGGCGCCGGCTTCCGCCGCAGGCAAAGGCGAAACGCTGAAGGTTGGCCTGATCGGATGCGGCGGACGCGGAACCGCCGCCACCGTGGAGGCCCTGCGCGCCGACGACAATGTCGAAATGGCCGCCATGGGTGACGTGTTCGACGACCAGTTGCAGAAGAGCCTCGACGTGCTCGAGAAGGAGGTGCCGGAGAAGGTCAAGGTGAGCCCGGACCACTGCTTCATCGGTTTCGACGGTTTCCGGAAGGTGATCGACAGCGATGTCGATGTCGTGCTGCTCGCCACGCCTCCCGGCTTTCGCCCACAGCACCTCGAGGCCGCGGTGAAAGCGGGCAAACACGCGTTCGTCGAGATCACCTCCGCCATCGACGCGCCCGGTGTGCGCAGCGTGCTGGAATCGGCCGAAGTGGCCCGCAAGAAGAACCTGGCCATCGTGTCCGGCTTCTGCTGGCGCTACGATCCGGCGCTGCGGGCGGTGGCCGAGCAGATCCGCGCCGGCGCGATCGGTGACATCCGTGCGCTTTACGCCACCTACTACCGCGGCAGCCTCGACCACAAGTACCACGGC
>CAYMME010000543.1:0-5727 GCA_964391465.1 uncultured Planctomycetales bacterium
ACAACGGGGAGGGAGTGGCCGGCTACCCCCGGCCTCTCCCTTACCCTCTGACGCTCCGGTTGTCGGCTCACCCGCGTCAGTCCCAGATGTATCGCTCATCGTAGTCGATGTTGTACCGTCTCAGGAAGTCCAGGAATTCCTCCTGGAAGGTTCTCTTTCGGTGATGCGCCTCCTGGTTCTTGATGTATTCGATGACGTGGTCGCGTTGCGATTCGCCGATGGAGAACAGGCCGTAGCCGGATTGCCATGCGAAGGCGGCGTGTTGGGGGAAGGTCTTGTGGATCCAGCCCGACGAGTTCGCCTTGATCACGCGCAGCATGGTCGCAGGGGCGACCGCGGTCTTCATGTCCAGGAGCAGGTGCAGATGGTCGTCGGTACAGTTGATTCTCAGCGGGTGGCCGAATTCGGCCTGGACCATTCTTGTGATGTATGGGCACAGCCTTTCCTTGAGATCCGGCGTGATGAACCGGCGCCGACCCTTCGTCGAGAAGATCACGTGCGCCAGCATCCGTGAGAACGTTTGTCCCATGACGCGGTCTCCGATGCGTCGCCCCTTCGGGGCTCGATTATGTTTCTGTACCCTAATCCTAGGGCTTACGCCCTAGGCTAACCACCCCGCGCCCCTTCAGGGCTGGTTGCCTCCGTTGCGTAGCGTCCGACAGACAGTGTGCTGAGCTCGACTCCGTTGCCGTTTCGGGAGTTCCTGCCAATACACGGCGACGCAGCGCTACACCACGAATCGTTCGCGGCAGAGGGATTCGAGGAGGTTTTCTAGGAAGTCGACGGACTTGATGGACATGGAGACGGAAACGCGGTGGGCGGCTTGGTTGCCTACGCCGGGGGTGCAGCGGCCTCTTTCCTTTCCGTCTGTTTGGACGTCGAGGCCTACGACGGTGCCCATGAACAACTCGGGCCAGAGCAACGTCCCCACGGCCAGGGCGTCGTGCACCAGGAATCGTCCGGTCTGGTCGTCTCCTCCCGCGCCGAGGGCGAAGGGAATGATTCGGCCCAGGAAGTCGCCCGCTTTCGTGCCGCTGGCGACGAGGTGGGCGACGTGCGATTCATCCATCGCCACCTGCCGCGTCACGTCAAGCGGGACCAGTGTCGTGGGCACGTCAACTTTCAACACGCAGTCCGCGGCCGCCGGGTCTCGATAGAAGTTGAACTCGGCGGTCGGCGTGACGTTGCCCTTGCACCACACGGCCCCGCCCATGACGACGATCTTCGCGGCCTTGCCCAGCAGCGTCGGATCGCCCTCATGCAGACGGGCCAAGTTGGTCAGCGGGCCGATAGCCACAATCACCAACTCACCCGCGTGACGATCCAACAGATCGTTGTAGAGATCTTCGACGGACTCGATCACCAGGTCGTCCGCGGGGGCGGCGTCGACCTCACCGAAGCCGTCGGCGCCGAAGATGTGCGTTGCATCCTCGAGATCAGCTTCGTCCTGATCGCACCCGCGAGCGACGCGCGGCCGCTCGGGCGAATCCAGTGCGCGCACAAGCCGGGCGATATTCGTCGTCGCCTGCTCGGCGTTGACGTTGCCGCCGACCGAAGCGATGCCCACCACATCGAGCGTTTCGGCCCCGAGCGCGAGGCTGACGGCCACCGCATCGTCCACGCCCATGTCGGTGTCAATCAGGATCGGTGTCGCCATGTTGCACGCTCACCCGCATCGCCATAGAGTTGGCGATCAATTATCAGCCCGGATCCTGCTGTGGTCAACGCTGTGTCGCTGCAATCTGATTTCGCTGCCCGATTCGACGGATCGCGGCCCACCGTGCGCCTCCGCGCCCCCGGACGGGCAACGCTCCTCGGCGAGCACACGGACTACAACGACGGATACGTCCTGCCCGTGGCCACCGAGCAGGCGATCGTCATCCAGGCTGCCCCGCGTCAGGACCGCACGCTAGCTCTGCACTCGACGCTCATGAATGAGACGGCAGTGCAGCCGCTGGAGGCACTCGGCGGAAACCGGCCGCCCGGGCAGACCTTCACACCAATCTGGACCAACTACGTGTTCGGGGTGGCGGTGCTGCTCGCCGAGCGGGGTCTGACCCTGCCCGCGGCCGGCCTGCTGATCGACTCCGACCTGCCCGCGGGAGGCGGCGTCTCGTCGTCGGCCGCCCTCGAGGTTGCAGCGGCCAAGACGCTGCTGGCCCTCGCCGACGAA
The DNA here is from genome assembly GCA_964391465.1 of uncultured Planctomycetales bacterium. Taxonomy (GTDB): domain Bacteria; phylum Planctomycetota; class Phycisphaerae; order UBA1845; family CAYMME01; genus CAYMME01. Next base: position 2,174 of record CAYMME010000543.1, read on the forward strand.
CAGATGGACGACGTGGAGCTGGCGTTGCTCGCCCGTCAGGCCGAGCACGAGTTCGCCGGCTCGCCTTGCGGCATTCTCGACCAGTTCGCATCCGTCTGCTCGCGCGCGGGCCACGTTCTGTTTCTCGACTGCCGTTCGCGAGCGTTCGAGCATGTGCCCTTCCTGCCCGACCCGTGCGTCATCGCCATCCTCGACACGCAGACCAAGCACGAGCTAAGTAAGAGCGAGTACCCGTTGCGGCAAGCGCAGTGTCGGACCGGCGTCGAGGCGCTCCAGCGGCATGCGCCCGAAGTCACGGCGCTGCGCGATGTCTCAGTCGCGTTGCTCGACCGCCACGGCAACGAACTCGATCCGCTCGCACTGCGGCGCTGTCGACACGTGGTGACCGAGAACACGCGCGTTCTCGACGGCGTCGAGGCCCTGCGCGCGGCCGACGCCGAACGGTTCGGCCGGCTGATGACCGAGTCGCATGCGTCGCTGCGCGACGACTACGAGGTTTCGTGTGAAGAGCTGGACGCATTGGTCGACGTGACGATCGCCGTTGACGGCGTCCGGGGCGCGAAGATGAGCGGCGGCGGCTTCGGTGGCTGCGTCGTGGCCGTGGTCGCCGCCGACGCAGTGGACCAATTGAGTAGTGCGGTCCGAACCCACTATGATCCGAGCTTCGCGAAATCCGCGAAGATCACGATCACCCGTCCCGCGGCGGGTGCGGAGGTCGAAATGCTATGACTGAGTTGCTGACCAAGATCACCTCCGGGCAGGACCTCTCGCGTGAGGAGACCCGCGAGCTGTTCACGCAAATCATGAGTGGTGAGGTGCCCGAGCCGCTGATGGCCGCGTTGCTTGCGGCGTTGGCGACGAAAGGCGAGTCGGTCGACGAAATCGTCGGCGCCGCCGAGGCAATGCGGCAGGTGGTCACGCCCGTGCGTTGCGACGCGTCCTGCATCGACACGTGCGGCACCGGCGGCGACGGTGTGTCGACGTTCAACGTCTCGACCACGGCCGCGGTCATCGCGGCCGCAGCCGGGGCGACCGTAGCCAAGCACGGCAACCGCACCAACACGCGGGTCTCGGGCAGTGCCGAGGTCCTCGACGCACTCGGCGTGAACATCAACGCTCCGGTGCCGGTGCTCGAGCGGTGCCTGGCCGAGGTGCGGATCGCGTTTCTGTTCGCACCGAACCTGCATCCCGCCATGAAGTACGCGGTGCCGGTGCGCAAGCTGTTGAAGGTCCGCACGATCTTCAACCTCCTCGGCCCGCTGACGAACCCGGCCGGCGCCCGCCGGCAAGTCCTGGGGGTCAACCGCCCGGAGATGGTGGGGTTGATCGCCGACGTGCTGGCCCGGCTCGGCGCAGAACGGGCGATGGTCGTCCACGGTCACGACGGCCTGTGCGATCTGACCATCACGGGCCCGACCCACGTGGCCGAGGTGTCGAACGGCACTGTAACCACACGATCCATCGAACCGGCGGAGCTGTCGCTGTCGCCGGCCACTCCGGACGATCTGGTCGTCGGTTCGCCGGCCGAATCGGCGCAAGCCGTACGCGACATCCTCGCCGGCACCGGCGGCCCGCGCCGCGATCACGCCCTGCTCAACGCGGCCGCGGCTCTCGTCGTGGCGGGCGTGGCGACCGACATGCCCGACGGCCTGAACCGAGCGGCCGACGCCGTCGACTCCGGCGAGAGCGCGAAGGTGTTGGCCCGGCTCGCGGAGCTGTCTCGCGCATGATCAGCTTTCGCTGCGACAAGTGCGGGCGGGCGCTCGAGCCGAACGCGCCCGAGCGATTCATTGTCTCCATCGAGGCCTACGCCGCCGACACGCCGCTCGTGTTCTCCGAAGAAGACCTGCGCAAGGATCACGCCGCAGAAATCGACGCCGTCATCGAGGAGCTTCACCGGGCAAACCCCGACGAAGTCGAAGACCAGGTCTACCGCCGCCTGCGCTTCGATTTGTGCGCCGGCTGCCACCGGCAGTTCCTGAACAACCCTTTGGGGAAGTGACCTGTCATGACGTGGCCAAGCGAGGGCTGGTGTGGTGTCTCAGGCAGAGGGCGGTTCTCCGAACCTCAACCGTGAGGGAGAAGCGATGACACATTCCGCAAAGGCCGCTTCCTCACGGGCGCGGTTCTGAATTGAATGGGTGGCGATGGCTTTGGGGTGCTGCGCTATACGGCCTGAATCTCTCGGGTCTTGGCGTCGAGGGTCTCGTCGATCTGCTTCTCGTAGGTTTTGGTGAGATCCTGGACGTTTTCCTTGCAGCGGTCGGCGTCGTCTTCGGTGAGGGTGCCGTCCTTCTTCTCGGCGTCGATCTGCTTGTTGGCCTCGCGCCGGGCGTTGCGGACGGCCACACGCTGCGCCTCGGCCATCTTCTTGACTTGCGTGACCAGTTGCTGTCGGCGCTCGCCCGAGAGCGGCGGGACGGGCAGTCGAATCACCTTCCCGTCGCTGGCGGGCGTGATCCCGACCTCCGAGTTCTGGATGGCCCGCTCGATGTCCTTGATGATCGACCCATCGTACGGCTTGACGACGATCATGCTGCTCTCGGGGGCCGAGAGGTGGGCCAGGTCGCGAAGGTCCATCGGGCCGCCGTAGGCTTCGACATTCACCCGCACGTGCTCGACCAGCGCCGTCGACGCCCGACCGGTGCGAACCGCGCGGACTTCGCCACGGAAGAAGCCGACGGCCCGCTCCATCTTCTCTTCACACTCGAACTCGATCTCATCCATCGGCATGGCGCGAGTCGACTCCAGCAGAATGGTCGCGCTCACCACGTGTATCAGGCGTCCGGCTCGGCGGTGACCGTCAGACCGCAACTGGCGAACTGCTCGACATAGAGCTCCGCACGCTCCCGGTGAGTGACGAGCAGAAGCGCTGCGCCGCGCAGATGCGCCTCGGACATCTTCTCCATCGCCTCGCTGGGTCCGAGCGGCGTCAACCGCACGATCGTCCGCGCGACGTGGAACGCCTCGTTCACGTCGTCGTTGTGCAGGATCACCTTGAACGGCGGAAGCCGTCCGTCTTTGGGCTTGCCGGGACGGACAGCGCGCTTCGGCGCCGCCTTCCCCTTCTTGGCCGGCGGCGGGGCAACGGCGGTTCCGTTGTCCTTGTCGGCATCGGGACTTGGTTGTGCCTGTTCCTCCGGCATGCGCTGTGCCTCTCGTTGACTCCACCCCCACGTGTGGGGCTCGGGAACGCCCCTCGCGGGGAATCATTTAGTATAGCCGCCGCATGGATCGGATGGTACCGTCGACTAGGCGATTTCTTCGGGCTCGGCCTCCCGGGTGATGCGCAGCGCCCGCTTGCCGCGGAACTGCCCCGCCCGCCCGGCGAACTTGTTCTTCTCTTCGACCTGCATGACCAACTCGGTCGAGGCGAGCTTCTCGGTACGCAGGACGTCCCCCACTTCGAGGTTCATCAGCTCGCCCATCGTGATCTTCGTCGTCGCGAGCAGCACCTTCGCATCGACGGTGGCGAGGTCGAGAGACTGTTCCACGTAATCCCGCTGGCCCTCGGTACCGGCTTGCCGCTGGTAGACGAGCCAGCTCTGTGCCGC
>CAYMME010000544.1:0-5675 GCA_964391465.1 uncultured Planctomycetales bacterium
AGGACGAAGGGGAACCGGAGCCGGCGTCGGAAGAGGACGAGGAGACGCCTTCACCACGGCGGCGGCGGTCACGTCATCGGGGCCGTCGCCCGCTGCCGGCGCATCTGCCGCGTCACACCCACGAGATTCACCCACCCGACGAGGAATTGACCTGTCCGTGCTGCGGGAAGGCCAAGACGGTCTTTGCCCGCGAGGTGACCGAAGAGCTCGATGTGGTCCCCGCGAAGTTCTTTGTGAACCAGTACGTGCGCTTCAAGTACGCCTGCCGGCGGTGCGAAGGTCACGTCAGTGTCGGTGAGCTTCCGCCGCGTCCGATGGACAAGGGGATTCCGGGGCCGGGCTTCCTGGCCCACCTGATCACGAGCAAGTTTGCCGATCATCTTCCGCTGTACCGCCAGCAGCAGATCTACCGGCGGTATGGGTTGGAGGTTCCGCGATCGACGATGTGTGACTGGGTAACCTACACGGCCTCGGTGCTGTCGCCGATCGTGGACGTGATGAAGTCGCACGTGATGGGGTCGCGCAAGGTGCACACGGATGACACGCCGATCACGGTGCTGGACCCCGCGGTGAAGCCGGTGGGATCCCGAAAGGGATACATGTGGGTGTACATCGGGGATCGCGACGACGTGGTGTTCGACTTCACGAACTCGCGGAAGCGCGACGGTCCGGCGTCGTTCCTGAAGGGCTATCAAGGGTACCTGCAAGCCGATGCATTCAGTGGCTACGATCGGATCTATGCGAACGGCGTCACGGAGGTTGCGTGCTGGGCTCATGCTCGGCGGAAGTTCTTCGACGCCCAGTCATCGTACGGACCGGAAGCGGCGCACATCCTCAAGTTGATCGGCCGGTTGTACGCGGTGGAGCGTCGTGCGAAGGCGATGGGCGTCTCGCCCGAGCGGCGGCTGGCCTGGCGGCAGCGATATGCCCGGCGTCGACTGGCACGTCTGCGGGCCGAACTGGATCGGCTGTCCCTGATCGTGCTTCCGAGAAGCGCGCTGGGCAAGGCGATCACCTACGCCCTGAACAACTGGAAGGCGCTGAACCGGTACACCGAGGCGCCGTGCCTGTCGATCGACAACAACCACTCCGAGCGCCAGATCAAGCAACTGGTGATCGGCCGGAAAAACTGGCTCTTTGCCGGCAGCGAGGGCGGGGCCGAAAACGCGGCTATCCTGTTCAGTGTAATCGTCTCGTGCAAGCTTGCCGGCGTGGATCCGTTCGCCTACCTGCAAGATGTGCTGATGCGAATCAACACCCACCCGTCCCGCCGCGCTCACGAACTCATTCCGCGTGAGTGGAAGAAGCGATTCGGTCCCACACCCTTCCCGCAGGCTCAGCCTGCGGCGTAGCCTCCTCCCCCCACACTTGCGCGGCCGGATCCTTGCCCGGACCGCCAGTGCTCTGTCATCAACCCGCCGTCAACGCCCTGTTGGTCGGGCGCTTACACTGGGGCTGCTTCGAGAAGGCGATAAAGCTCATCGCGCGTCGCGAATGGTGGTCGACGACCACGGCCACCCACCAACAGAAGGGCCAGCACTGCGGCAACGCGAACGGCAACCATGGCGCCCACACGCCCGTATGGTCCAAAGACTCCGCTCCCCTGCAAGCACCGATGTGCCGGTGAGTTGCGCGTGCTCACCCCGTGCCCGTCTTGGCCGATTGAAGGCTCATCGCCACCGTGGGAAGCTGCTGGCTCGGGCCGGTCAGGATAGGAATAGAGCATGAGCTTCGTATTGCAGCCGTGGCACCTAGCGCATTTGATCCTGGCGAGGTGGGTGAATCGCCAGCTGCAACAGGTGATCGAGTACCTCCGCACGGAGAACCAGATCCTGCGGGAGAGGCTCGGCAAGCGACGGATTTTGCTCAACGACGATGAGCGGCAGGGAGATTGCCGCCACTGTCCAGCACATCATGCTCCGTAACGCGCTGGCGTACGCCGATGCCGCGACGCTGTTCCGCATCCGGCAGGACCCCGGCGGCCAGACCGTCCTCGGGCTCCCACGGCCGGCGGAACAGGCAGCCCCCGTTGCTTTCCTACGCACGGCGTTGGCGATACGATTGCCTCCTGAACACCGTTACCCCCGACACCACAAGATGGACAAGCCGATCAATCCCAGCGTCCGCCGCTCCCGTCTGATCCTGTTCGTCGCATCGTTCCTGATGCTCTACTTCGAGCTTGCCGTGATCCGGTGGATTCCGGGTCAGGTGCGGGTGATCGCCTACTTCACCAACTTCGTCCTGATCGCCTGCTTCTTCGGCATGGGCGTTGGGATGCTGCTGGCCTCATCGCGGTTCGACGCCGTCCGCTGGGCCGCACCGGGCATCCTGGTGCTCGTACTGTTGTCGCTGTTCTTCAAGGGCGTGTGGGTGTACCCCCGAGGCGATGTCGAGAACTTCCTCTTCCTCGAGTACGAGGGTCGGGGAGCGACTCACGCTCCGTTGTACTACACGCTGGTGGTCTTCTACATCGCCATCGCGGCCGCGTTCGTCCCGTTCGGCCAAGCCATCGGGCGATGCTTCGGTAAGGAAGCGCCGCTGCTGGACTATGCGGCCAACCTGCTGGGATCGATGGCCGGCATCGTGGCCTTTTCATTGAACGCCTGGTTCGGGCTGCCCGCATGGGTGTGGTTCTTGCTCGGCCTGCTGCTGGTTACGCCGCTCGTGCTCGATCATCGGATGGTGCGGTGGCTGACCCCCGGGATCGCCGTGTTGACCGCAGCCTTGGTCTGGAACGTGGACCGGGGCACGATCTGGTCGCCGTATCACAAGGTCGATGTGGCTCCGATGTACGTCGACACCGACCCGGCATCGGTGTCCGCGCTGTCGCCGATCACCCGCACCGGTGGCAACGCCGTCCGCCTCTCACCCGAGGTCGGGTTCAACGTGCGAATCAACGACGACTTCTACCAGCGGCCGGTGAACCTCTCGGACGCAACCGTGGCCCAGTACCCGAGTCTCAGGCCGCTGCGGGACCAGTACGACCTTGCGTTTCGCCTGAAACCTGGCGCACGGCGGGTGCTGATCGTCGGCGGCGGCACGGGGAACGACGCGGCCGCCGCCTTGCGTCACGGGGCCGAGCGCGTCGACGTGGTGGATATCGATCCGACGATCGTGGACATCGGCAGGCGTCGCCACCCGGAGCGGCCGTACGACGATCCGCGGGTCCGCGTGTACGTCGACGATGCGCGCCACTTCTTCCACTACGCCCAGCCCGGCTACGACGTGGTGGTGTTCGCGCTGCTCGACTCGCACCGGCTGTTCAGCGCGTTCTCATCGCTGCGTCTGGACTCGTACGTGTTCACGCTGGAGTCGTTCCGGGAGGCCAAGCGGCTGCTCGCCCCGGACGGCGTGCAGGTGACGGCGTTTGCCGGCGGGATGCCGTGGATCCGCGAGCGGTTCTACGAGATGCTGCGGGCCGAGTACGGGGCCGAGCCGATCGTCATGCACGAGCACGGGGTGCCGACGGTGGGGGTGGTGTACGTATCGGGGCCGGGCAAGGTGGCGACGGGGCTGGCGGTCCGGCCGAGGCCGGTCAACCGCGCGGCGGTCCTGTGCACGGACGACTGGCCGTTCGTCTACGCGAAGGGGCGGTCGATCCCCAGGGAGTACCTGCTGACGCTCGGGCTCGTGCTGGCGGCGTCGGTCGTCGGGTTGCGGGCCGCGACGGGGAAGGCGGGGATGCCGAACCTGCACTTCTTCTTCCTGGGGGCCGGGTTCATGCTCCTGGAGACCAAGAACGTGACGACCGTCGCGTTGGCGTTCGGTTCGACGTGGTACGTGAACGCGGTGGTGTTCCTGTCGATTCTGGCCATGGCCTTGCTGGCGTGTCTGGTGATGCACGCCGTGCGGGCGGTGCCGATCTGGCTGGCCTACGTGGGGTTGTTTGCGGCGATCGGCCAGAACCTCGTCGTGCCGTTGCAGGAATTCGTGGGCGAGACGCTCACGCAGCGGCTGCTGGTCGTCGGTGGGGTAACGGCTCTGCCCTTGTTCTTTTCCGGCATCGTGTTCGCCCACTCGTTCAAGCGGACGGGAGACCCGGCCCACGCGCTCGGGTCCAACGTCCTGGGCGGCGTCTGCGGCGGCGTGCTTGAGTACCTAAGCATGGTGACCGGCCTACGCTTCCTGCTCTACCTTATCGCCGGCGCCTACGGCCTGTCGATCGTGGCGATCCCCCGAAGAACAGGCCACAGGCAGTAGCGCTGTGCTTGTCGCCGAATGATGACACAGCGGACAGCCAGAGATACGTGCGGGAAGCACACCAAGCACGACTGCGGGGCAGACCGCGCTCAACGAGGCGTTGCGCGTGACGGCCGCGTAGGGCGTCCGGCGCCGCGTGCGTGCGTACGATGAACACAGGTTGCCCTCAAGTTGCACTCAGAACGTGGAGCGCGGCAGTGTGTCCGGCCGGATGTGTGAGCTTGCGATCCCACGTCACTCTCGTCGACAGCCGCGCGCCCAAGCACATGATCGCTGCCCCATCCAATTGACAAGGTTATGCTGAGCTCAGCGGCTGCGTTGGCCCCGAATACCGTCGAGAGCTGACGGGAAGGGGGCTTCCGCATTCCATGGCTCGGCATAACCAGTAGCTTCCCTTCGCCCTTTGGCTGGGACATGAGTCCGTGCCCACTACTGACGTGTATCTTGACGCCAACCTGTGGATTACGGGATTACGGGGCGAACGCTTGCTTGCACGGCATCGCCGCAGACGAGGTCGGGACGTTACAAGCCGAAGGATCGAACAGCTGCATTCCGCAGATCCCGGTGATAATGCCGCGTGCACGACCCAGCAATGCCCCTTTGGGCCGATTCCTGACCCTCTTCGACGGGGCTCTCCGCATTACCTGCGACTCGACATTGACAAGCGATTTGCCCTGCGAACGCCGCTCGTCGAGGTACACGAGGCGAGGCACCTCCGGGGCCGGGGTCTTTGATCAATCTGCCCCCCCGTGCGCGAGCCGCCCGCATTGACCAGGTTCTCGGTGCAACGTGGATTGGCGGCCTGCGGTGCGTCGGTTTTTTTACATCGCTCCGACCACCGGGTCCCGCGTCGAAGGCCGGATTTGAACCGAAGACCTCGCCCTGAAAAAGGGCATCCGTCCGGGCACCGTGGCCAACCGGGCAGTCACGGACGGAGGGGAGGCTACCGAGGGCGTCATTGCTCGTCGGGTTCCCGTACGACGTTGCGGTTATCGCCCGCATCCTGCCGTCGATCCGGGCGCTCTCCATGCGGCACTAACCCCGACGAGCAGCAGGATCGTAGAACCGTGCTGCCCCGAGTGGGACAGCTTGAGTCGGCCGCAAGTTCGCGACGTTGCCACCATCGGGTTAGCCCCCTGGCCCCCAGTTTTCTTCGATCGTAACTGCGCGCCAGTGCTCCACTTGCGTCAATCCATCTTTGTGACCAGGGAAAAGGGCTTGCGCGATGGCGTTCGCTGCGCTATGCTTGGCTGTGGAAAGAGAGGTGCGTCGTGACGCTCGGACGCAGAAAACTCGTCGTCATCGTGGTGGTCGGAGCCGTCTTGCTCCTGGCCAACGCTCGGGTGGTCGTGGAATGGTTGGGCGAACTCGGCCTGATCGAGGCCGCGGTGGATCTTCGGCAGGAGTACCTTACCGGCACGGCCATCACCGTCATCCTCGCCCTGCACGTCTAGCAAGTCCCCGGACGCCAAGCC
>CAYMME010000545.1:0-5652 GCA_964391465.1 uncultured Planctomycetales bacterium
TGAGCTGCTCCGGTGTCATTCCGAGCTGGAATGCTATCGTCATGCTCATGAGGGCCGCGTTGACGCAGTGATCGAAGATGTACTCGTTTCTCGTCCTCTGCATGCTCACGATCATGGGGAGCAGGTCGGCGTCGAGCGTGACCGTATCCGCGAACTCCTGCAGCGATTTCCGGAGGGTCGTTGCCGATACCGTGTGGCTGCCTTCCACGCTGTCGCATACTTCGGCGAGGAGAGTACTCGTTTCGAAATGCCGCTCCAGACCGCGCAGAACCTCGGCACGGGCAGCCGAAAGGGACAACCTGGGCCGTTCGGCCGGGTCCCTCGGCCGCAGCGGAGCTTGCCGATCGAGCTCCGCGGCGAGGTTCTCATCCAGCTTCGTCACGTGCGCTGCACGCTCAACGTCGTTGCACGCGGGCGCGTTCTCGGAGCGCAAGGCGACGCGCTTGATGCCGCGACGGCTCAGGAGTTGGAGGAATCGGTCCGTGATCTCCATGCCCGCGGCGAGGAGCAAGACATCCCCGTTGTCGTAGATCGCTTCGGAAAGACGCATGCCGGGGCGAAGTGCGTCGACGTTGATCGTGTTGCCGGCGGGCGAATCGTCTTTGTCGGCGGTTGCGCCGGTCCAGTCGTTCTCGCTGTACACCCCGGTTGCCGCGTGGCGATCGAGGCGACCGACGAGCTCGTCGGTGAGGCGGGTCCCCGCGGGGATTAAAATACGCCCCGAAGCATCGCAAACCGATCCGGGAAGCTCGAATCCAGGACGTAGAAGTTCTCTGGCAATTGGCTTGAGCATGCCGCTGTCGATCCTTCCATTATGGTGACAAGCCCTTCGAGCGAAGGGGCAGAAGCATCCGGTTGCAGTGTCGGCAGCTTGACCGGCGGGGCTTTACGCTTTGCTAGAGAAAACGCGCATTGATGACATAGTCGAACAGATCTTCCGGAGGGGGCTAGGTGATTCCCCGGATCGGTCCTCGGGGTTTGTGTGTAGAGGGCTCAAGTCATCCGTAGGGCGAACAAGTGTGCGTTCTTGAGGGTGATCCGCAGCGTCAGAGGTGAATTCGACTCGTCAATCGAACCAGTCTGCCACTCGACAGGGATGTCGAGGCCATCGCGTCCGATGGGCTTGGACATAGCGATGGACTCACCCGCGGCATCGATGACCTCGACCACGATCTCTCCGAATTCGGCTTTTGTGTCGAGGTGCAGGGCCTTGCCCACGGCTCCGTCGGCCGAGGCACCGGATTGCCGGCGTACTTGCGGGCCGCGTGGATGGTGCGGGTCACGTTCTCCATCGACTGGATCAGAAAGTCGTCGAGGAACAACTGCTTCCGCTGATCCACCGTGATCGGCGGGGCGGCCCCGGCGGCGGACAGGTATGTCATGAGCAGAAGGCATGTGCCGGTCATCATGATTCTGCGCCTCACTTCGCTGGGGAACAGGGTTCGAACACAGGCAAGCATCGCGGGTTTCGGCGGTCGGCACAAGTCGACCGGCGCGTTCGCGGCCGGCTTGCAGGGAAGCGTCCGACGGATAAAATGCCCGGCGCATGCGGGCCGGTGTCCGCGGTCACGGGGGCCAGGGAAGAGTCGGGCGGCTGGTGGTCGTCCGCGAGAGCAGGAATGGACTCCAGGGGCGGGTGCACACAACGCCTGTCCCGCCGGTAGGGCGCGGTCATGAACATCGACCCCCGCTTCGTCTGCGACAGCGGCGACGAACTTTTCAACGGCAACGAACTCCTGGTGAAGGGTGCGCTCGAAACGGCAGGGGGCGTGCACCTGCTGACGGGCTACCCGGGCTCGCCGGTGGCGACGTTCTTCGACACGCTCCGGTCGCTCGCACCATTGCTGCGCGAGAAGGGTGTCGCCGCCAGCATGGCGAACAACGAAGCCCTGGCCGTCGCCATGGTGAACGGCTCGCAGATGGCCCCGATGCGGGCGATGGTGGTCATGAAATCGGTAGGGATGCACGTCGCCAGCGACGGGCTGGCCTTGGGCAACCTCGCCGGAGCCCATCCGGAAGGCGGGGCCGTCATCGTCGTGGGCGACGACCCCTGGAGCGAGTCTACGCAGGTGCCAGCCGACTCGCGCTTCCTGGCCAAGCACCTACGCATGCCGGTGATCGAGCCCGCCACGCCGCAGGAGATCAAGGACTACGTCGACCTGTCCTTCCGGCTGTCGCAGGCGTCGTCGCTGTACATGTGCTTCCTCGTGACCACGACGCTCGCCGACGGCGGCGGCAACGTCACGTGCCGTGCCCACCACTACCCGCTGACCAACGCGAACCATCCCTTCGAGTTGGAGACCTACGCGCTCGACACCGAGAACACGGTGTTGCTGCCGCCGCGAACGGGGCGGAAGGAAACGGAACTGCCCCAGCGATACGCCGCCCTTCACGAAGCGGCCAGACGACTCGAGGCCCATCGAATCGAAGCCGACGACGCGGAATCGAGCGTGGGCATCGTCACGGCCGGTATGGCGTACCAGTATCTCCGCCAGGCCCTGGTCGATCTCGGATTGTGGGGGCGGCTGCCCGTGCTCAAGCTGGGCGTGACCTATCCACTCGACGAGCAGCTCGTCACCGACTTCGCGAGCCGGTACCGGCATGTGCTGGTCGTCGAGGAGCGTCGCAGCTTCATCGAAGAGCAACTCGGCGAAATCGTGCTGCGCCGTGGTCAGAACGGCACACCCCGTCAGCCTTTCCTGTGGGGCAAGCGATTCCCCAACGACGAGCCGGGCATGCCGGAGACTCGCGGCCTCAACGCATCCATCGTCGCCGACCGACTCGCAAGGTTCCTAAAGGCCGTGGACGAACCGCTGGCGACGACGCACGGCGAGACCATTCGCGTCGCCCTCGACGTCGTCGCGGCCGCGAGCGCCCACGAGGTGGACATCCCGGCCCGAACGCCGACCTTCTGTCCCGGCTGCCCGCACCGTGACTCGGCCAGCGTGCTGCTCGACATCCGGGAGCGGTTCCGCGACGACACCTACATGCGACGGCGGCACGGGCGCTCGGCCGTGGACGTCGTCTTCCACGGCGACACCGGCTGCTACACGATGCTTCTGTTCCCGCCCAACAGCGACCTCATGCACAACTACTCCGGCATGGGCCTCGGCGGCGGCACCGGCGCCGGCATCGACCCGTTCATCACCAACAAGCAGGTGGTCTTTCTGGGTGACGGCACGTTTTTCCATTCCGGGATGTCCGCCATAAGTAACTCGATCCAGAGCCGCCAGGACATCACCTATATCATCCTGGAAAACAAGACGACGGCCATGACCGGCCACCAGCCCCACGCCGGGCTGGAGACCGACCTGCTCGGGCGGGAGATCCCCGGGCAGAGCATCGAGGACGTCGTGCGGGCCCTGGCCGGCGTCTCCGGATGCACCGTTCGCCGCATCAATCCCGAGAAGCAGGAGCAGTACCGCCGGCTTCTCGAGCAGACGATCCTCGCCGACGGCGTGAAGGTCGTGATCGCCGACAAGGAATGCGGCATCTCGTTCATCCGCCGCCGCATGCGCGAGGAGCGGGCGGAGATCAAGCGCCAGGGCTACCTCGCTCGCAAGCGCTACATGAACATCACGCCCGAGGTGTGCGAGTTCTGCCTCGAGTGCACAACGCGGACCGGCTGCCCCGGCCTGACCATCACCCAGACCGACTACGGCCCCAAGCTCTTCACCGACCTCTCCTGGTGCGTGAACGACGGGGCGTGTGCGCGGCTCGACGCTTGCCCGTCCTTCGAGGAGGTGATCGTCACCCGCACCAAGCCCGCCCGTCCGCGCGGACACGAGATCCAGCTCGACAACCTCCCCGAACCGCAAGTGACTCCGGTGCACGGCGTGTGGCGCGTGTGGCTGGCCGGGGTCGGCGGCATGGGCATCGGCATGGCGTCCGAGCTTCTCGTCCGGGCCGGCCGGCGCGAGGGCTACGACGTGGCCTTCGCCGACAAGAAGGGTCTGGCCATCCGCAACGGCGGCGTGTACGCGCAGGTGATCTTCTCGCGGGGCGACGAGCCGGTGGGTCAGACCATTCCCTACGGCCGGGCCGAGGTGCTGCTCGGGCTCGATGCCCTCGAAGCGATGCGGGCCGCCGATCCGGCTCTGCCGTTCCGGGCCCTCGACCGGCAGCGGACGGTGGCCGTGGTCAACACCGACAAGACGCCGACGATCAACACCCTCCTGCAAACCGACGACTTCGATCCCGGCGACATCGAACGGCAGATCCAGGCCGCGACGCGGGCCGAGGCGTACTTCGGGCATCCGATCTCGACGATGTGCGAGCGGCTGTTCGGGACCAAGCTCTACGCCAACATCACCATGCTGGGCGTGGCCTACCAGCGCGGGCTGATCCCGGTCTCGTTCGAAACCATCATGGAGGCCCTCAAGGCCACGATCCGGGCCGACATCGAGAAGAACCTGCGGGCCTTCAACCTCGGGCGGAAGCTGGTCACGAACCCCGAGCTGTTCACCGAGCGGCCGCCGCCGCGCACCCTCGCCCGCACGGTCCGCGAGAAGGCCACCTATCTGAACATGCGTCGGCTCGGCAGCCGCCGGGCCCTCACGCCCCAGCGACCCAGCCGCGAGGCCAGGCTCCGCCTGACCGACACCCGCGTGGCCCGGCGGTACAAGCATCTGGTCTACACCACGCTCCGCGCCTGCCGCGAGCTCGACAAGGAGACCATGCGCGACATCGCCGTCCGCATCTACGACCTCATCCAGTGGGGCGGCATCGAATACGCACGGCGTTATGCTCAGCACGTTCGTCGCGTGTTTCTCGCTGACGAGCAGGCGTACGGATTCGAGGCCACCCGGGCCGTGGTCTGGAACTTGGCCAAGCTGATGCTCATCAAGGACGAGTTCTACGTTGCCCACCTGCTGACCAGCTACGAGAAGCTCCGCCGCGACCGCCAGCGGTACAACGTCAACCCGGCCAACGGCGACCGGATTCGCTACCGGCGGACGTTCCACCCCCGGTTCTTCGGCCGGAAGTTCTCGATCCGATTGCCGCACTGGACGCTCTACCCGCTCCGCTCGGCTCGGTGGCTCCGGCACCTGCTGCCGCTTTTCCACCACCGCGACCGCCGCTTCCTGCGCTGGTACCGCCGCATCGTCGACGGCTTCACCTACGACGAGCGTACGTCGTACGACCGCTACGTCGAGCTGCTCCGCCTACCCGACAACGTGAACGGCTACCGTGAATACCGCACCCCCAAGATGGCCGCCGCCATGAGCAAGGCCAAACGCCCCACCCGCAAACGCCGAGCGAAAGCCCACAACTAACGTGTTGCCCCAGCCCCACCGCCGCATATCCGAACCGCGCCCGTAAGGAAGCGGCCCCGATCGGCTGCGAACCGTCTCGACGTACGTCGGCTGGGTGGGGGGCGGAAAGCCCACAAGTGGTCCGTGTCCGTTCCGAACCGCGCCCGTAAGGAAGCGACCCCGATTGACCCCGCGTCCGTGACGAGGCTGGGTGCCCCATCCTTCGCGGCAGTTTGCGAAGGGTGGGGGACGGATGCGCCGCCGTTCGGGTCCGCCTGCTCGTGTGCGATAGGATCCAAGCCCCAGCCGGTCCGTGTCCGTTCCGAACCGCGCCCGTAAGGAAGCGGCCCCGATCGGCTCCCCGCCCGGGAAGACGCTGCGGCCCACAGCCGGCGCC
>CAYMME010000546.1:0-5639 GCA_964391465.1 uncultured Planctomycetales bacterium
GCCAAGTGTCCCTTCGCTCGAAAACGAGGGGGTTTTTACGAAGGGATCAATCTTGGGTGTCTTGGCCTCTTCAACCGCTCATGCCGAATGGCGACCCCACAAGGTGCGCTACCTGACGGGCAGGGGCCGGGAGGTCGCCTTACCCGCCAAGCTTCAGATCGTCACGGAAGCATGGAACCGCGTGGCCGCCGTTCCGTACATCGTGTACATGCCCGAGAAGGACCGCGTTCTCATGCTCGTGGGGTGCGACTATCCGCACCATGCCGAGGTGCTGTTCAGCGATGACCGCGGCGCCACCTGGTCTCAACCCCGTCCGGCCCTTCACGATGACGCGGGGAACGTGATCTCCGGGCTCGGCGTGAGCCTCACCTATCTCGGAAAGGGCAGGGTGCTGTTCGTCACCGGGCCGGCCCGATGGGTCAGCACCGACTTCGGCCGGACCTGGGCCAAGCTGTCGCCCGCCGACAAGACATCCGACGGCGGGCCCTGGTACATGTGGGACCCGTTGTGGGTCGACCGAGACTCGAAAAGCGGCGAGATCGTCCGGCTCATGGAGACGGGGTATTCGTGGCGCCGCCCGCCGGCGGTCGAGAAGGACCATCAGCAGGGCTACATCCGGTTCAGCACCGACCTGGGCAAGACGTGGAGTGCGAGCATCAAGGTGCCGCAGTGGAGAGAAGTCAGCGAGGCGGCTCTGGTGCGTGCGGCCGACGGGAGCCTGGTGGCCGCGTGCCGGACGGATACTCCGCCCTCGAAGGAGGGTGAGTGGATCGACCACTACGAGGGGCTTGGGATCTCCCGTTCCGCAGACGACGGGCGCACATGGTCTGAGGTCACGAAGCTGTACGACTGGGGCCGGCACCACCCGTGCATGGTGCTCATGCCGAACGGCCACATCCTGATGACCTACGTGGTGAGGAAAGGACACGTGGACACGGCGGACGGATACCCTCAGTTCGGGATCGAGGCGATGGTCAGTCGTGACCACGGCCGAACCTGGGACCTGGACCACCGCTACATCCTGCACGCGTGGAAGGGCAACCGGAAGGGCAAGAACGCTTGGTGGGCGAGCTGCCAGGCCACATCGACCGTGTTGCTTCCGGACGGTTCGCTGCTCACCGCCTTCGGGACCGGGTACCGGAGTCAACCCGGGTCGGTCCCCAACACCCCGGCCCCGCGCGACGCGGGACTCCTCCAGTGGCGACTCACCGACGAGCGGACGGACGATGACCGAACGATCCGCAACGCCCCGGTCGACTCGGATCAGCGCAACGTATTCGACCCGACACCTCGCACCGGACCATAGGCCCGGCGCCGAGACGTCCCGATGTACATCGGGATCGGGATCAGGGAGCGTGGGACGCCGGCGAGGCCGGGGTACGCTGAAGGCGTCAGGGTGACGCGCCATGGTCGAGCGTCTCACACAGTGATGACGATTTTTCCTCGGGTGTGACCTTCTTCCAGATATCGGATGGCCTCAGGGACCTCGTTCAGCGGATAGGTTCGGTCGATGACCGGCGTGACCTTCCCGGCTTCAAGAAGTCCTTTCAAGTAGCTCAGGTCCTCTGCGTTCTGTCGTTCGAGTCGTGAGACCACCTTCTGTCTCACGAACGGTGACAACACGAGCGTCTTGAGCATATGAGCCGCGGGCCCAAGCCATCGGCCGTCCGGCCCTCCGTTCGAGATGTATGTCCCGTTGGAAGCCAACGCGCGCCTGCACTCTGACAGCGAACGGTTTCCCACGTTGTCAAGCATCAGGTCATATCGCCGCCCGCTGCGTGTGAAGTCCTCGCGCGTGTAGTCAATGACTTGGTCGGCGCCGATCGATCGGACCAAGTCCACATTCCTCGTGCTGCACACGCCTGTTACCTCGGCGCCGAACGACTTGGCAATCTGCACTGCAAACGTGCCCACACCTCCCGACGCACCGTTGATCAAGACCTTCTGCCCCGACCGGATCCGTCCTCCATCGCGCAGAAGCTGCAGGGCCGTATTCGCAGCCATCGGTACGGCCGCCGCTTGCTCGAACGTCAGGTTGGCCGGCTTCAGCCCCAGCACGTCTTCCGAGGCACATGTGTACTCGGCAAAGCAGGCGCCCATGGAGACTTCGCCGAATACCTCATCACCCGGGCGAAACCGCGTCACGTTCTTGCCGACCGCTTCGACCTGCCCGGCCAGGTCTGCACCCAAACCGTTGTTCTTGGGTCTAAGCAGCCCGGTAGCCATGCGCATGATGTACGGCGTACCTCTCATGATGCGCCAGTCAGCGTAGTTAGCGCCGGCGGCGCGGACTCGTACGAGAACGTCGTCATCATTGCCGACCGGCTTGTCGATCTCTCGGAGTTGCAGCACATCCGGAGAGCCGTACTTCTCGTAGACGATTGCCTTCATCGAGCCCGTCCTATCCGTTGTGGGCGTTGGGGGGGCGTTCTTGTAAGCGACGGTCACAGAACTTCGACGGTGACGTTCTGGTTGGTGTAGACGCAGATCTCGCCGGCGATGCCGAGGCTTGTCTCTACGATCTGCTTGGCCGTGAGTTGACTGTGCGCCAGCAGGGCGCGGGCCGCGGCCGTGGCGAGCGGACCGCCTGACCCGATTCCGGCGATGCCGTCGCTCGGCTCGATCACGTCGCCGCTGCCCGACAGGATCAGCGACGCCTCGCGGTCCACTACCGCCATGAGCGACTCGAGCCGCCGCAGGTTGCGGTCCATTCGCCAGTCCTTGGCCAGCTCGATGGCAGCCCGGCGGGTGTTGGCCTTGTACTGTTCGAGCTTGGCCTCGAACCGTTCGAGCAGGGCGAACGCGTCGGCGGTCGAGCCCGCGAAGCCGCAGAGCACCGCTCCTTTGGCCAGTCGCCGGATCTTCACTGCGTCGTGCTTGAGCGTCGTCTGGCCGAGCGTGACCTGGCCGTCGCCGCCCAGTGCGACCTCGTCGTCCCGGCGCACCGACAGGATCGTGGTCGAACGGATGATGGCTTTGTCCGCGAGTTTCACGCCCCGAGGGTACCGCCCGCCCGCACCGGCGACAACCCCGCCCGAACGACCGGACTCGCCCGGCGCGGAACGCCGGACGATTGGCTTCGCATCCACCGTGCATTCCCCCTACAATCCGGCCGGCGAGTGGGTCGCGAACGCGACGGACGAAACACATCCACGCATAGAGCAGGCGAGGCGATCATGGCAGACAGACTGCGACGAATCGGGGTGCTGACCGGCGGCGGGGATTGTCCGGGACTGAACGCCGTCATCCGAGCCGTGACCAAGGCGGCCATCTTCCAGCACGGAATCGAGGTCTGGGGCGTCGAGGACGGCTTCCTTGGGCTCATCCGCAACCGGATGCACAAGCTGAACCCGTCGGACGTGTCCAACATCCTCACGCGGGGCGGGACGATCCTCGGCACCAGCAACAAGGCCGACCCGTCCAACTTCGCCGTGGGCAAGGACGACGAGGGTAAGCCGATCTTTCAGGACGTAACGCCGCGCGTGCTCGAACACGTCCAGGAGCGTCGGCTCGACGGGATCGTCTGCATCGGCGGAGACGGCACGATGTCGGGGGCCGCCAACCTGATGAAGCACGGTGTCAAGTGCGTGGGCGTGCCCAAGACCATCGACAACGACCTCATGCACACGCACGTGACGTTCGGGTTCAACACCGCTGTCGAAATCGCCACCGAGGCGCTCGACCGCATTCACACGACGGCGTCGTCGCACCATCGCGTGATGCTGGTCGAGATGATGGGACGCAACGCGGGCTGGCTGACGCTGCACGCAGGTGTCGCCAGCGGGGCCGACGTGATCCTCATCCCCGAGATCCCGTACGACGTGCAGAAGGTCGGCGAGCACTGCCTCGAACGCAGCCGGCACGGCAAGGCCTTCACCATCGTCGCCATCTCCGAAGGTGCCAAGCCGGTCGGAGGCCAGGTGGTCATCGACCGGGTCATCGAGGACAGCCCGGACAAGATCCGGCTCGGCGGCGTGTCGGACGTGCTGTGCGAGCAACTCTCGGCCACGACCGGTCTCGAGGCCCGGGCGACGATCCTCGGCCACACCCAGCGGGGCGGCACGCCGTCCCCGGCCGACCGGGTGCTGGCCACCCGCTTCGGTCACGCGGCCCTGGAGCTCATCGTCAAGGACGAATGGAACCGACTCGTGGTCATCCAGAACGGCTCGCTCACCCACGTGCCCATCGAGAGCGTCGCCGGCCAGCAACGCCTCGTGTCGCCCGACGACCCGCTCATCGTGGCCGCCCGCGCCATCGGAACGTCGTTCGGAGACTGACGTACGTAGGGTCCAGGGTTCGGGGTCCCAGGAAGCGGGTGCCCCATCCTTCGTGGCTGTGTCACGAAGGGTGGGGGACGGAGATGTGCTCTACCAACTCAGCGTGCGATTGGTAACGGTTCAGTCCCCCACCCACGCAACGCCGGCATGCACAACGTTGCGAAGCGGTGTGGGCAGGTGCCTTCGTCCGCTCCGCGGTTGCGGCGGCTGTTGTGAATCAGGTATGATAACATCCAGCGTCGCTCGGGCGGTTCGCGCCCGGAGCAGTCGGTGGTGGGAGGAAGCAGCACTTCACGACTCCCGTCGCCCAACTCTTGCGGCCACGTCCGCGGACCGGTGTGGTGTGCTACGCCTGATCCGGCCGTGTCGGCGTCGCCGTATGCTCGAAACGGTGTGTGTCACTGTCCGTGGCAGCACGTCGGGAGGCGTAGACTCATGAACAGACAGCGACTCGTAACGGTGGTGGCCGTGATCGTGATGGCCAGCCTGTGCCCACCGGCCGGGGCGGTGGACGTTCCGTTCGGCCCGCAGCAGGTCATCTCGAAGGCGGCCGACTACCCTGCCTGTATCTTTGTGGCGGACGTGGACGGCGACGGCGACACCGACGTGCTCTCCGCCTCGAGTCTTGACGACAAGATTGCGTGGTACGAAAACGACGGGAACTCGCCCCCGGCCTTCACCGCGCGGACCATCTCGACCGCAGCCAACGGGGCCCGGTCCGTCTTCGCGGCGGACGTGGACGGCGACGGGGACACCGACGTGCTCTCCGCCTCGCCGGATGACGACAAGATCGCGTGGTACGAGAACGACGGCGCTTCCCCGCCAGACTTCACCGCGCGGGTCATCTCGACCGCGGTCGACTTTGCCCACTCTGTCTTCGCGGCGGACGTGGACGGCGACGGGGACACCGACGTGCTTTCCGCGTCGATCAGGGACAACAAGGTCGCGTGGTACGAGAACCTCACGCCGCCGCCGGTCCCGGCATTGAGCGGTGGAGGCGTGGCGGTCATGGTGCTGCTGCTGGCGGCGACGGGTGCGGTCATCGTCCGACGGCGGGCGGTAGCGGGGTGAAAGGAGATGCCGATGGGGGATGCGGAAGGCAGCCCGGCATCGTCTGGGTGCGACACACGGGTCACGTGCCCCTGTCGGTGGTCGATCCGGTGCGATGAGACGCGGCGGAGGTGGCGCAGCTTGCGTGCGCGGATCCAGGCTCGTCGTCGTGGGTGTGATTGTGATCATGGTTGCGGCAAGCGGAGCAAAGACAGCAATAAGGATGCTGATTGCCAGGACGATCAGGCCACCGTATCCTCCGGCGTCATTTGAGCGGCGGCGGCTCCGGGCGCCTCCCCATAAGAACTGCAT
>CAYMME010000547.1:0-5634 GCA_964391465.1 uncultured Planctomycetales bacterium
CAGCCAACAGGGTCCTTCTGCGCCTTGACACGAAAGGCCTAATGGGTGACCCCAACTCCGGGCTTGACCCCAACTCCGCTCCTCCGGCGACGACCTCGGCGGGACGATTGGACCGGACCCGGATATTCTGGTGGCCCGATTCCAGCTCGGCGGTTCTGGTAACGTGCCCACCGTCAGCGGGTGGGGGATGCTGGCACTGGCCGTGACGCTGCTGCTGTCGGGCATGGCCGTCATCTACGTTCGTCGTGCGCCCGCGACGGCGTCGACATCGTCGGCATGACCTGAAACACGCCGACGGCGCGGTTGGGCAACGGGCCGACTACGTTGCCCTCGAATCCGCGAAGAGCCGAACAAGACCGAATCTCGCGGTCCGCGGCCTACGGACGGCGACCAGGTCCGGTGCGGAGGATGGCGGCCCGGAGGTCGAAGACGAGTGAGAAGAGCGTGGGCACGAGCAGGAGCGTGAACACCGCAGACACGAGCAGTCCGCCGACCACGACCGAGCCGATCCCGCGATACAACTCACTGCCGGCCCCGCCGAGCAGCACCAGCGGCAGCATGCCGCACACTGAGGTCATCGTGCTCATGAAGATCGGACGGATGCGGGTCCGGACCGACGCGCTGATGGCGTCGCGCGGCTCCATACCGCCGTGGAGCATGTTGTTGCGGGTCTGGTGCACGAGCAGGATCGCGTTGTTGACCACCACGCCGATGAGCAGCACGAACCCGAGCATGGTGAGGATGTCCATGAGTTGCACGGGCTGCGTGGGGTCGAGCAGGCTGAGGTGATGGACGATGGCCAGCCCGCCGAAGCCGCCCACCGCGGCCAGCGGCACCGAGAACATCACCACGAACGGATAGGTGAACGACTCGAACAGCGCCGCCATCAGGAAGTACACCACGAGCAACGCCATGAAGATGCGACTCTGGCCCAAGTTGAACAGCGATTCGAGGTTGAACCCGCTCCAGCGTCCGAGCAGCGCGTTGCGCGTCTGCTCGAGCTTGTTCGCGTTGCCGGCCAGCGTCGTGATGATGCGCTCGGAGATCTTCCCGTCCGCCCGCAGCGGGGCGATGATGTCCTCCTCGATGGAGGCCATGACTTCTTCGAGGGCCGCACCTTCGGGCGGACTGATGCGGAGACTGACCGCGGGCCGTTCCTCGATGTGATTGATCGACTGCGGGCTCGTGGTGCGGATGATGTTGACGGCCGAGCCGAGCGGGATGGCCTGACCGGTAGGGGCGACGATGGGCACGTCCGCCACGCGCTCGGGCCCCGAAGCGTAGGTGTCGTCGACCTTGATCACCAGGTCGATGGCGTCGCCCCGGTCGCGGTACTCGCCGACCAGCGCCCCGTCGACACAGGCCTCGACGATGAACCCCACGTCGCGGACGCTCAGGCCGAGGTCCGCCGCCTTGTCGCGATCGGGCAGGACGCGCACCTCGGGCCGTCCCTGATCGAACGTCCGCGGGTCGGGTACGGGCGGCTGGCCGAACTTCTCCCGGCAGGCGGCAAATGCGGCCCGCGCCGCCTCCGTCACCTCCACCAGGTCGTCGCCGATGACTTCGAGTTCGATGGAGTTGCCGCTTCCACGCCCGAACAGCGAACTCTGCGAAGCGTAGACGTACGCCCCCGGCAGCTTGGGGGCGATCGAGTTGATCAGGTTCGCCAGCGGACGCGATACGTCCGGGTTCTTCGAGGCGAGGCCCATGAAACCGCTGCCGTAGTACGAGCCAAGATAGAACGTCTCGATGGGCGGCGGCGGGGCACGCACCTCACGGATCTTCCGGGCCTTCTCGGTCTCCGAGAGCTTGTCGTTGCGTTCGATCGCCGGGATCACTTCCCGCTCGGCCTTCGCGATCCACTTCTCACGCAGCGCCTGCTCCTCGGGAGACCCCAGCTCGGCGTCCCAGTACGGTTTGAGTTCCGCCTCGATGATCCGGGCGAAGTTGCGAAACGTGTCGACGGTGTACCCCGGTGGGGCGAGCACGCCCCCGCGCACGAAGTTGCGATTGCCCGCGGGCATGTAGGTCATGGTGGGCTTGAGGGCCATGCTCGCGAGGATCGAGCCGACGGTGAGCGCGACGACGACGAGCACCCGGGCGGCGATCGACCCGTTGATCCGGTGAATCAACGCCCCCATCGCGGTGGCCACGCGACCGTCGCCCGATCGGTTCCGGGCCTTGCGCAGGATGCGGGCCGACAGCGTGGGAATTACGGTGATGGCGACGATCAGCGACAGCCCTACGCCTACCGAGACCGCGATGGCGATGTCGCGGAAGAGCTGCCCGGCCTCTTCCTTGACGAAGATCACGGGTACGAAAACGGCCATCGTGGTCAACGTCGACGCGAGCACCGCCCCCCAGACCTCGCGGGCCCCTTCGGACGAAGCGTCGATCCGGTTCTTGCCCATCTCCCGGTGGCGGTAGATGTTCTCCAGCACGACGATCGCGTTGTCGACGACCATGCCCACGGCAAACGTGACGCCCGCGAGCATGATGACGTTCAGGCTGCGGCCGAGCACGTAGACGCCGAGGAACGTCCCCACCGCCGAGATGGGGATGGCCACCGCCACGACCGCCGTCGCCGACGCCGAGCGCAGGAACAGCACCAGCACCACGATTGCGAGCGTGGCTCCGACGAGAACGTTCGTGCGCACCTGGTTGATCGAGGCGGTGATGTACCGCGACTCGTCGTAGTTCATCTTCATGTGCAGGCCGCGCGGGTTCAGCAGGTTCGCGTTGACCTCCTCGATCACGTCCTTGACGCCCTTGCGGTTCCGCTCGATGCGCACGCGGCCCGACTTGGTGCGCGTGACCTTGCGATCACCGCGCCCGTTGATCACCTCCAACACGTTGCTGCCCGACTCGCGCCGCACCGGTAGCGAGAGCGAGTAGGCCCCGTCGGAGTTCGGGCGCCTCGAGCGAATGAAGCTGTACTGCTTCTTGAAGTCGTCGCGCACATCGGCGACCTGATGGACGTACACCGGCCCGCCGGACGAGTAGGCAATCACCGTTTTGGCGATCTCGTCGAGCGATTCGTACTGGCCGATGGTGCGGTACGTGAAGTCGCGCTTGCCCGTGGCGATGGTGCCCGCGGACACGTTCGTGTTCTGCCCGCGCAGTGCCACCTCGATGTCACGGAACGTCAGTTGGCGGGCCGACAGCTCGGCCGGGTCGACCACGACCTGGACCTCGCGTTCCCGTCCGCCCCATACGCCGACGCTGGCCACGCCCTTCACCCTCTTGAGCAGCGGCTGCACGTGATCGTCGACCCAGGTCTCCAGTTCGGATATGTCACGAGCGTCGTCGGCCTGGATGTGCAGCCAGGCGATCGGGCTGGACAGCGCGCTGTCGGACGCTTCCACCACCTGCTCGTCGACCCCGTCCGGGTAGCGGCGCACGAGGTCGAGCTTCTCGGAGACCTCGCGGAGGGCGGCTTCCTTCTCGACCCCGACGTTGAACTCGAGCTCGATCTTCGCCCGCGAGTCGTCGGACTCGCTGATCATCTTGTACAGGTCGGCGACCTTCTTGAGCTGCTCTTCCTGGGGCTCGACGATCTCGCGCTCGATCTCGCGCGGGGAGGCTCCGTCCCAGCGGGTGCGCACGGTGACGATGGGTCGGTCCACGTTCGGGATGAGCTGAATCGGAATCGACTTGACCGCGACCCACCCGCCGAGCAGGACGAACACGACGGCGACGATCACCTTGACCGGGTTGGAGATGGCGAATCGGATGATGTCCATCGGTACGGGTCTTCAGCTCCGACCATCGCCGCAGGGGTGCCAGTGGCGGCTGGCCTGCCGGTGCAGGTTCGCTGGGCCACCTCTTCGTACGTATTGGGCGGCGGGTGCCACTGGCAGCTTGCCTGCCAGTGCCTTTACCGCAGAACACGGGCGGGCAAGCCGCCCGTGGCACCCTGAAATACGGTTTGGCGCTACCGGAACCACGCGAAACACGTACACCCTTTCAGAGGTGGGGCACGATTCGCACGCGCTAATCGCATCCCCCATGCCTGAAGACATGGGCCACCCTTCCGCCGCTACCGTGCCCCTTCGGGTGTCGGTTCGTCAGGCCGGCCCGGCCTAGCTCTTCGGCTGCTTGGGTTGGCTGGCCGCTGCCGGGACGCCGGAGGGCTGAGTTTGACCGGGTCCGGGATCGGTTCCGGCGATGTTCACCGGCGTGGGGCCGGTGAGACGCTCGTTGCCGCGCGTCACCACGCGGTCGCCGACCTTCACGTCGGCGGCCTCCAAAGCCACCCAACCCGGCAGGTCGGCCACCGGAAGGCCCGTGCGAACCGAGAGCGGAACCGCCATGATGCTGCCCGGACCCTCACGGATGACGAACACGCGCTCGTCACGACCTTCGTAGACCACGGCATCGGCCGGCACGATGCGGCGCAAGACCTTCGGTCCCGCGGGCACCTTCACCCGCGCGAACATGCCGCTCATGAGTGTGTGCTTGGGATTCGGGACAACCACCTCGACCGGGAACGTCCGTGCGGTCTGGTCTGCCTGCGGAACGATGTAACGGATCGTGCCGTCGAACGTGCGCCCCAGCGCGTCGATGCGAACCGGGACCACCTCGCCCCGCTTGGCGAACGAGATGGCCGACTCGGGCACGAGAACGCGGACGCGGGCCTCGTCCAGATCCACGACCTCGCAGATCGGGCCGCCCTCGTTCATCCACTCGCCCACCTCGGTGCGCTTGTTCACGACGTACGCGCTGAACGGAGCGAGAATCGTGGTCTTGGCGAGTTGGTCGGCAATGCGATCGACGACGGCTTTCTGCGCCTCAACGGCGTGGCCGGCTTGCGCGATCGTTTCCTTGCGCGGCCCCTCCACGGCCAGGGTGTGCCGAGCCTCCGTCTGAACGAGTCGCTTGGCCGCGGCCAGGTACTCCGACGTGATGTCGCGGTACTCCTTGATGGACGCGGTGCCGCCGGCCCGCAGCGAGTCGATCCGCTCCTTCTCGTTTTGCCAGCGGTCGAAGATGGCCTTGGCCTCCTCGACGGCGGCCTTGGCCAGAGTGATCTCCTCGGGCCGGGTCCCCGCTTCCAGTTCCGCCAGCCGGTCCTGCAACCGGGCCAGCGTGGCGGTGGCCCCAGCGAGGTCGAGCTTCAGGGTGTCGTCCTTGAGCTTGCAGATCAGACGGCCGGCCTTGACCGAATCGCCGATCTCGACCGGCATCTCGCGGACCAGCCCGTTCACCTCCGAGGAGAGGATGCTGCGACGCTTGGGCTCGACCGTACCCGGGAGCGAGATACTCGCCTGTACCGTTCGTTCGCTGACGCCGGCCACGATCACGTTGGCGGCCCGGCCCCCGGGGGGTTGGCCCGCGGCGGAGCCCGGTACCGACAGACAGATCATCAGTGAGCAGACATACGGGAGCCGCATTGGTCACTCCGACGCGCAAGGGCTGACATAACAGGGACCTGCGCACGGCCATTATACGCTGTCCCCGCGCTTCGGGCCAACGAGGCCCACCGGCCGGGGGGGGCAATGGGTCCGTGACACTCTGGGCGGGTGGCATGGGCAGGGCCCAATCCGCAAGGATTGGGTTTTGCCCGTGTCTGCGGGGGCGCGCGACCCCACGGGCAAACCTCGCTCGCGAGCGAGCGACGCCTGCCCATGCCAC
>CAYMME010000548.1:0-5622 GCA_964391465.1 uncultured Planctomycetales bacterium
ACTACGGTCAGCACGCGGGAAACTCCATCCCGGAAGCGACTGTGCAACCGCGCGGACACGTCCGTGCTGCGGAATACGTGGAATACGCGGAATACAGGGGCACGCAGTGACGTATCCGGGATTTCGTGCCGCGTGGATCGCGAGAACACGTCGCCGGGGACGACGGAACAGGGTGCGCGCTTGTCGTTGGGGCCTCCGGATCCGGCGTCGACGTGGTCCTACGGCCGGTCCGTCTTGCGTCGGCCCTCGGCCCCGCCCAGATATAGGAACACTTAATAAGCCTCATAGCCCTTAAATGGCCCCGAGCTGCGCTTCGAAGGGTCGGTCCGCGCTTCTGGATCTTCTCGTATGACAGCGACTTGGGCGTCGCCGGTCAGCCCGCACTGCGTGGAGCGGTCGACTTGCGCCGCTGAAACTGCCAGCAGCAAAGCAACCGTGATTACCTCCGTCAGGGAAGGGTGATCCCTATCGAGTGAAGAGCCGCGTGTTGGGCAAATGCCGGCGCGGACCGTGTGCGATTCCCACTGCCGGGTAGGCTGAGGCTTTGCCCTTCTGGATCGATCGGGCACAGCGCGGCCACGACTGCCTGTTACCCGTTTTTGACCTGCAACGGGACACTTTCGCCGACCGCATAATGGGTTTGCAGGGTAACGACGGCGCTAGTAGCGCCGGGACGAGTGCCCGCTCAGTTCGTCCGACACACGCGGCTCGGATGTGCGACCTGACCGAAGAAGGGTAAGCGAAAGAGGGTGGTCGGCTACCGTTCAGTATGCGCTTGGCAACGTCGGACCATATCTGGCGTTTCTGTTCTCATTAGTTCCAATTCGGGAGGAGTACTCATGAAGAAGGTCATCGTGTTGATTCTACCTGCGTGCTTGTTGCTGGGCATGATCGGTCAAGCGTTCTCCAACGGGAAGGCCGATCAGACCGAGGGCTTCAACATCGTCATCGCGCCGCAGGCACTCCTGCTCAGCGCCGACCAGAGCGGTACGGTTACGGTCCATACGAACATCGCGTACGGCGCCGTGGACCTGGCCACGATCAAGCTGGATGACATCCCCGTTTCCTGGACGAAGAGGGACTCGTTGGGTCATCTCGTGGCCAAGTTCAGCGAAGACGCGGTCAAGGCCGCCGTCGTTCCGCCCGAGGCGACGCTGACCCTGAGCCTCGATGACAAGGACGGAGTCTACTACAGCGACGCCGACACGGTTCGGGTCATGCCGTAGCATTCGGGATCGCCGATCCGAAGCCAAGCCGCCCGCGACATGTTCCGTCAGGGAACTGCCGGGCTTGCGAGCACGCAACGGGGGTGAGCCGCAGCGACGTCGAAGCGCGTCCTGCGGGCCGCCCCGGGCGTGTCCGCCCTCTCGCTCGGGCCGCGATGCCGTCGCAGGTCCGGCAATCCGCCGCAATAGCGACTCACTCTCCCGACGCAACGCCGATGATGACACCCTCGTCGTACGCGCAGTACACGCTCACTGACCAGTTACCCTGTTCGTCGACGGCCAGGAACATCACGCCACCCACGGCGTGGTTGAAGTTCCCGTCGTTGAACAAACTCGGTCCGCTGAGTCCGCCCCCGGGGGTGACGTAGCCGATCGCGACGTTCCCTGATTCCGAAACGCTGGTGGCGTGCAGTCCGGCGCTGCTCGTGACAGCGGCGCCCGTCTGTGCTCCGGCGTTGATGAGGCTGAGACCGAATACGTCACCGTAAGGACTGTAGGTCAACGACGACGTGGTCGTGCCGGGCAGCGGATCGAACGGCATCCCGGAGAAACCGCCGGTCCCCGCGACAATGCCCGCTCCGCCGATGGGGTAGGCGTCGGTCGGGAGCGGTGGGTCCCACGGGACGTAGGTCGAGAACGACGTCAACTGAAACGTCGCCGACGTTCCGTCCTCCGAAACGGTGGCCAGTAGGCCGGCATCGACCCACTCGCCGCTGGTCTCGTCCTGCGTCAAGACCTGGAGTGTGTTCAACGGCGTGGCCTCCGAGAGTTGGACAGTGACGTCCACCGCCTGATCGAACGTTGTCCCGTCCGGCCCGAGCGTGACGCCGACCTCGAATCCGCTGTCGGCGGTCAGGCCTGCGGCCACGAGATCGTCCTCGGTCAGCACCTCCATCGTCAGGTCGTTGGTCGAGGGCTGGTCGTCGGCGCCCACGGTCAAGGTCGCCGAGTTGCTGCTGAGCACCAGCCCGTCCGTGGCGTTCCATGTTCCGGACGCGGTGCCCTGGTCGGTCGTCGTGCCGCCGTTTTCACCGGAACCATCGCCCCCATCCGTCGTAGTGCCGCCGGAATCCGCCTCCGTGCCGGTCATCTCGGGGCATCCGGCAACGCCGATCAGAGCGAGCACGAGCAATCCGGCCGCCAGAGCCTGCGTTCGAGACATCATTTGAGCACCTCCGTGTGCACGAGGTTGACGTGTCCGCGCCGGGACGACCTTGGCCTGCCGCCAAGGCTCCCGGTCCGCCCCGAGCCGCGCAGGGCGGGTCAATGGTCTACTTGTTTCTTCGTAAGGATCGCCGCCCGAGCTTCACAACTCGGTCGCGGATTCGTTCGCCCGCCGCCCGAGGAACGGCAAGGCGGCTAGCGAAGTGTTCCGTCCGGGTTCACCTTGATTTCGTGCTCGAAACCGCCGGCCAGCCATTCGATCTCGTAGTACACCTCGGGCTCAGCGAGCTCCTCGACGCCCCCCAACGTCGGCCTGGCCAGGACCCGGGTCTTCTCGACCTCTTCGAGTTTGCTGCCCTTCGCCCTCTCGGTCGCCGTAGCCGCGACGGGCTTCGGCAGCTCGGTGGGGTCGATGACCGTCTCGATCTCGAGGATCGTTCCGTCCTGATGCACCTTGAGTTCGGCCGACTCCTCACCCTGCGTCAGCTCGATCTCGTACACGTTGCCGAACTCGAGCTCGACCTCCTGGACGATGGCGTCGGGGAATTCCTTCTCGACCGTCGCTCTCACCGCAGGGCTCACGCGGCTCATGTCCATCGTGCAACTCACGCCCGCCAGGAAGACCAGTGCAAGCAGGATACGGAGGACTCTGCCGTCGATGGGATTCATGGCATCTCCTTTCAAGTGCTGGGCACGTACCCTATGAACATCACGTGGCACCTACCTGGAAAAACACTCCGTCTCACCGCGCCGTTGCGTGCGTCGCACTCCTTCAGGGCTACGGGAGGACCGCGAGCACACCGTAGGGCCGCAGGGCCGGGATGTCGAAACGCGTCGTCCGGTTCGCGCCGAGCGTGCCCGTCACATCCCGCGGCGGCCGGCCCGGCAGCAACAGGCGGACGCTCATGGCCTTGTCGTTCGTGCCGCCGAACGCCTCGTTGTCGAGGTCGATGCGGAGGGCACTTGGTTGATCGGCCCAATCAACCAAGTGCACGACAATCGGAGCCGTCGGGGCTTTCGGCACGGCGCGAACCGCTGCGAAGACCGTCCCCGCGTCCGTCGCGATCGTGACGGGCGAGGTCGTCAGCCCCGCCGCGCGTCGCGGTGCGATGTCGGGCCCCACGGCAAAGACTTCCTCGTGGTCGTTGTACAGCTCCGGATGGGCGGCAATCAGGTCGAACAGATCGCCGAACTCCTCGGCCGTTCCGAAGAAGCGCGGCGTCTTGGGACCTCGGCGCCACACGTCCCACGGCACCAGGGTGGCCGAGCCGCAGGCGTAGCTCGTGGCGATCAGCCTTCGCGTGAGCGCAACGTACTGCTTGCGCGTGGGGATCTTGTCGGGTCCGTCGTTGGGTGGGCTGAAGACCTGCACCTTGCCCAACGCCTCGGCGTTCTTGACCTTCTCGTAGATGCGCTTGGCGGTGGGATTGCCGTACCGCACGCTGGTCTCGCCCACCCAGTAGTCGAAGTGCTCACGAAACGGGAACGTGGTCTGGTCCTGAATCGACCAGTTGTTGCACGAGAACGGCACGTGCCGCTTCGCATGCCCGTCGATCTCGTCGCGGACCCGGCGATAGAACGCATCGAGAGCCGAACGGTGAAACGCAAGGAACAGAGATCGAACCGCCGGGGGCGGCTCCCCGTCTCGTGCGCGGACATAGGCAGCGTAGTCAAACCCGTCCAGGTCGTTGGGCATACGCCACGCGGTACGTTCGGCGGCGGTGGTTCTTTCGGCGAGGAACGCCCGGAACGCTCGCAGACTCGCGTCCCCGTATCCGCCGCCGAGGTGCACGGCGTTGTGGTAGGTCATGCCCGGATCGTCCACCTGCACACCGTCGGCCCCGCCGTCGACGATGCGTTTCAGATGGACCATCACGATCCGGTAGTACTCGTCGCTGCACACGTCCCCGCGCGCGGCCAGCGACGCCAGCTCCGGGTTGCCGATGATCCGGCCGGTGTGGTCCTTGTCGCGTCCGGTTCGGCCCGTCGACCCGTCAAGCTCGGACGAGATCGCGCCGTAGTAGCCGTAGCCCGCCGCCTTGACCTTCCGGATGAACGCCGCGTTGCGGGGGTAGTTCCAGTCGAACCGCGTAGCGTGAAAGGCTTTCGCGGCCTTGAACGCGTCGTGCGGGTCCTTCGCGTTCAGCGGCCGAGGCCAGCGACTGGAGAAGCAGATGTCGCTCGGTTTCGGCGCTCCCGGAGGACGTTCGAAACGCTTGGCGACTTCCCACAAGCGAGGCCCGGCCGCCGCGGCGGACCCAGGAAGTATCGCCGCGGTCATGAACGCCACACCCACGATGACGCACGCACGCCGGCGGCAACGATCCCGCGAGTGCCCGTGCTTGCGCGTCCTGCTGCAGAACCGCACGATGTGTTTCCCCAATTGCCTCAACGGCAGCAAGCCTGATGCTTCGAGCGTACGGCTCCGCGCGGTTCCTCGCAAGCCGAACGCGCGTCCCCACAATCCGCGGGCTCCTCCGGGCGGTCGAGTTGTGACTGGCTGCCAAGGAATCGAGTAGAGTGTGGGTTTGGGAAAGCTGTTGCTGTAGAGCGACGTGTTCGAGAAAGGGGAGTGACGGGTCATGCGTTGCGAAATCACAGTGGGGCTCGTGTCGGGGCTGGTCGGGAGCTTGGCCTTGGAGGCCTGGGGCGTGGCGCCGCGGGCGAGCGAGATGGCCGAGGCCCGGCGCTGGGTGGCGGCGAAGCTCCCCGGCGCGGCGGCCGAGGATCGCGCGGAATCGACGGCGGGGTTGGTGGTGCTGGCGAACAACGATCCCGTGCAGCTCAACGGACGGTTCGGCGAGTCGCTCAACATTGCCGGAGTGAGATACGACCGCGGATTGTTCTGTCATGCCGCGAGCCGGATCGTGGTTCGGCTGCCGGCGGGGGGCAGGGCGTTCACCGCGGTGGCCGGTGTCGACACGAACCGGTTCAGCGCCGGGGGCAAGGGCAGCGTGGTGTTCTCGGTGCTGGTGAACGAGAAAGAGCGGTTTCGCTCCGTAGTCCTGCACGAAGGGATGGCCGGCGTGCCCGTGAAGGTCGGTCTCGACGGGGCGCAGGAGTTCGTCCTCGCCGTCAGCGATGCGAGTAACGGGATCAGTAGCGATACGGCGTCGTGGGCGGAGGCGAAGGTGACGCTGGAGGACGGCCGGACGGTGTGGCTGGGGGACCTGCCGATTCTCGAGGGGCAGGACGCCGTGGGCTTCGATCAAGGCGTGCCGTTCTCCTTTGT
>CAYMME010000549.1:0-5594 GCA_964391465.1 uncultured Planctomycetales bacterium
CGATCGGATAGTCGCGCGGCTGGATGCGGGGAACCGTGACTTCCCCGCGACACTCCGACGCGACTTTGCGGCCCGTCTTTACCGATTGGGGCCTTCGAAGAACGAATGACGCGGTGCCTACCGCAGAGGTCATTCGCTTTCGCCAGGACGCTCACCCCGGCGTTCGCGTATGCCGCCGAGAGATGACGTGCCCCGAGAGGTGTCAGGGCGGAGGCGCCGCACCCTTCACATAGACACTTGCCCCGTTTTGGTACACCCGGAACGCGTCACCCACCGCGATCTGGAGTTCGTCCGCGATCCGTAGGGTCTTCCCTTCCTTGTACCCCTGCTTCGGTGACCGGTTGAACCCCGCGTTCACCATCACCAGCGGGGTATCGCCATGGGCATCGACGTCGTACGCCACGTATCCGGATTCTTCGAAGAAGCTGCCGCCCATGACGTAGCAGTTCATCAGGGTCAGATTGGCCGCCCCGCGGAAGTACATCCCGTTGAAGCCGCCGGAGATCCGCACGTTGTTCACGAGAAAGTTCACGATGTAGTCCGTCTCCACGCGAATGCCCCAGGACCCTGGGCGGGAACCCGACTCGACCCGGATGTCATTGAGCGACACGGTGCTCCCGTGGCCGCCGGTGCCCTGGTTGTGCAGATGGACGCCGACCAGGGCGTGGGCGATCGCGTTGGTGCCGTCGACGGTGAGGTTCGTTACGTGGGGTGCCACGATCTCCATGCCCACGCCGGCGTCTCGATTGCCCGGCGCGAGGTAGAGGTCCTGAAAATGAAAGTGATCCGCATCCAAATTCGGGAAGTTCGGGTTCTTATCGATGTAGATGCATTTCGGAACGCGATAGACCCGGATGTTGCGGAACGTGATGGTGTCCCATCCCTTTGTCCAGATGCCCTTGTTGCTGAAGTTCTCCTTGTCGCCGTCCCAACGCCAGATCGACACGTCCTCGAACAATCCGTTGCGCAGGGCCTCGATCTCGATTGCCGTCCCCGTCGGCTTTCCGCGACCTCGAAAGCAGATACCCCGCACGGTGATACCGTTGATGTAGGTTCGCTTGCCCGCCCCGGTCGCGGGTGGCGGCGCGAACTTCCAGCAGGTTGACCCGTCGGTCTCGTCGTAGAGAACGGTCGTGGCGATGGAGGATGCCCCGCCGTCGCCGATGATCCGGATGTTGTTGTCCTTGACCCACAGCGTCGACGTGTCCCGGTAGGTGCCGGCCGGCATGTAGTAGGTGGTCCCGCCGCCGTGGGCCCGGAGCGCGTTACGCAACGCGTCCACCCAGGGGTCCTCGGTTGACCCGGAACCCGCTGCGGCATGAGCGGTCACGTTGACGCGTCCGTCGGGCGGTTGAGCGCCACTTTGGGCCAAGGCGGACACGAACGGGAGGACCCACGTGGCCAGAAGACATGGGCAAACGCAGGACCCGATGCGAACGCCACATATGCCAGTCACCTTATCCGGATGCATTGCGTGGGCTCCTTGCTCTTGGTCCGCGGCAACGACCGCCTGTTCCTGCGAGCCTTCCCGGGTATGATAACGCAGGCGCCAACGTTTGACCTCGGCTTCACGGGCATGCATCTCCGTGCTCAGGAGAACGTTCCCGTTGCAGGGTGTTTCGTCATGACCAATCCGACGCGCCACGAGTTTCGGCGCACCATCCTGCTCGCGCTTGTAGTCAGCGGCCCCTACATCGCGACGCTCGCCGCCGCCGCGCGTGGAGCGGATCCTTCGCCGACCGGCGGGCTCCGTGAAGCTCTTCCGTTGCGCCCGCGCGACACGCCTAAACCAGATTACGGCGCTGCCGTGCCGGCTGAGATCGTGGGGCGCGTTGCCCTCGGCGCAGAGACATCCGCGGCCGGCGTCGAAGGCGTTTCGGTCACGGACGGGTACTCGGTCGTCAAGACGGACGCGACGGGCAACTACACCCTGAAGCCGGACGCGAGCGCGGTGTTCGTCTACATCACCCGGCCGTACGGATATGACGTAAAAGCGGAATGGTATCGGCCGCTGGCCGAGAAGGTCGATTTCGTCCTGCAACCTGCCGTGGACGAGGAGGATACCTACACGTTCGTCCATATGACGGACGCGCATGTCTCGACCAACCCGACATCGATGGCAGGCCTGAGCGATTTCGTGCGGGAGCTCAACGCGCTGACCCCGAGCCCCCGCTTCGTCGTGAACAGCGGGGATCTGATCAATCTGAACAAGGCGCTCGGCGGGTCGCCGGCCGAGGCACACCGGCAGATTCGCAACTACGTGGGCATCATGAATCACCTCACGATGCCCTACTACAACGTGGCCGGGGACCACACCGACTCTTCCTATCGGCTCGACGAATTCCCTCGGGGAGACCACCGGTGCGGCAAGCCGCTGTACTGGGAGTACCTCGGCCCGCACTTCTTCTCCTTCGAGTACGGCAGAATCCACTTCGTGTCCGTGGACAACGGATACCACCTCGGGCGGCGGAAGATCAAAGGTGCCGACTACCCGACGCTCCAGGTACAGCCCATGCACACGGCGTGGATGCGGCAGGATATGGCCAACCGGACGCAAGGAACGTTCGTTGTGACCACGTCCGAGGGCGACCTGTGCGAAGGCTGCCCCGGGTTCGCCGAGATGGCCGCGCGGTACGACGTGCGCCTGCAACTGATCGGCGACAACCACGTCGTGAGCGAGAAACTCATCAGCCGAAAGCCGAAGTTCGTCCCGTTCCGTACGGCGGGCGCAGTCGCCGGCTGCTGGTGGAACGCCAAATGCAACCGGCTGTGCCCCGACCTCAACCCGCAGGGCTACCTGATCTACCGTGTGCGCGCCGAAGAGATGAGCTGTTTCTACAAGGGCATTGGACAGCGCGTGGCCATCGTTTCGCATCGCGTGGGGGCACCCTGGAAGGGGCAGGTCCCGGTTCGGGCTCACCTCGTCCAGCCCGAGAACAACGACAAGCTGGAATACACGCTCGACGGGGAGCGCTGGACGGCGATGACCGAGTCAGGCCGTCCGTTCTATCGCGCGGTGTATCAAGCAAGCGTGGACTCGACGACGGTCCCCGATGGTCTGGCGGAATTGAAGGTCAGAAGCTCACAGACCGGAGAAACACGATCGCGGCCCGTCGTCGTCGTCAACGGGAGCAGCCGCGCCGCCGGCGGGGCGAACGCCGTGCTGACCTTCACCACTGCGGCCCGACTCCAGAAGACGCCCATCGCGCCCGCAGGCAAAGTCGACGTCCACTTCAACGACATGGTTGTTGGCACCCTCGCCGCGGGAGCTTTGCAGGACTATGCGTTCACGATTCCGAGCGCCGCATTGCGGGAGGTCAACACGCTGCGCTTTCGCTTCGCCCAGCCTGACGACGGCATGAACGTCAGCAGCCCGGTGCTCACCGTGGCCGGCCGGCCCTTCCGCGACCCCCGAGACGAAGCCGTGCGAAAGGTGCGGATCGCGCACTGGGGGACCGAGGCAACCGACTGGGGCGGCTTTGTCGTCGGCGATGGAGACCTGATCGCGACGCCGTTCCTGCGGAAGCAGAACACCTTCTGCTTCATCGTGAGTGCGGCAGAGTGAGCAGGCGCTCCGCGGAGTCGTTCGACGTCAAGAGGAGACGCCTTGAGGCTCGCGTGATGTCATTCCTGACTTGCAGGGCGGGAGGCGAAAACATGCGACTCGGTTCAATCGGTGGCGTACTCGTGGCGCTGACCGTCGTAGTCACTTTTCCGTCCGATCGCAGAGAGGCGGGCGCCGCTGATCGCACGGTGACCTGGGAGGCGTCGCATCCGGAGCTGCGCGAGATGTTCGGGCATCCGTTCAGCCCCGAAGGCCGGCGTCCTTGGTGAGCTCGACCCACCGGGTGGGCTGATGCTGCAAGACGGTGGACCGCCCCATGCCGCGGATGGTGACGTTGTCCTTGGTGATCTTCACGCCATCGCCGAATCGGAAGGTGCCCTCGAGCAACGTAACCATCCCGCCCACGGAGGGTATCGCATCGATCGCCTGCTGGATCTCGATGTGATCGTCAATACCGTCGCAGGTGAAGTCCGCCCGGTCCTTCTGCAGGGAATCCTTTGAAGCGACGACCACGGTCTCAGCCGCCGTCGGAGCCCCGCTCCCGAACAGGGCCACGATCACGCTTAACCCGTAAATCACACCACGCATGAAGGACTCTCCATAATCTCGTTCGCTGGTCTTCAATGACGCCCCGCAATCAATGTACTGAACCGCATGCATGCACCCGGAGCCGCCCGATCCGCAACCTTCCCCAACGAACCGAGCATCGGAAACGATCCTTACGACCTGAGCGACCCCATGCATCCTAGCATACCGTCTGGATCAGCCGGAGAGCACGGATCATGAGCAAGAGGCGGCGCACCGTGAGCAGATCACGCCGATCAAACGTACTGCCGCCGGTGGAACCACGTGCGGGCGCATGACATCGTACGTGATCGCATGTACGATGATTGCCCGCGCCGGATTCGTCGTCATTCGCCAAGGAGAAGTTCACCATGCCCGGTCGAAAAGCGTCACTTTGGCCTACTCGTGCGTTCATCATCGCCGCGTTGATGTCGGCGGTCCCCGCGTGGGCCGCCGAGCCCGTCCGGCTCGAGCCCGGCGTGCATCAGCTCTTCCTGGACGATGCAACGGTCGCTGAGCGCTCGAACGTCACCAGCACGTTGCATGCGCCCCGCAAATTCGCCGGCAATCCCGTGTTGATGCCCGATTTGAGCGTGGCAACTCAGGCACTGCTCTACGGCACCGTGCTCTGTGGGTAAATCGCCCAAGCCAACCATTCCCCCTGTGGCGGTCCAATGCAGTTTCTTCAGACCTCTGCGCGGCCCTCGCCCGTCGGATGGCATGTCGCACCTACCTGGCTGGCGCGACGCGGGCGACGACGGCGCCGACTATCGCACCCGCCTCCCAGCCGTTCTTCTTGTACTGCGGAAAGAATGGGTCGGGTTCGCCCTTCGGCTGGCCGTGGCAGAGCAAACACCCCTTCTTCGCCCTGATCGGCTCCGCGTAGTAATAGGCCTCTCGCGTTCGTCGGCTCGCTCCGGGCTTTCCTTCTTTGATTTCGGCGAGCATCGCGATGGCAGTGGCGTCACCCGTGTTGTGGGGGTTACGAGGCTTGTCGACCACCATCTTGACCCACGCACGTCCTCCCGTCGCCGCGGGCACGACTTCGTGGAAAACCTTGTCCGCCACGGCGGCCGGCAACAGGAGGTTCTCCGCGAGCCACGTCCGATGAGCCTCGTCCGCGCCGCCGTAATGCCCGGCAATGACGCCTCGCGTGCGCAACTCGAGCCTCACGAGCAACCGTGCCAGCTCCGCGTCCGACTGCTGAACGTCGCGGCCCGCACCGTGTTCACATGGGGCCGTTTTGGTCTCGACCGTCGCCGTAACACACCCCGAGGACAGCCCCGTCGCCAACACACACAGAGCACATCCGGTAACCAGCGCAGCGTGTCTCATGCCTGTTGTCCCGTATTCTGGGATTTCCCATTTGTCACACCTCGACCAGCATCCTACGCGAACGAACTGCCCGATCCAAGCGATGACGGCGCATCTCGCCGCGGATCTCGCCCGTTTGCCCAGTCCAACG
>CAYMME010000550.1:0-5565 GCA_964391465.1 uncultured Planctomycetales bacterium
GGCCGCGCAACAGATCTCGCTCGTGTCGGCATACACGAACCTCGATTGCGTGAACGGCTTCCCGAAGATCAAGGCCCCGCAGAACGCAAGGACGACGCTGCAGGCAGAGCGTCTGAACAACGGCGTCCACCCGTCCGCCGAAGGCTACCGACAGATCGGCGATTCGGTCTATTGCTGGATGAAGGCTCACTTGGCAAGCGAGTAGCACCGGTCACACTCCCCAAGTCGCGTTGGGTCCGTAGCGGCCGGCGCCCCGCCGACCGGCGGCCTGCGAGGCGCAGGCCGCTACGGACCCAACGAAACAGTCCGACCTAAGAGAAACCTGGCTTCAGGTACGAAGTGCATCAAGGACGCGCTGCGCGAGCGAATCAACGCTGTCGTTCTCAGCCGCGTCGATCCATTGGGTCTGATGGAAGCGGCGGAACCAAGTTCGCTGGTGTTTGGCGAACTGGCGGGTGTGGATCTTGATGGCATCGACCGCATCCTCGAACGTGGTCTTGCCCTCCAGGTGTTCGATCATCTCGGCGTAGCCCAGGGCCTGGCGGGCCTGCTCGCTCAGCGGCTCGGGCTCGGCCAGCAGGCTGCGAACCTCGTCGACGAAGCCGGCCTCGATCATGCGCTTGACCCGGTGATTGCTGCGGCGGCTGTGGTCTTCCTTGCTGCGCCGCAGACCGACGACGTGGCAGTCGAAGCGATGCGTCTGCTGATCCCATTGCGTTTGCAGCCGGCTGATCGGCGTGCCCGTGAGGCGGTGGACCTCGATTGCCCGCTCGATGCGGCGCAGGTCGTTGCGATGGATGCGGGATGCGGCCTCCGGATCGACCGCAGCCAATTCGGCATGCAGCGTCTCGGTACCCTCGCGCTCGGCCCGAGCCCGGATCTCGGCCCGGATCTCGGGATCGGCGGGCGGCCCCTCGAACAACCCCTCGACCAGGGCCTTGAAGTAGAGGGCCGTTCCGCCGACGGCCAGGACCCGCCGGCCACGGGCGGTGATGTCGGCAATGGCGGCGTCGGCCAGCTCGACGTACCGGGCCACGCTGAACGACTCCGACGGCTCGACCACGTCCAGCAGATGGTGTGGCACGGCGGCACGGCGCTCCGCGGAGGGTTTGGCCGTCCCGACATCCATCCGCCGGTAGACCTTCATCGAGTCGAGGCTGAGGATCTCCGCCCCGAGCCGCCGCGCAACGTGCAAACCCACGGCCCCTTTGCCGGAAGCGGTACAGCCGATGAGAAGGTCAACGCGGGGCATACGAAGCTATCAGTTATCCGTTGTCAGCTATCAGCCACTCGCTCGTGCGATCCCTATGTACATCGGGACTTCTCGCACGCTCCGGCGCGGGAGTCCTTTCCTGCACGGGCAGGCAAGCTGCCCGTGGCACCCGGCGTGTCACCGGTAGCACCCGGCGGACCCTACGGTCTCGATGTCTTATACTCGCCGACGAGGGTAGGCAACATGTCGAACGCGAACACAACGGACGCAGAACCGACCGCGCCGCGGGTGTGGGCCGTGGTGCCGGCCGCAGGTCGGGGGCGGCGCATGGGGCAGCCCAAGGCCCTGCTGCCTTTCGGCGAGTCTACGATGATCGAGACCGTACTGGCCAACCTGTCGCGCGGCGGCGTGGACGGCATCGTCGTCGTAGTCAGCCCGGCCATCGCCGAGGCGGTCGGGCGTGCGGCTGGCGGCGCCGCCGGCGTCGTGATCAACCCGTTGCCCGACTCGGAGATGATCGAGTCGATCCAGATGGCGCTGGCTCACCTTGCAGAGGCGGCCGCGCCGGACCCGTATGACGGCTGCGTGGTACTGCCGGCCGATCAGCCGCAAGTCGGTGCGGCGTCCGTTCGGCGGTGCGTCGAGGCCTTTCGCACTGCGCCGGAACGCATCATCATCGCCACCCGCGGGACGCGACGCGGTCACCCCATTCTGTTCCCGTGGGCGTTGGCGGACGCGGTGTGCGCTCTGCCTCCGACGACGGGACTCAACCACCTGCCGCGACAACACGTCGATCGCGTGCTGGAAGTGGCGTGCGACGACGACGGCGTCGTTACGGATATCGACACACCCGAGGACTACGAGCGTGCACGGCGAAAGTGAGCACGTAGAGAAGATGCCCGCGCGCACCGAGGACGGGTACCACGGGGCCCGACGTACGTCGGGATCCGCGCGTGTTCTGCCGTACGGGCACTGGCAGACAAGCTGCCAGTGGCACCCGCTCCCATACGCGGCCCGAGGCTCACTTGGCCATGGCCGCGAACATGTCCGCGTTTTTCTTGTGGTGTGAGAGGCGTTTGAGCAGATCTTCCATCGCCTGGCGGGGCTTGCGATCCATCAGTTCGCGGCGCAGCCGGTGAATCTTGTTGACCGTGTCCTCGTCGTAGAAGCGTTCTTCCTTGCGGGTGCCGGAGCGAGGAATGTCGATGGCCGGCCAGATGCGATAGTTGGCCAAGTCGCGCGAGAGCAGCAATTCCATGTTGCCGGTGCCCTTGAACTCCTCGAAGATGATGTCGTCCATGCGGCTGTTGGTTTCGATCAGGACAGTGGCGACGATGGTCAGGCTGCCGCCGTGCTCAATGTTGCGGGCGGCGCCGAAGATGCGCTTGGGCGCTTCGAGGGCCCGAATGTCGATGCCCCCGGACATGGTCCGGCCGCTGCTGCCGACGTGCTTGTTGAACGCCCGCCCCATCCGGGTCAGCGAGTCGATCAGGACCACCACATCCTCTCCCATCTCGACGCGCCGTTTGGCGACCTCGATCATGAGGTTGGCCATGCGCACGTGATCGTCGGCGCTCTGATCGGCATTCGAGGCAACCACGTCGCCGTGAATCGTGCGGCGCATGTCGGTGGCCTCTTCCGGGCGCTCGTCGATCAGCATCACCATGAGCCAGATCTCAGGATGGTTCACGGCCAGGGCCTTGGCGATCTCCTGGAGGATCACGGTCTTGCCCGACCGCGGCGGGGCCACGAGCAACCCCCGCTGTCCCATGCCGATGGGCGTGATGATGTCGAGGATGCGCATGCTCACCGGGCAGTCCTCGTACTCGAGACGAATGCGCTTCTGAGGATCAATCACAGTGAGCGAATCGATCGACGGGACCTCCAGGTAGTCGTCCGCGGGCCGCCCGTTGATGAGGGCCACGTCGGCGAGAGATGTGCTGCGACGCTTCTTGTTCCGTGCACCGGGCCCCTCGACGACCAGCCCGGTCCGGAGCCGGTGACGACCAATCAGGTCTCTGGATACGACCGGATCATCCGGTCGGGCCGGGTAGTCACGCTTGGGCTGGCGCAGGAAGCCGAGTCCCTTGCCGTCGATCTCCAACACGCCGGATACAGTACCCGTGTCTTTTGCCATCGTATTCCGATCCATCAAGTCGGACGACCTCGCGAGATCATGCGGGACCATGCCGCCCGATCCGCGCGGAAGCCGAAACGCAATCCTTGCTCGCCTGGTGCCCGTGCCGGGACCGCGGGGGTGAGGTTCGAAACGCCGTCGCGCACATCCCGCGAGCGCGTAGTATACCCGCTCGTCGCCGCCGTTGCACGCCGCCGGATCGAGGTTTCCGAAAGCTGGGTGCCCGCCCCCTCCCCTGCCTGCCGGCTGGCAGCGCGCGATTCAGTCGGCGGCCTTGAACTCCTTGAGCTTTGCGATAAACTGTGTCGGCTTAGCAACGAACTTCTCGCGACAGCCGGCGCAGCAGAAGGCGATCACCTGCCCCTTGTAGGTGCAGGTGAAGTCCGGGCAGATCGGCTTGTCGGTGACCGGGCACTTGGCGTTGATCGGCTTGGCCGCGTCCTTCGCCCCGGCCTCGGCCGGCCGGGTGGCGGCCGGACCGTCCCAGCCGCGGTTGACGTACACCCCCGGCAAGGCTTCCTTCAACGTCTCCGCCCCGGCGGCCGTGACCTTCGTCCGCCACAGGAAGAGCTTCTCGATGTTCTTCAAGCCCTTCAAGTGCGCCAACCCCGCATCCGTAACTTTGGTGCTGTACAGGTTCAGGTACTGGAGGTTCTTCAAGCTCTTCAGGTACACCAATCCAGCGTCGCCGATCCCGGTCTTCTCGAGGTGCAGCCGGGTCAGATTGGGCAGGCCGGCCAGCGGTGCGAGCCCGGCGTCGGAGACCTTGGTGTTGGCCAAGCTCAGCCAGGTCAGTTGTTGCCCGACCGGCTCGAGGTGCGTATCGAGCACTTCGTCGATCTTCTCGTTGCCGGCCACACCCCGGAAGTCGACCACGATCAGGTTCGTGTCGGCCGCGATGGGCATGGCCAACGCCCCCAGGCGCTCCAGTCGATCCAGGGCCTTGGGATCGGCCGGAGGGGCCTCGAGCGTGGTGATCAGTTCCGGCGGCTTGGTCTTCTTCGGCTTGCCCGTCCAGTCGCCGAATTCCGCGTTCTGGTTGATCCAGTCGCGAATGAGGTTGGCCTGCTCCTTCGTCAACGGATCACCCTGGGGCGGCATGATGTCGTCATCGTCCGGCGGGAGGATGACCCGCGTGTACAACGTGCTCTCCGCGGCCTTGCCGGGGATGACCACCTCGCCCTCATCGCTGCCCTCCATGATCGCCTTGGGCACGTCGAGCCGCAGGTCGGCTTTCTGCTTCTTCGGCCCATGGCACTTGAAGCAACTGTCCTTCAGGATGGGAAGGATCTGCTTGGCGAAGTCAATCTTGTCGGCCGCCTGCGCCGAAGCACCCCAGGACACGAACACCACCGCAAGCACGAACGCGATCGCAGAAGAGAACTTCCTCATCATGGCACCTCCCTCACGGCACAGGATTGGATCGGGGACCCGGCACGGCGAAACCGGGGCTGCCCGATGACGCCGCCGAACACTTCAGCCGTCAATGTAGCCGAATCCAACGCCGAGTGCACGCGCGACCGGATGCGCAGACGCCCGGGGACCTCAGCGAGTGTCAGGTCCACCCGCCGACGGGGTCGCTCGTGGTGTCTTCTTCGAGCACAAACGTGAACTCGCTGCGGCCCGGGCCGGTCCGGAAAGTGATAACCGCGAACATCTTGGCCTGCGCGATCATCGTCAGGAGACTGTCCAGGTTCTGCTGGACCTGCTCGTCGAGCGTGAAGGGCGCCTTCTCGGCGTACAGACCGGGATGCGAGACGTTGACGTAGTTGGCCCCGAGCGCAGCAAGGTTGTCGAAGTCCGTCTGCGTGTACGGCGGCCCCACTGCCCCGGTGCCCAGCGTGTCTCCGTAGATTTCGGTCAGGTTGCGGCCCTGCCAGATGTTGGCCCCGCGCAACTGGGTGCCCCCCGTCCACAGAGCCCACTTACCGGCGACGGTCGTCCCGCCTCCGGAGCCGCCCGTCCCACCCCCGGCGCCGCCGCCTCCGTCAGGGGTGCAACCCGCTCCCACGACTAGGCCAAAGAGCAGACCGCATGCGGTCATCGGAAAGCTGAGAAAGGACTGCGGCACCGTGCTCTCCTTCCGACATCTGCCCCAGGATCGTGGGGCCGATTCTCAAGAATCACTCCAGGCCCGATGGAGGCGTCTCGGTCAGACGATCCGTAAGCGTCCGGCGAACCACGGGCGAGCTCGGCGCGGCGATCGGCCGCCTAC
>CAYMME010000551.1:0-5548 GCA_964391465.1 uncultured Planctomycetales bacterium
CCCTCCCAGGTCAACCACCGAAACGCAATTGTAGAGCACACTGCGGCCAACTCCGGGCGGCGGCGTCAGCGCGCCGCCAACTCGGACCACCGACGTGCCCTCCGGTCGCGACGGCATTTGACAGGCCGAGGTCGCCGCAGTTAGGCTTGGTGGCACGTATTGCAGAACCGCGCCACGCGCAGGACGCGACACGGCGGTACGAGAGACCAGGCCTTGCATCTTCTCGACGAAATCCTCACGCCGAGCGTCTGGATCAGCGGCTACGCCGGTGCCGCTGTCGCCGCGACGTTCGCGATCCGGCGGCTCACGCCGGAGGCGGTGCCGAAGGTAGCGGTCGTGACGTCCGCGTTTGTGGTTGCTTCGTACGTGCACGTCCCGTTACCGGTCGGGACGAGCGTGCACCTGACGCTCAACGGCCTGGTGGGCATTCTGCTCGGCGTCGAGGCGCTTCCCGCAATTGCCGTCGCGTTGTTGCTCCACACCCTCGGTGGACACGGAGGAATTCAACCCTTGGGTTTCATGATGCTCGCCTTGGGCAGCGGAGCCTTGCTCGGCAAGGTGGTCTTTCACGTGGTTGGCGGGCGAGATCGCGCCATGCGAAAGACGGCCGCCGCGTTCCTGGCCGGCGGTCTTGCCGTGTATTGGAGTTCGTTCGTGGTGTTTCTGGGACTGTGGCTTGCCGGCGAACCGGTGCAGGCTGCCGCCCGTGTGTATCTCGTAGCACACGCGGGGCTCGCGGTTGTCGAGGGGATCGTCACCGCGGCCACTGTGTCGTTTCTGTGTCACACGAAGCCTGAGATTGTCGGAGATGTCGCCAGTGAAACGCGGAGCCCAGTTATCGGCTGCGCCTAGTGCAGCGTGTCAGAGTTGGGGAGGCGTATCTGATCCGAAGCACGACCGTAAGGGAGCGGCCGCGGCAAGGCGAAACATTGCCGCTCACTTACGGTCGCGGTTCGGAAAGAATGCCGTCTGCCTGAGACACTACACTCGCTGCGCCCAAGCCGAGACATCCATCGAACGTGAGGTGCCGCGGGCAACGTGGCTGCCCGCGTTCGGAAGGGCGCCCCATCCTCGTGGCCGCTTGCGAGCGCGGAGGACCGAGTGCGGCAGCGCTGTCGTCTTCCTCGCGTTGGTGCTGTCGGCGCCGGTCGCGGCCCATGACGTGGAGGCCAAGCACACGGTCAGTCGGGACGGGACGGCGATCCGGATCG
The DNA here is from genome assembly GCA_964391465.1 of uncultured Planctomycetales bacterium. Taxonomy (GTDB): domain Bacteria; phylum Planctomycetota; class Phycisphaerae; order UBA1845; family CAYMME01; genus CAYMME01. The sequence goes on from CAYMME010000551.1 coordinate 1,212, forward strand.
AGTTCTTCTTCCACGACGGCAAGCCGGCGGCCGACTTCGCGGTCACGACCAAGTACGAGAACGGACCCGAATCGGACATCGGGAAGACGGACGATAAGGGTGTCTTCGTCCTGCATCCGACCCACCGAAGTGCGTGCGAGATCACGGTGCGCCAGGCCGGCCACGGCGAGGACATCACACTCCCGCTTGCGGTGATCGGGCCGGTTTATGACGCCTCGCACGGTCATTCGCATTCGGCACACGGTCATTCGCATTCGGCGGCGCCGCCGCCGGCAGAGGAGGAGGCCTTCGGCCCGTCGAAGCGCGGGGCCACACCCTTCCCGCTCACCGAGGCACTGGCCAGCGTGGCGTTTGTCGCGCTGCTCTCGATCGTGACGCTGATTCTCATGCGCGTCGCCGGCCGGCAGTCGGGCCGGGCTGCGGACGATCGTGAGGTGATTCTGCGGGAACTCGCCGACCTCCGGGCCGAAGTGCAACGGCTCCGCGAAGAGGCGGACAAGTCGTGAGACACGAGATCGACCGGTTCGCCGACCTCGACTCGCCGATCCACCGGTGGGACGAGCGGTGGAAGCTGGGGGCGGCGGCGTGCTTTCTGCTCGGGCTCGCGCTCGTGCGCCAGCGGTTGGAGGTCGCGGCCCTCGGGCCGCTCGTGGCGCTCACGTTGCTTCTGCTGAGCCGACTGCCGATCCTCTTCGTGCTGGTTCGGCTCCGCGGCGTGCTGGCGCTGCTGGTGTTCTTCTGCGTCGTGATGCCGCTGACGGGCCCGGACCCGTCGCGATTGTTCGCCGGTGTGTCATGGTCCGAGTCCGGGTTGGAGATGGCGAGCCGCCTGGTCATCAAGGTGTTCGCCATCGTCGTGGTCGTCATGACCGTATTCGCCACGTCGCCGGTTCATCGGACGATGGCCGCGCTCCAGCGGCTGCGGTTGCCGGCGGTGCTCGTGCAGCTCGTGTACTTCACGTATCGCTACGTGTTCGTGTTCGCGGACGAGTCGGCCCGGATGCGGCAGGCCCTGGCCGCCCGCGGCTGGTCGGCGCGCAGCGGGCTGCGTCGACGTACGTTCACGACGATCGGCCACTTTGTCGGTAACCTGCTGGTACACTCGACGGAACGGGCCGAGCGCGTGCGGGACGCGCTGGTCGCCCGCGGCTACGACGGAGCGTTTCGCACGACGGCCACGCCCCGGACCGCGGCGAGCGACGTGATCAAGTTCGCACTGCTCGCCGGCGCAGGCGTAGCCTTGACCGCCATGGAGTTCGCCGGATGAGCGCCGTAGCACCACGACGCCAACCGTTTCCGAACCGCGCCCGTGAGGAAGCGGCCCGAGCTGGCACCGGCCGCCGGCACCGTCGGCCCAGCGGTACGTGTCTAGCCTCGGGTGCCACTGGCACCTCGCTTGCCAGTGCCTCTGCCGCAGAACACGGGCGGGCAAGCCGCCCGCGGCACCCTGAAACACCGTCTAGCGCTACTGAGAACACGCCAAACACGTACCTCAGCGGGCGCGCGCCGTTTGGGTGTCCGCTTCCTTACGGGCGCGGTTCGGAACGGACAGGAGTCGTCGTGGCGGTGATGGAGTGCCTTCGATGAGTTGCGCGCTGCACTTCGACGCGGTCACGTTCGCCTACCCCGACGGTTCGTCGGCGTTGGTGGACGTGTCGTTGCGCGTGCACCGCGGCGAGGCGGTCGGGCTCATCGGGCCGAACGGCGCGGGCAAGACCACGCTGTTCCAATGTGCCAACGGACTGCTGATGCCGCAGCGGGGGACCGTGCGCGTTCTCGAAACCTCGACGGCCGAGAAGGCAGCGCTGCCCGCGATCCGCCGGAAGGTCGGGCTGATCTTCCAGTATCCCGACGATCAGTTGTTCTGCACCAGCGTCTACGAGGACGTGGCCTTCGGACCGCTCAACTGCGGGCTGGAACGCGACGAGATCGACCGCCGCGTGCGCGAGGCCCTGGGGATCGTGGGCATCGAGGAAACGCTGTGGCGCAAGCCGCCGCACCACCTGTCGGGCGGCCAGAAGCGCAGCGTGGCCATCGCCGGCGTGCTCGCGATGCAACCGGACGTGCTGCTGCTCGACGAGCCGGCCACCAACCTCGACCACCGCGGCCGGCGGGCGCTGGTCGACTTGCTCGGGCGACTCGACGTAACGTTCGTGCTCGCCACGCACGACCTGGAACTCGTGCGCGAAACCTGCCGCCGCGTCGTGCTCATGGACGCCGGAAGAACGGTCGCCGACCGCCCAACCGACGACCTCCTCGTCGACGCCGAACTCCTGAACACCCACGGCATGGACCGCCCACACTCGATCACGCATCATCACTGACCAACGCTTCTTCCGGTCGCCGCGTTTTCCGCTTTCCCGTTCCCCGCTCCTGGCGACGCCGGGTGCGTTCGACGAGCATCCGCTGGGAGGCGTATTCCGTGTGAACATCTCGCACGAAGCCCCATGGGAGGACCGCTACGGTCTGCTCAAGCCCAAGTGGGATACGCACCCCTATGATCTCGCGAAGTACGAGAAGGACGTCCGGACTCTCAAGCCTCGTTCTGAGGATGAGACGGTTGGGTGGTCGAAGGGCGACGTGCAGTCGCTGCTCCGGCAGTTGCGCGATCACGCAATTCCGGCGGAATGAGGACGCTTCGATCCCCTACCCGGCCGGCGGGACGGCCCCGTTCTCGAGCCGATTCCGGACCGCAGTCGCATTGGCCTCCTGCCGTCAATCTCGGTCGGCCGAGGGGACTGTCGCCGTGTGATCCGGCTTCCTGGCTGGGCGCCCCAAGCATGTTCCGAGGAAGCGGCGCACGCCACGCGCGGCGCGTCCGGCCGGCCCGGTGGCGAGCCAGGCGGCCAGATCGCTGAGCTTCGAGTCGTGGGGGTGGTCCACATCCCAGCGGAACCGGCGAGCGAGGCGGTTGATCGTTGCGGCCGGGAGGTTGGGCATGTCGAGCACGGATTCGTCGCGGGCGTAGTTGGCTTCGCCGCGGTTGCTGATCCAGCCGCTCTCGCGGCAGAACTCGGCGGCCCGGGTGCCCGGGAAGGGGTAGTACACGCGTCCCTCGACTACCGAGGGGCCGATCCGCTGGCCGAGCTTGACCGTTTCTTCGATGCTGAGCTCGCTTGCGTAGGGGGCGCCGAGGTAGTTGATCGCGCGGGTGGCGATGCCGTGGCGGTGGAGCAGCTCGAATGCGGCCACGATCTGGGCGTTGGTCAGCTCCATGTCGAAGATCTCGTTGCGGACGAAGTCGCTGCCGCTGACGATCTCGAGGTCGGCGAAGCCGCAGCCGCTTTCCGCGAGCAGGGCGGAGATCGGCTCGGTCAGGGCGTTGGCCCGCACGTGGCAGCGGAACGGCAGTCCGCAACGGCGGCGGTACACCTCGAAGAACAGCGTCAACCACGGTTCCTGCAGGGCGAAGGCGTGGTCACGGAATCGGATGCGCTTGATGCCGTCGAAGGTCCGCCGCAACGTGTCGATCTCGTCGCAGATGCGGTGGGGGCTGCGCCTCCGCACATACTTGCCCTGGTCTTCGTAGATCTCGTGTAGCCAGTCGTTGATGCAGTAGGCACAGAAGTGCGGGCAACCGCGACCGACGGCCACCTCGGCCTCCTTGGTTTCGTCGATGTGCCGCTGGTACGCGAACAGGCTGCGGTCGGCGTCGGGAAGGGTGTCGAGGTCCTCGGTAAGCGGGGCCAGCTCGTTCGTGATCACCTCGCCCTCGCCGTTGAGCCACAGGCCGGGCCGGGCCGCGTCGAGGTCGCCGGTGGCGTTGGCCCGGATGTACCCCGGGAACGCCACCTCCGGCTCACCGATGACGACGGCCTGGACACCGGGCATGCTCAGCGCCCGCTTCGGAGCCACGGTCGGGAACGTTCCGCCGCACACGGTGGGCAGGCCGTGCCGTCCCGCCACGTACGCGATGGTGCGGCGGGCGAGGTCGACGCAGGGGCCGGCGATGTCGGCGTAGACGGTCTGCGGCCGGAAGTGGGTGAGCTTCATGCGGATGAGCTGCTCGCCGTACTCGGTCACCGCGAGCAGTCCGGTGGCGTGGCCCTCGCCGCGGAGCACGCTCGATAGTACACCCAGCGCATCGTCGAATCGTGGGTGCAACGAGCCCTGCTTGGACGGCAGGAACTGGAGGAAGAGGATGCGCAAGGGGAGGCTCCCGCATTCGGCGCTCGCCGCGTGTCCGCTTCGCCGGACCGCAGACGGCGCACGCCGTGGAAGACCCCCGTGCGGACGCGACCCGGCCGCAAGCCGAGCCCGACCGTCACTCACCACAAGTGTAGGCACGCCCGACCAGGCCGGGCAAGGTGGGACGGGTGCATCTCAAATTCGGTGGC
>CAYMME010000552.1:0-5546 GCA_964391465.1 uncultured Planctomycetales bacterium
CGATCGTTGATGTCGAGCTGCATCTTCTTCAGCTCCGTGAGCTGCTTGGCCGCTGGGATCACGCTGGGCACTCCGCCCTGCCCGCCTTGTCTTCCGGCGCCGCCGCCGGCGAAGCTCGATTCCTCCCCGGGCGGCCGGTCCTCGTCCTTCGCGGCCTCGAGCAGCCGGTCGAGCTGCGCAAGCACCTTCTCCTGAATCGCGACCGTTTCCGTATCGGCTTTCCGATCGTCGAAACGTCGCCGCGTCTCGCCCATACGTTCGATCACGCGCCGCAGCACCCACTCGTAGACCACCGCGGCCGCGATCTCCTTGCGCAGCTCCGTCGCCGTCTCGATCAACGCCCCCTGCCCCAGGGCCATGTGGCGCAACCGGCGCAGATCGGCCCGGGACAAGCGATTGGCATCGCCGAGCCGCTCGACGATCGTCTCCGTCCTCGCCTTGATCTCCGCCTGTCCGTCGCGAATCGCCTGAAGTTCTGTCCGGATGTCGGCCAGCGCCTTCTGCGCCAGTTGCTCGTCGGTGCGCCGCCGTAGCGATTCGAGCTGACGCAGTGCTTCCTCCAGGTGCTCGACGGCCGCCGTCTGGTGTACCTCCGCCGGTTCGGAGAGACCGCCGCCGAGTTTCGACGCCGCTTGAGACATCCGTGCCGCGGCCCGCGCGACCGTTCGTGACGCCGGCGTCAACCGCTCGTTACCGCCCATTTCCTCGGCCAACTGCTGCGTGTTTCGCTGGAGCAATGACTGTGTTTCGGAGAGCGCCCGCACCCGCTCGCTCGCATCGGCCTGCTCGCGCGCCGCCACATTGTCATCGCGCAGTTGCACCTGCTGCTGAAGCAGAAGGCGAATGGCCTCGTCAGCCTTTTCGAGGCGCTTGGCCAGTTCGGCCAGCTCGCGGGCTTGGCGCTGCTCGAGCTGATCGAGCATCTGCTGCAGGCCCGCTTCGGCCGCCTCTTGCTCGCGGCCCGCCTGACCTGCCCGGTTCTGCTCAACCGATGACGCCGCCTGCTTCATTCGCCGCGAGACGCCGGTCGATCGCGCTTTGCGGGCCGACTGCTCCAGCAGTCCGGACCCGGCCTTGTCCCGTTCCGCCGACGCGCGGGCCACTTCCTCCATCTGCTGCAACAAGCGTTCGGCGTCCTCGGCAAGGCGAGCCTGGTCGCGGCCTGTTCGTCGCAACTCGCTCGACTCTTCGTCCGTGAGCTGCTTGGCGGACTTCCCCAGCGTCTTGCTCGCGACGCGTTTGGTCTGCTTGCTGACGCCCTGCTGGCGGTCAAGGATGTCGCGCGTGCGTTCGACGACCTCCTGGAAATCACCCCACCGGTTCATCTGGGCGATCAGCCGCTCCAGCGCGTCGATGGCCGCTTGCTGACGCGCGCCGGACGCTTCAAGCGTCTCACGCTGCGCGGCCACCTCTCTCGCTTGCCTCGCCTGCTGGATCGCCCGGCGGGCTTCGCTCATCGGCTCGGTCGCGATCCGGGCAAGCTGCTCGCCCGCTTGCTCGGCCCGCTGCCGGCCCTCTGCATCGCGGACGTCGTTCAAGGACATCCGCCGACTCAGACGCTTGAACTGCCCGCTGAGTTGCTCCGTTCGCGCCCCCACGGTGGCCTGCCGCGCGCCGATCTGATCCAACGCATCGCGGTCGGCCTCGGACAGCGACTTGTTCTCGCTGGTCACGTCCGCCGCCAGTGCGTCGACCTCGTCGCGCAGCGTCTCCTGCTGGGTCAGCACCTGGCGCAGCCTGCTCGCCAGCAGCCGGAACTCGTCGCGAACGCGCTCCGCGAACTCCGCCTCGCTGACAACCTTGAGTCGCATGGTGGGTGAGAACGATGGATCGTGGCGCCGGCCCTGCAACTCGAAGTTGTCCGTCACCTCGGCCTGGTAGAGCACGAGTTCACCGGGTTGCAGCGAGAGCGAAGCCAACGACCATTCGTATCGAACCTGTGCAGCGTAGCGCCCCGCCGATTCGCGCACATCGAGCAGATCGGTCAGATCGTGGTGCGCCTCGGTCTCGGAAGATTCCACCTTGTACATCAGGCGAAGCGTGCGCAGCCCGTAGTCGTCGTCGGCGTCGATCAACATCGCGACCCTGCCGTTCGGCGTGACCTCGAGCACCGACTGCGGCTCGACGATCACCACCACCGGCACCTCGTCCGCGCGGGCGACCAAGTTGTGGGTCGCACGGTCACGATTCTCGAAACCGTCGACGCCCATGAGGCGAATCTCGAACGTGTCGCTCGTCATGGCAACGAAGTCGCCCCGGAGGCGCTGCCGCGCGTCGTCCGTCGGCATCAGAGGAATCGTCGCCCCCCCACCGAACCGAACCATCGCCGGTGGCTCGCCCGCCTCACCGGAACCGGAGGATGCAATCGGTTTGTTTGCCTCGACGTGCAATTCCACGCGGCTGCCGGCCAGAACCGTCACGGTCCGGTCATCCAGTGAGATCTCGACCGTCCGCGTGTCGGGCACGTAGGCGGGCGGCGTCACATGGAGAGACGCGCCGGCCACCGCAGGCCGACGCACGACCGTCACCCGCGACGGCACGTCCCGGGTCTCATCGTCACCGGCCTCGAACCAGTATGCGAAACCGTTGGCCAGCCCGTCGAAGGTCCGACGGTACACCCCGTCGCCCGGATCGAATCTCAGCAGTTCGCGGCGATGCCGGTCCCGGGCGTCAACCGTGTGCACCCACGCCCGCAACGTGTCACTGCGTCCGCGCGTGACCTGCATCTCAACCGTGAACGAACCGCCGAGCGGAATCTTGGCGTCACCGGAGACCGGCTCGATCCGAACGCGCTTGGGCCACTGCGTCGGACCGAAGGGAACCGCGTACCGCTTGAACCCGGTGAGAGAGAAACCGGGAGAGGCAGCATTGACGCCGCCGAGAGCCAGAGACACGAAGACCATCAGTCCGAACGTGCGCCACGCGGGACGGCTGGTGAGCACCTCCCGGAGCGGTAGGTCGGCGGTGATCCCGGAAGTCTCCGACACCACCCGTTGCACGAGCAGCGGCGCGCCGCCGCCGTCGGTCTGCAGGAAGTTGACCGTGCTGGTCAATCGATCGTTGAGTGCCTCGAAACGGCGCTCGACGCGCTGGGCGATCTCCTCGAGATTGATCGCACCGGTAGCGGGCCGCCACACCATCCGAGTCAGCGCCACGCCCACCGCAACCACGAAGGTGAGCGACATCACGAGTCGGAGGGCCGGCGGAAGGTCCAGCAGGTAGTCGAGTGTGCCCATCGCCAGGAACGCAGCCACACCCGACGCCGTCACGATCAGCGACCCGTAGAGCACGGCCAGAGCCCGGGCCCGACGCCGCAGTCCGCCGAGTTGGGTCAAGAGATCGTGCTCGCTCATGCGATCGACACCCCCTGAGAACGCCGTCCTGTCCCCTCGCACTCAAACGTAGAGATCGGCAAACGCAGTGGATGGGCGTACCTGGTCTTCGCCCTCCGCTCCGCTCCTCGGGAATGGATCGGCCCGAGCCGTATGGGTGCCCCTCCTCGCAGCAAACCCAGTGCTGGTCGAACGTTATCGTCGTCTTGGAAGCGAGCTCGCAGCGAGGCGTTCACACCAGATCCATGGCTTTTCGGACCACCCACTCTACCAGGATTATAAGGACGAAAAGGGCCAGGACAAGCCGGGTGTCCCACAGCGGCTCGTAGATGTCGTCCGGCACAAGAATGCTCCGATCCTCGATCAACCCGGCCAGTTGAGCGAGTTGATCGACCGCGAGAGCCTGCCCGCCCTCGGTCATCGCCGAAAGCTGCCGCAATGCGTCGTGGTCGGCCCGTAGAAGGCGGGACTCCATACTCGACGACTCCACCGTCACCGTGGCTGCCGGCGGCTTCTCGCCCGCGTCCAGCGGCGCCGGTCGCGCGGAGATCGTGTACGCACCGCGACGCGGCCCGACGAACGTCCCTTCGAACCACTTCGATCCGGGAGCCAGACGGGAGAGCACGACCGGGGCAACGGGTCGCCCCTCGCGATCGGTCACCTGCGCGTCGAGCCGATCCGGGATGCGGTCCACCTGTGCCGAGTCCGCCACGGTCAGGCGCACGGTAACCGGCTGACCGTACTCGGCCCGAGCCGGATCGACCGACAGCTCGAAACGCGGATCGCGACCGATTGTCTTGCTGCGGGCCAAGTAGCGCAGCACGCCGAGCCAGTAGGCGTCGAAGTACCCTTCGCCCGTGTACTCGCGCCACCGCCACGTCTCGTCGGTCGCCTGAAAGAACGTCCGTCCCGCCCCGTAGCGCCCGACCACGATCACCGGGGCCGGACCCGTCAGCGTCTCGACCGTCGGGTGAACGGCCAGCACCTCGGCGCCGGGCTTCGGCCCGAGCGTGCGCGCGAACCAGTACATACCCGGGAGGTGCTCGAACGTCTCCGCACTCTCGGCGGCATCGAGCTCCAGGCGCAGGATCGCCCCGCCCGCTGAGGTCTTCGCTTCGGGTGTCAGCACCGGCTGATACGTCGACGTGAGCGTGACGCCGGCAGCGCCCGACCCACCGTCCGCCGACGGATCGAGGCGCACCGGAAGCAACGTCTCGATCGACGAACCGCGGTACGTGTGCGGAGCGTGGCGTCCGCCGGCAATCAGGCCGAACCCGCCGCCGCGCTGACCGACGAAATCCAGCAGCATCTTCCCCTGCGCCTCGGTGAGCCAGTCACCGTCGAGGCTCACATCCCCGAAGAGGACCACGTCGTACCGATAGAGGGCCTCGGGGGAGTCGGGGAAGTGGGACACCGGCTCGTTGCCCTCCTGCGGGAACGCATCGTCCGCCGAAAGCAGAAGGCAGCTCGTGACCATCGTCTCCTCGCGAACCAGCGTGTTCTTGAGGTAGCGATACTCGAATCGCGGCTCGTCCTCGACATAGAGCACGCGGAGCTTGTCGTCGACCACGGTGATGTCGACGGCGGCCCGGTTGTTCTCGCGATCGACTTCATCGGGACGCGGCTCGATGGAGACCTCGTAGCGATGCTTGCCGCCCTTGTCGGGCTTGAGCCGCAGCTCGATCGCCTGTTGCGGAGTTTCGCCGCCAACCGATACGGTCTCCGTCGTGATCGGGACCGACGCGCCGCGCTCGCGCAACGACACGGCGACCTTGATCGACTCGGCGTAACCGTGCGCGGAGATGCGGGCTCGGACGGCAACGAGATCCTTGAGGAAGACAGTGCTCTCGGCGAACACGGGGCCGACGGCAATATCGCGCGGAGCGATCGACGACCCGAGGAGCACGGTGTGGATTGGCACGTGACGGCGTATCGCAGCCTCACCCGCGACGCGCAGGTCGCTGGGCACCGTCGACGCCCCGTCGGAAGCGACGATGAGCCCGGCGAGTCGCGCCCCCCGCGTCATGTCGAGCACGTCCTGCACCGCACCGACCAGATCGGTCGCCGCTCCGTCGGGCTCGGTATCCGATAGGGTCTCCACTGCGGCGGGGACCTCATCTCCGGACGCTACCGTGGTGGTCTGCCGCGCCCGGTTCCAGAACGTGTACACGTTGATCCGGTTCTTGGCGGTCAGGGCCTTCAGCGTCGCTCCGC
>CAYMME010000553.1:0-5542 GCA_964391465.1 uncultured Planctomycetales bacterium
ACCACCGGTGGTGGCCAGGTACAGCCGTCCTCCGGCCGCGGCCAGTCCGTCGAACACCGGCGCCCCGTCGAGCTTGTGCTCGGCCAGCGTCTTTCCGTCCTCGGCCGACACGGCCAGCAGGATCGCACCCTTTCGTCCTTCCCACGCGGCGCTCTGCTCGGCGAGCCCGGCATGTGTGGCCGCGTCCGCGGTGTTCTTCAAGGACTTCGCCTCGTTCACAACTTCGGGCGGGCCGACCACGAAGAGCGTCCCGGCGGCCAGGACCATGGCCCGGGCCTGCACGGAAACGTCTCGAGTCCAGCGGTGGCGGATCTCCTTCTGCCCCCAGGCCGGCACTCGCTTTCGCTTCCGCGGTGAGTCGACGATTTCCGGCCGCTTGTCAGAGGCGAAGAGATGGTATTCGAGCGGCGTCGACCAGAAGTAGTAGTCGGACTTGCGGCCGAAGCCATAGACGGTCGACTCATCGAACACGAGGATGCGGCCGGCGCGGAACCAGTCACGGTAGCCGCTATGGAACTGCGTCCCGAACGTCCAATACGAGCGGTGCCACCACGTGTCGTCCAGCAGCCCCGTAGGACAGTACACGTGAGGGTTCCCTTCGCTCTGCCCGATCGCCCGGCGGTCGAACGCCAGGTGCCGCATGTACAGGAACTGACCGTCCGAGGAGAGGACGTCCGGCAGTGCCCCCGGAACATCAAACTGCTCGACGACGCCCTTGGGCTGGTGCCCGGTCTTCGGATCGCGACTGTCGATGCACCTTTCCGAGAGCTTCCTGCCCGACTTCGCGTCGAGTCGATACAGGAGGATCCCACCGTCAAGGTAGGACGATCTTCCCGCGGCAAACGACACAACGTCGTCCTGCACCAGGACGCTCCCGTGCACCGGCCATACCGATTCGAGCTGCCCGTAGGCCACCACGCGCCGCGGCTCAGGCGCAGCGCGGTACCGCCAGGCCAACTGCCCATCCGAGGCGCGGAGACAGTAGACCCATCCGTCGGCGGAGCCGAAAAGAACCATTCCCTCGTAGACGGTCGGCGGAGAATCAACGCGACCGCCGGCGGTGAAGCGCCAGACGGGCTTGCCGCGTTTGGCATCCAGGGCATGGATCGTGTGCTCGTCGATCGAGGCCACGAAGACCATGCCGTCGGCAACCGTGACGGCGCTCAACCGCCCGCCCACGTCGGCCTGCCAGGCTTTGCGCAGTGACGCGGGGACGGTGGAACCGGTACGGCCGCTGCGAGCCGGGTCATGCCGATGGGTCGGCCAGTCATCGGCCTTTCCCTCACGCGACGCCGGAGCTTCCAGGGCAGAGAACGCGGGGCCGTGTTCGAGACGACGCTCGTCGCGGTCGGGCTGCGCAGCAGGCCCCGCCTTCCGCTTCGGAGCCAGACCGTAGAAACCGTTCAGCTTCGCCCGGATGTAGCATGCACACGAATGAGGTGGAGCGTAGAGGAGTCCGTTGCACGGCAGAGTACCGTACTGACACGTACCCCGGACCCAGTGGTTCGCGATGCCCCGACCGGTGGCCAGTTCGATGAACTCGACTCCCGCTCGGGCGAGAATGACATACTGGTTCGTGGCCCGGTTCCGGTGGCATCGGTGATGCGGCATGCCGACTTCGAAGAAGTCCTTGTCCGGGGGGCGCCTCCGGTTGATCTCGCCGGTCAGCGGATCGAGTCCGACGGTGATCCCGGGGTCGGTCGCATGCGCGATCTCGCCGGTCCACACCGATCCGTCCGCGACGAGCACGTCCACTGCCGCGTGAAAGGACTCGCGGCACGGGCGACTCCACAACTTCTTCCCGGTCCTCGCTGAGAAGGCGATCAGCTCACCGATCGGCGAATCGATCCACTTGGACGCGTGCTTGCGTTCCGGTTCGGCCTCGACTTCACCCGGAGCAGCGCGATCTCCCGAGAACAGGATGTCTTCGTAGAACACGAGCGTCGGCGCGGACCACGTCGGGCGCTTGACGCTCAGGAGCCGAGGCGTTCGCCAGACCGCATCGCCCTGCTTCGCATCGAAGCAAATGATCTCCCGAGGGTTCTGGAAGAACATGCGGCCACCACCGACCGTCAGCGTCGTGGGCATCAGGTCGACCGTGTCGGCATCCGACTTCTTCCAGAGCACATCCCCCGTGTCAGCCCGGAGCACGAGGATGCGTTTTTGTCGCACGGGCGGGCTGGCGCCGCGTCGCTTGGCAGCGTTTGCAGCTTTGTCCGCATTCATCTCGCCCGCCACTACGTAGAGCACACCGTCGTCGTACAAGACCTCGGTCGTTCCGGCGGTTCCCTCGTACGTCTTGAGCGTCTCGCCGGTCGCCGCATCGAGAGCGCAGAGCGGCTTGCCGTATCCGAGCGTCACGTAGACGCGTTCGCCCACGGCCACGAGTCGTCGCGACAGCGCCGGCGGCCCGCTGCGGAACCCGCGGAGATGCCCTTCCCACGGCTCCACCGGTTTCTTCCACAGCAGCACACCGTTGAACGCATCGCGGCCCACGAGGAACCACTTGGCCGGCAGCAGGGCTGACGCAGTGGGAGCCTCGTCCTGAATCGCGAAGATCCGTCCGGCGGCCGAGACGACGACGCTTACGCTGGCCAGCTTCTCGTGATGCCTTGCCCGTCGCGGCTGGGCGACCCACTGGATGTGCTGCGGCGGCCCGACCACCGTGTCGTCGGCTACGGCGTTGTTGCTCGCGGTGTGCAGGCAGTGCGTCCACTCGTCGATGGTGTCAGGGCGGGGCTTGACGGTCTTCGTCCACGTGCCATTCTGCTTGACGTACGCGATTCCGTTGGGGCAGAGGACGCGCTGCATCTCATCCGGCGCGACCGCACCGGGGCGCTCGGCCACGACGAGATTCACGAGATTGTCCGTGTACGGAAGGCGGTTGCCCAAGAGCCGATCGACGGACACCGGGCCGTACAGACCGAGCGACTGGATGTGCTCCCGCGCCGCCGCGACGTTCTTCGCGTCGCGGTCCAGGCCGTGGAGCAGGTAGCGGTCATCGGCGCGCAACGCAGCCGTCAGCCTGCCACCGCCGCAGCCGAGATGGACGATCAGGCCGCCTTTAACGCCCGTGGTGCGAAGGATCTTGCGCGCCCCGTCTTCGGCCGCGCCGGATGCAATCGTGCCGCAGACAAGCACGGCGCCTGCGATGACCAGTACGAGAACCGATCCCAGCGTTCTGTCTTGATGCACGATGGACACTCCTATCTGTTCCTTGCGCAACAACCGGGTGTCCCATCCTTGGTTCGCCGAAGGCGTGTCAAGAGTGGGGGACTGACGCGGAACATGTGTCGTCCGTCCCCCACCCTTCGCATACAGCCGCGAAGGATGGGGCACCCGCGCAGTGCTCCTCGACTGTTGCTGAGGACGCCAGCTGTGCCGGCATCCCACGCTCCCTTACGGTCGCGTCTCGGTGTGGGCGTTCGTCGCCGATGCACTTACTTGGCGCCGGCGAGGCAAATCACGTGACCGTCTTGCGTCGCCATGTACAGCTTCCCGCCTGCGGCGGCCATGCCGTCGAAGATGGGCGGGCTGTCGAGTCGGTGCTCGGACAGCTTCTCGCCGTTCGTCGTCGACACCGCCCAGAGCATGGCGCCCTTCTTCCCTTCGAGCGAGGTCGTCTGCTCGTCGAGCTTCGGCCTCACATTCGGGTCGTCGATCTGCTTGAAAGCCTGCTCTTCGTCGAGCAGGTCCTCAGGTCCGGCAACGAAGAGCTTGCCGTCGGCGAGAACCATCGCCCGAGCGAACAGCGGCACATCCTGCGTCCAATGATGCTCGACCAGGAACTTCGAGCCTCGGCCGGTCCCGCCGGTGAACTTCATGGCTTGACCCACCTTCCCCTTCACTGAGGCGGCGCCGACGACTCTGCCGTGGTTCTTGTTGCCGGATGCGTCAACCGCATGGCCGTCGTCGAAGGAGTAGGCAAGCACCAGCTTCGCCTTGTCGGCGTCGGTCCCGCCGGCGCGCTTCTCGATCTCGGCTGCGCTCAGCGCTCGGTGGTGGATCCTCACCTCGTCGACCAGGCCGGTGAAGGCAAACGGGGCATTGTAGTCACCGACGGTGCTATTCTCGTCGGCGCCGACCTGCATCTCATCACTCGGATCGGACGCGATCAACCCGGGCGCCTTCGCCGACGCCGCAAGCTTGCCGTCCACGTAAATCCGAAGCTCCATCTCCGCAGTCAGGGCGCCCGCGAGGTGGGCCCATCGCCCGACGATCCGCTTCTTGGCGGACACCGCGACGTGATTGCTGCTGATACGCACGGCGAAGTGCGGCCGCCCGCCCTGTACGTACAGCGCGTAGCCGTGGACGCCGCCGCCTCGAGCGAGAATCGCGCCGCGGGGCTTGTCGGCCCTCACCCACGCCTCAACCGTCACCGGTTTGCGGGCGGGGTTGAGGCTCTTCGACTTCTTCGTGCGGATGCGCGACTCGCGCGAGCTTCTGCGATCCGAGTCGGGTTGCACCGGCGGCATCTTGTCCGCCGCGAACAGGTGGTGCTCGATCTGCGTCGTCCAACGGTAGTACTGGGGTTTGCGACCGAAGCCGTAGATGCGCGAGTCGTCGAACACCAGAATCCGACCGGCCGGCGTGGCCTTGCCCGCCAGATAGTAGCCGCTCCAGCCGCTGACGAACCGGCTGCCGAACAACCAGTAGGTGCGGTGCCACCAACTGTCGTCGAGGAACCCGCTCGGGCTGAACAGGTGCGCGTGCTCCGGGTCCTGCGTGGCGGGCGGTGCCCCGCGGTCCGCGTCGGGTCCGGCCGGCATCGATTTGAGCGGCAGGCGCGTCCCGTCGAGTTTGAACGGCTGCGACCGCATGTACACGAGCCGGCCGTCGCTCGACAGAACGTCGGGCAACGCCGGCGGCATGTTCAGCCAACTCACGTGGGTCTGGATGTTCTCGCCCGACTTCGGGTCGCGGTCGTCGAGGACGGTCTCCGACAGCGCCAGGCCCGTCTTCGGGTCAAGCCGCCAGAGGCGTAGCCCGCCGTCCAGGAACATCGACCGGCCGGCGACGCAATACAGCACGTCGCCCTGGATGAGCACGTTGCCGGGAACGGGCCAGACGGACTCCACCTGCTCGAATGACGTGAGACGTTGATCCATCGGCGCAGCGCGGAACCGCCAGGCCAGTGCGCCGTCCGACGCCCGCAGGCAATACACCCACCCGTCGGCCGATCCGAACAGTACGCGCCCTTGGTAGATGGTCGGCGATGAATCGACCCGCCCGCCGGCCGTGAAGTCCCAGACCGGTTTACCCGACGCGGCGTCGAGTGCGTGAACCGTATGCGCGTGCACGGAGGCCAGGAAGACCTTGCCGTTGGCGACCACGGGGCTCGTGAGTCTTCCGCCGAGGTTCGCTTTCCATGCCGGCCGAAGCGCCGCGGGGACCGACGCGCTCGCGTGTCCACTGCGTGCAGCGTCGTGGCGGTACGTCGGCCAGTCGTCTTTGGCGGCCGCCGTCGCGACGGTATCTTCGTACGCTGGGCCGAATGCCATTAAGTCAAGCAAGGCACGCCCGTAAGTCTTTTTACTGCAAC
>CAYMME010000554.1:0-5525 GCA_964391465.1 uncultured Planctomycetales bacterium
CGACACCACGGGCAAACCTCGCTCGCAAGCGAGCGACGCCTGCCCATGCCACCCAACATGCAGTACGCCGATTGCCCGGCATCCGAGTCAACAGGACCACCGTCACGGGACGCTGGTTTCGTGGATACGGTACGACAGTGCCTTGGACCCCGCGCTTGCGCTTGGGGCTCGGATGGAGTTTGCATGTTCGTTTGCGTCCTTTCAGAATCCGATGGCGGCGCCGCCATCGACCGGAAGCACTGCGCCGGTGATGAACTTGGCCGCGGGGGAGCTGAGGAAGACGACCGTGTTGCCGATGTCCTCGGGGTTGCCGAGCTTGGCCATGGGGGTGCGGTCGAGGATCTTGCGTCTTCGTTCGGGGTCGCCGGACAGGGCCTTGCGCACCATGTCGGTCTCGATCCAGCCGGGGGCGATGCCGTTGATGCGGACGCCGTGCGGCGACAGCTCGGTGGCGAGGTTGCGTACCATGCCCTGCATGGCCGACTTGGCTGCTCCGTACGCGATCACCAGCGGCTGCCCGATGATCGAGGTCATCGACAGGATCATGACGATCGAGCCGCTGCGTCGCTCGACCATGCCTCGGGCACACTCGCGGGTGAGGGCGAACGTGCCGAAGACGTGCGTGTCGAGCACCTGCTTGAACTCGGCGTCGGACGTGTCGACGGCCGGCTTCTTGATGTGGTTCCCCGCGTTATTCACGAGGATGTCCACCGGGCCGAACCGACTCTCGATCTCCTTCACCAGGCCGGGGATCGACTCGAGGTTCGTGAGGTCATGCTGGATGTAGGCGACCGCATCGCCCACGTCGGCACACGCGGCCTGGAGCGGCTCGACGCGCCGGCCGGTGATGACCACGCGGCCTCCGGCGTTGACGATGGCCTTGGTCGTCCCCAGGCCGAGCCCCGTGCCGCCGCCCGTGACCAGTGCGAGCGTTCCCGTCAAATCAAACGGACTGTTCATCGTTGGCATCCTGGTCTGTGTTCGCTGATCGCGACGTTACGACTCACCACGCTGCTTTGCGGGCGCCGTCACTGGATGCGGCTCAGTCTACGTGGGAAGACGCAGTACGTCGAGTGCGACGCCCGGCCGCATGGATGGGATTGCCTGGGGGACTTGTCTTTCCTGACTGCGGATCGCCCGCTACTTGCGCCGCAGGTCGATGTACTTGATCGCCGCATCGTAGTGCCGCTGCAACGCGACGAAGGCATCCTGACTGCCTCCGCGATCGGGATGGGCGACTTTGGCCTTGGTCTTGAACGACCGTTTCACGTCTTCAACCGAGCACGGCCATTGCAGGTCGAGGGCGGCGAGGCAATTGGGCGTGCCGGGCGCACGTAGTGCGGGCACACCGTCGGGTATTTGGGTGACCGCCTCCTCGACGCTGCTATAGATCCGAAACACCTTGCTGAGCGACGTCGTTTGCAGCACGCCGGCGACATACCGCGACGGGTTCACGAGGACGACGTGTCCGCCCTTGTAGCCGGCCCGAACCGTGGCTCGGATCAGGCTGCTCAGGCCGCTCGAGTTGACGTGAGCGACGCCGGACAGGTCGACGATCACACGCTTGGTCCCGCCGTCGATGACCGGCGTGATCGTGTCCATCAGGACGCTTTCCTCGTCCAGATCGCCGCTGAGGCTGAGCACCTTCGCACCGTCGTGTTCGTTCACCTTGATGATCATCGTGTGCCTGCGGCGCGGTCGGGGACGTGCTGTGGCAACACGTCGATGAGCGGGCGACCGGTGCTCAACCTCCGTTCGCTTCGAGCTTGCCCTCGAAAGGCAGAACGTCGGGCACGACGACGACTTCGGTGGTGCACTTGAACGGGATCTCGCCGCCGGCGTCGTACACGAGTTCGACGAAGAACGCGGTCCAGCCTTCCGGTGGGGCCGGGACCGCACCGACGTAGACGCCTTTCCCCTGATCCTTCAGCGGCGCCGATGACCACGCTTTGTCGATCTCTTCGAGTCGGAAGTCCCGTGCCTTCGGGTTCGTGGCCTGCCACAGGTTCACGGCCTTCGGTCGGTCCTTCGCCACCACGCGGATCCACCCCTCCTTGCGGTTCGCCTTCCACGAGAACCGCGGGCGCGGCGTGCCTTCTAAGATCGCGTTGTAGTAGATGCCGATGCTCTCGACCGCGTCGGTGTCGCGGAGTGAGTGGTCGCTGTTCGGCACGTAGCGCAGGTACTTCTCGCCGAGCAGATCGTCGAAGTAGAACTGCGAGGAGTCGGGCAGGAAGAACTGATCGCCCGACGAGTTGACGATGTACTTCGGCATCTTCAGTCGGTGCCGGTACGAGTACGGGTCGACCAGTTCGAGTAGCTTGGCGTACTCCGGCGAGTCCTGCTGATCCATGATCTTGTGGTTCACGTAGTCGTCCACGGCCGGGGCCCAGAAGCCGTACGCCTCGTAGTGGTGCCGCATCGAGACCTTCACGTTGACCGCGTCGATCACGATGGGCACGATCGCCACCACGCGCGGATCGACGGCCCCGGTCAGCCACGTCGTCCAGCCGCGCTTCGAGCCGCCGGCCACGACGAACCGGTCGACCTTGATCGCTCCCTCGTCGAGGCCGCCCAGGCACGCCGTCATCGCGTCCATCGCCCGGACCGCACTCTTGACCATCGGGCATCGCGCCAGCCACGTGGGATCCAGCGTCTTCATGTACTTGGCCCAGGTGTAGGCCACGATGTCGTCCTCGTACCGCTTCTTGTCCTCCGAACCCGCGAACCGAAGCGGTTGGTTTGGTACCGTTTCAAGCTCGGCGACCACGGAGTTCGTCCCCAGGGCGAGTTTCTGAACGATGTCGCCGGCCTTCTTCGGCGCGTCGCCGTCGTTGTCTCCGCCGCCGATGAGCAGCATTCCGGTGTTGCTCACGGCCTTGTCCGGCCTGACGATCACCAGCCAGTGCTTCCATGTGGTGCGATCAACGTCGTCCGTCGTCCGCCAGTTCTGTGACGTCAGATCGAGCACGTACGTGGTGAACCCCGGTTGCTTGTCGGTGTGCACCACCTTCCACGCAAACGCGGGATCGGGCTTGTGCACGTAGTCATCCAGGGCCGTGCGCCCCGGCGCCGCGCAACCGGCGAGCATCAGGGCGGTGGCTATGATCCATCCGTACCGAACCGCAGTCAGCCGCGCAGAAGTCATACACATCCTCCAGCCCGAGCCACCAGCAGGGTCGGGGGCATGGGACCTCATGCCCACCATGCTGGAGCGCCCGCAGTTGATGTTTCGAAACAAGGCCGCGCCACCGCAAGCCGAACAGGACCGATTATCGTGCAGCGGAGCATGCGCGGCAACCCACGCGGGTAGCGGGTGCCACGGGCGGCTTGTCCGCCCGTGTTCTGCAGCAGAGGCACTGGCAGGCAAGCTGCCAGTGGCACCCCCGAGGCGCTGCGCAAGGTGCCGCCTGAAGCGTCACGCGTCCTCGCGGGCCGACGGCACCCGACGATCCTGAACCCTGAACCCTGGATCCTCAACCTACGATCGCGGCACCGTCCGGGCCCCGCGTCGGCTTCGAACCTTGCGCTGGAGCCGCACGCCGTCTTTGCCGTTGTAGGTCATCAGAATCGCCCCGACGACCGCATATCGTTCGAAGAGCTTCTCGACGAGCCACTCCTCCCCCGGCCACGGATAGGCGAAAACGATATCGAAGTCATCCGGATCGAGGCGCAGATCTTCGTACGCGTTCTGGCCGCCGGGCGTGATCTCCACGTCCTCGTCGACGACCTCAGTGAGCGCCTCGGCCCCGGGCGGTATGTACGTGCCGCACGCGAACTCCACAGGCAGGCCGAAGTCGTCGGCCAGGGTCTCGGCGGCCTCGTGCAGGTCCGGCTCGATCTCGATGCCGCAGGTGTTGAACTCGAGCATGGCGGCCAGGCAGGCCACCACCCCGAACCCGCAGCCCCACTCGCAGAGCCAGTTGCCCGGGGCGAGCCCGGTTTCGGTAAGCGTTCGCAGGGCGGCATAGACCACCTTGAAATCGCTCGGGACGAAGTTGCGGATCGGATGGTCCTTGCGCTCCTCGATGAACCAGTGAATGCGCTCGTCCACTTCGCGAAGAAACGCAACGACGTCGGCGGGCAACGCCAGGTCGTCGACAGGCATTTCGAGGTCGACCAACGCCATAACGAGGTGTCCGCCCTGCGGTACTATCGGTGCAGCGACACGATTCATACGCCGGCCACCGAGCGGGCGAGAAGGGTGTGCCTACCGTAGAATGAGTATGGTTGCGCCAGCTCGTGGTGTCAATCCGGAGGCGAGGGATCAGAGATGAATGATGGTGGACGCTCCACACTTCGGCATCGGTCGGTTTCGTGGCGATGCTCGTCTCGGTCGATCCATGGGTGGCCCACATCTTCGGGTGGCCGTCATCCTCAAGTGGCCGCAGCTTCAGCGAGTGGCCGAAGGTTCCCTTCAGAAGGGTGCGGCATCTCGTCCCACGTGCGTCCGTCCAGCACGCGGCCGGTCCGCTTCTTGTTTGCCCCTCCCCACTGCTTGAAGAAGAACGGCACGTCGGCCCGGCGGCACTGGCGACGGATCGAGTTCACCCATTCCCGCTTCATCGGCCGCGCTCCTGGGCCTGACTCTCCGCCCACGATCACCCAGTCGATGTCCGCGAGCGGCAAGGCATCGAGCGGCCCGATGAGCGGCTCACAGGACAGGAAGCGGACCCGAGCGGGGGCGCAGCGCAAGTCGGCCACGCGATGAACCACACGGCCGTCCTCGATGCTGACGCCCATCCAGACGTTCGCCGGCCACCGCAGCCGCTCGGCTAGTTCCCGTAACCGCCGGCTCCGCTTGGTCAACACCTGAAACGTATGCTGCGGGCATGCTTCCATTGTCGCAAACACCCGGCGAATGAAGTCGAGGGGGACCTTCTCATGGAACAGGTCGCTCATCGAATTCACGAAGATCACGCGCGGCCGGCGAAGCCGGCGCGGCAGGTCGACGAGGTCGTCGTGCAACGTCACGCTGAAACCGTTGACGTAGCGACCGTTGCCCATCGCGCGGAGCCGCTTGGCCATCCGCTCGGCATAGCAATTGCGGCAGCCCTCGCTGACCTTCGAGCAACCCGTAACTGGGTTCCAGGTCATCTGCGTCCATTCGATGCTCGAATCCGCGGCCATCGGCTGCCTTTCACGACATCGCATTTGTTTGGACGTCAGCGCCGGCAGTGTGCACGCCGACAGAGCGGCTACTCCAAACAATATCCTAACATGAGAGTCTCCAACCGCAATCGCTGCCAGGGGACCGGTGACCCGCGGTCAGAGCCCCGGGTCCCGTGTGACACGGTCCGGACACTCCGCGTAGAATGGGATGCTGCGAGTTCGAACAAGGTGCCCTATGGCTGCCGAACCAACCCACCGCGTACAACTCGACGATGAGCGAGCGCAGAAGCTGAAGGATGTCGCGCGCGCCAACGGCAAGTCGGAGTCCGAGGTTGTCGCCGATGCGGTCGATGCCTACCAGCCCGTTGAAGAAGCCGTCGACTCACGCGGCCGGGCGGAACTTCCTCGCCGAT
>CAYMME010000555.1:0-5508 GCA_964391465.1 uncultured Planctomycetales bacterium
TCCGAATGACGTTCAGATCCCGCAGCTGAAAACGCCCAAACGTAAGCGCAGGCGAAGCAAGGACTAACGTGTTGCGGCTATGGGACTTGCCGACTGAGTGCGCACTGTCCTGGGACTGGATCTGGAGTGTCTTGGGAGTCGTTCGTGCTCAACTTGTTGCACCACTCCGCCCGCCGCACTCGGTTACCGGCCGTCGCGCTCTCACGCCGAATCCGAATCCGGGTGTTATCAAGCCGTCGGTCGTTTTCTCGAGGCGCAGCATTACATGATCGTGTTGCGGTCGTGCAGGACGGAGTTGGCGTTTGATCCTGACAATGACGAATGCGGGCTCGTAGCGCGTTCACGGGAAGACCCCGCGTGGGGGCCGATAGCTCGTTCGTGCTCAAGTCCCTCGGTCGATCTACTCGTAGCTGAACAGCGTGAAGGTTCGACCGTTGCGCTGCACCTCCGTGACCACGAGACCGGGGTCGAGCGGTCTTCCGGTGATGACGTGGTTCCCAGTAGCGAAATGATCCCCCTGGTTGCCGGCACGATAGGTCCGTCCGAGCCAATCGGGTCGAACCCATGCAACATGAAGGTCAAGGAACCCGATGTTCACTCCGTGCACGCCGTGGTTGTTCAAAGGGTCGGGGTAGTTGTCGTGCTCGTTGCCGGGCCCAATGGGTTTCACGTCTGCGTCAGCCACGATGAAAGCATTCGACGGCTCCTTGACCGTTTGTTGGGTCTTCAACAGATGGCCATAGGGATAGCTGCGTGGTTGGATACCTGCCAAACGCGCCATCTGCTCATGCCGGGCGACGCCATCAATGACTCGCCCGTCTGGGTAGATGCACGGTCCACAGAACCAGCCATGGGTCTCGTAGCTGTGGCCCCCGGTGCTGTCCTGCGCGTCCCGCGCAGGCTCGCTCAAGTCGAACGCCGGCAGAACGGGCAGTAGGGCTCCCCTGCTCCCTTGGATGATCCTGCGTTTCACGACGTTCCGAGTGCTTGGGCAGACGGCAATTCGCACGTTCGACAGGTACTTGGGGAAGAGCGGCTGGAGGCTGTCCGCCGACGCGTCCTCAAACGGCATGTAGATGCCTCGATTCTCGCTCGCGTGATGTTGCATCGCGGTCATGAGTTGACGCACGTTGCTCTGGCATTGGACGCACTTGGCTTGCCTGCGAGCGCGAGCCAGGGAGGGAAGCAGGATGGAAACCAGGAGTGCGACGATGGACACGACAACCAGCAACTCGATGAGCGTGAATCCGCGGGGGGGTTCGTGGCCGAGTCTCATGACCGAACCTCCATGACTGCGAGTACCAGCGAGAAATGTGGGATGCAGGATATGAGCGTCATCCCGTTGTGTCAAGAGTAATGTGCGTCCTGAGAAGCGCAAACAAACAGGGCGACGCTACCTAGAATTGAGTATGCGGGGCCTGCTGGTTGCGAACCAACTCAGCGGGTGCAATATGCGGCAAGGCAGCCCGCAATGCAGGCGCGGTACACGGCTCACGGGCAATCTCTCGAAGTGACGCTCGGCACGTCGCACCCGAGGCTCATGCTGGTTAACGCCGTGATCGAGCTCGCACCGTCGGACCGCCGGGGCGCGGGACAACCGTCTCCGGCACGTGTACAATTCTCGCTTGGTGGCGTGACATTTCAGTGTCCTTTCTCGCCCTATCCATGGGAGCATCCGCATGGCCGGGGCTGCGAATGGCGACGAGCTGCCGGAGCGACTGATCGGTCGTGCCCGCGCGGGTGACCGGGCCGCGATGGGTCGCTTGCTTGAGCAGTATCGCAACTACCTCTGGCTTCTGGCCCGCAGCCAGATCGGCACGGCCCTGACCGCTCGCGTGGAGCCTTCCGATGCGGTGCAGGAGGCATTTCTGGAGGCCCAGCAGGATTTCGAGACGTTCGCCGGCAACACCGAAGGAGAACTGCTCGTGTGGTTGCGCCAGATTCTGGTACGAAACCTCATGGACGGTGGGCGACACCATCGGGCCCGCAAACGGGACACCCATCGCGAGCAATCGCTCGAGCGGATGCTCGAGCAATCGGGCACGGCTGCCCACGAAGCCCTCCGGGCGGCGATTCCGTCGCCCAGCGCGTCCGCGGTCCGGCGGGAGGAAGCGGTCTTGCTGGCCGACGCCCTGCACCGACTGCCCGCGGACTATCGGGAGGTGATCATTTTACGGCACCTCGAACGACTCAAATTCGACCAAATCGCCGCCCGCATGAACCGTTCGGCCGGGGCGGTGCGCATGTTGTGGACGAGGGCGATTGAGAAGCTGTCCCAAGAGTGGGAGGTCGAACGATGAGCGACACCCCCGATGCGACGGTGTCGGTGCGCGACTCGACGGCGAGTGAAGACGCCGAGTTGGCAAAGGTGCTCGAAGCGTGCTTGGTCGGGCTGGAGGCCGGCTTGCACATCGACCCGGACCGACTTGTGGCCGAGCACTCGGCGATCGCCGACCGGCTCCGCGGATGTCTGGTCACGCTGCGGCTCGTGGAGCAAACCTCCGACCGTCTCGCCGACGGACCCGCCTCCGATCAGCCCGGCAGCGACACCCGCACGCTCGGCGACTACCGGATCATTCGTGAAGTGGGTCGCGGGGGCATGGGCGTGGTGTACGAGGCCGAGCAGATCTCGCTGGGCCGGCGGGTGGCGCTGAAGGTGCTGCCGTTCGCGGCCGTGCTCGACCGGCGCCAGCTCCGGCGGTTCGAGAACGAGGCCCACGCGGCCGCGCAACTGCACCACGCGAACATCCTGCCCGTGCACGGGATCGGCTGCGAACGCGGCGTGCATTTCTATGCGATGCAGTTGGTTGAGGGGCCGACGCTAGCGGACGTCGTCCGCGAGTTGCAGGGATCAAGGGATCGAGGGATCGAGAAGAGAAGGGACGGAGGGACGGAGGGGGCGGATGCGATGCAATCCGCAATCGACACGGCTGGGTCTTCTGCGTTCGCTGGACGCTTGACCGGCGCGGTGCCCGTGATCTCCGGCGACGGATCTACGCGGAGCCCGGCGTTCTTCCGGTCGGTGGCGACGTTGGGGATCCAGGCGGCCGAGGCGCTGGAGCATGCTCATGACATGGGCGTGATTCATCGAGACGTCAAGCCGTCAAACCTACTGCTGGACGCGCGCGGGCACCTATGGGTCACCGACTTCGGCCTCGCTCACTGCCAGGGCGACAACGGCCACACACTCACCATGCCCGGCGATTTGCTCGGCACGCTACGCTACATGAGTCCGGAGCAGGCCCAGGGCGGCCGGGCCCTGATCGATCACCGCACCGACGTCTACTCGCTGGGCGTCACGCTCTATGAGCTGCTGACACTCCAGCCGGCCCTCACCGGCCGGGACCGCCAGGAACTGCTGCGCACGATCGCCGATGAGGAACCCCGGCGGCCACGACAGCTCAACGACGCGATCCCGGCCGATCTTGAAACCATCGTCCTCAAGGCGACCGAGAAGCAGCCGCAGGGCCGCTACGCCACGGCCCAAGCCCTGGCCGACGACCTGCGGCGATTCCTGAACCAGAAGCCGATCCTCGCCAAGCGGCCGTCACTCTTCGACCGGGCGACGAAATGGGCCCGTCGCCACCGCGCCGTCGTGACGGCCGGCATCGTCGTATTGCTGATGGCCGTGGCGGCGCTGGCGGTCACGACGGTTCTGACGCAGGCCGCGTACGAGTCCGAGGCCCAGCAACGCGCCCGCGCCGAGGCCAGCTTCGAGCAGGCCCGTACCGCCGTGGAAGAAATGACGCGCATCGCGGAGGAGGAGCTGGTTGACATTCCGCACATGTCGCGAATCCGAAAGGCGCTGCTCGAGGAAGCGCTGCATTTCTATCAGGCGTTTCTGCAGCAGAAGAGCAACGATCCGGTGGTGAAGCATGAGACCGCCCTGGCGCACCTCCGCGCGGGCCGCATCCAGGCCATGCTGGGGAAGAACGCGGGATCGAAGGAAGCCTACGAGCAGGCGACGGCGCTGCTGGAGCCGCTCGTAGCGGCTTTCCCAGCGACTCCTGACTATCGCCAGAGTCTCGCGGACAGCTACGCGCGCTCGGGCCGGCCGGGTGACGCCATCGACCTGCTGGAGAAGCTTGTCTCGGCTTTCCCGACGGTGCCGGAGTACCGGCAGGATCTAGCCAACACCTATCGCGCGAAGGGTAAGCGACTCGGCGATTTCGAGCCCGATGAGGCCGAGGGAGCCTACCGCCGCTCTGTGACGCTGCTCCAACAGCTGGTGGCGGACTTCCCGAACGCGGCTGATTTCGTACGTGACCTCGCCAACAGTGAGATGGCCTTGGCCTGGCACCTGTACTTCGAGCAACACCGCCGGGAGGGCGTTGAAGAGATCTACCGGCGGGCCCTGCAGTTGCGGCGGCAGTTGGCGGTAGAGTTCCCGTCGGTGCGGGCGTATCGGCAGGACTTGGCGGCGGCACAAGCCGCCTTCGCTCGCTTCCTCAGGCGCTGCCAGAAGAAGCAGGAGGCGTACGCGGAGTACGAGAAAACGCTGGCGATTGAGGAGCAGCTTCAGGCTGATTTCCCGAACGTCCCGGACCATGCGGCCGCGGTGGCGTTCACCCGCACGCGAATGGGTGCGCTGCTCGACGTGCAGGGCCATCACGAGAAAGCGGAGCGGCTCCTGCGGCCGGCGGTGGAACAAGCAGAGGAACTGGTCGCCGCGTTCCCCGACGATACCTGGTACCGCGTCGTTCTCGAGGGGGGCTACTTCGAGCTTGGCAAGCTGTGCGGACGCACAGGACGAGACGAGGAGGCCGTGAAGTACCTGCGGGCCGCCATATCCGTCCACGAGCTGGCCCATGCTCACTCGGTGCTGGGGTACCAGTTGATCAGCATGGGGCGGCACGATGAGGCGCTCGCGCACTTCCGCAGGGGGCTGGTCCTCCACCAGCAGTTGGTGAAGGATCATCCCAACGTTGTCCGCTACATCAGGCAATTAGTTTCGTATATGGCCGCGCATCCTGAACTCGACGAACTGCCGCAGGCGCTCGAACTGGCGATGGAACTCGTGGAACGCGCTCCGGAGTGCGGCGATTGCTGGGACGCCCTCGGTGAGGTGCACCGCCAGGGGGAGAACTGGCAAGCGAGCATCGCACCGTTCGAGAAGGCGCTGGGCCTGCTTGTGGCGGGCCGACCCGACACGTGCCTCGATCTCGCCGTTGCCTACGCTCACCTCGGCCAGACCGACCAGGCTCGGCGCCGCTACGACGAGGCGGTTGAGTGGATCGAGAAGAAAGGCACCGACAGAGAGAAGCTGCGCCGCAAGCGCGCGGAAGCGGCAACGCTGCTCGGGATTGACGAAGCGTCCACGACGAATGACGCGGCACGGGAAGAGTGAGGGCGCGGGAAGCGTGTGAGGAGCGAAGGTTCGCAGCCCTGAAGGGGCGACAGAAGGTCTGGCTGGTGGGCAGGTTGGCGCGAGCATTGCGGCTCGCGCGGGAAAAGATCGCGACTCACCCTCGCATCCACCGACTTCTGTCGCCCCTGGCGGGGCTTCC
Source organism: uncultured Planctomycetales bacterium (assembly GCA_964391465.1). GTDB lineage: Bacteria > Planctomycetota > Phycisphaerae > UBA1845 > CAYMME01 > CAYMME01. The sequence goes on from CAYMME010000555.1 coordinate 5,508, forward strand.
G
>CAYMME010000556.1:0-5486 GCA_964391465.1 uncultured Planctomycetales bacterium
CCAGTAGAACTTGTCGAACTGATCGGGCGAGATGAACGGCACGCAGCCGCGGTGCATCCAGAATCCGATGGGCACGTTCTTGTCGGGGTCGGCCCCGGACAGGGCGACGTGCAACAGGTGCGGCATCAAGGCTTCGCACGCGGCGAGGACCTTGTCCGGCCGCTCGAACAGGTCCATCGTGAGCCCCAGGTATCCGCGCAGCTTGTCGGCGATGATGTCGAACGGGGCCTTGAAGATGCCGGCAATGGCGGAGACGGTTCCCGATTCGGTTCGCAGCAGCTCGTTCTGCGTGCCGAAGCCCCCAAAGTACTGCATCATGGCCATCCCGCCCTTGAGGAAGGACAGGTTGTTGCGCAGCGTTCCCGGTTCGCCCGACGGGGTCACGTCGCGCGAGACGCGCGGGAGCCAGACATTGAACAGGAACCCGGTCGGATCCGCGATGAGCGCGTCGTACTCCTCCGGCTGCATGAAGGCTTGGCCTTCGGGCGGCTCGAGGTACTGGAACCCCGTTTCGGGCGAGACGTCGATTCCGGGTATGCCGTAGTATTTCAGCCCGATGGCCTGGGTCAGCCCGGTCCAGACGTAGACCATGTTGCCGACGACGGCATCCCAGTCGAAGTCGGCCGCGCACTTGCGGGCGGCAGCGAACGCCTTCTCGTAGTCGTGGGTTACCTCCTGGCAGGTATACCCGGCGTACCTCGCCGTGAACTCCGCCACGAACGGCCGGATGGGTATGCAATCCGGCTTCTCGTTGCGCATCGCAGTCACATAGCGTTTGAGTCGTTCCGCGTAGAGCTGTTCGGTGTCTTTGGCCACGCTGCTCTTCTCCTTCTCAGGTGCCGGCCGGGATTCTAGCACAAGTTCGGCCGGAGCTGTAGCTTGTGGCGCTCGCGCCCTTCGCCCACACTGAGCGGCGGGCGTTGGGCCTTGCGGAACGTGGCGGACTGAAGGCAGAGGAGCCGATTCATTGAAGACGCGGCCACGAGCTGTCGCAGTGTTGATCGCGGCGCACCTCCTCGTGTCGCCGTGCGGGCGGGTCGGCTACGGTGCGGACCCCGCGAAGCCAGGCACGGATCTGACCCGCCGGTTGCGAGTGCTACAGGCGGACTACCCACGAGCCTACTTCTTCCGGGCGGCGGAAGGTCATGCGGCCAATTCGCGCGTGGACTACGCGACGTGGGAGCGGACGTTCGCCCGGCTGATGGGGATCGAGGGGAAGGTCCTTGATGAGGAACTGCCCGGCCGGTCACGCCGCAACATCGACTTTTTTACGCGATTCAAGCAGACACATCCCGACCAACTTGTCCTGCTGCACTACAACGGCAACTCGCGCGATCCGCGCTACGAGACCGGAAAGTACTTCGCCGGGCACTGGATCTACTTCAACGGGGCTCCAATCATGTCCGGCCTTCCCGCCGAGGAGGGCGAAACCGACGTGCGTGTGGACGACACGCGGCTCTTCCGGATGAACATCGGTCGCTTCAAACGTGACCACGACGACATCGGCCTGTGCTTGTTGGGCGACGACGGGAAGCCGGATTGGTCGGAGTGCGAGCAGGTGCGTCTCGTTTCCATCGATCCCGGGCGGAAGACGATCCGCGTGCGGCGGGGCTGCTACGGCACGCGCCCGCGGGCTTTCCCGGCAGGCCGGGCGTATGCGGCCGCCCACGTCACCGAAGGCCCGTGGGGGAGACGGTCGCACCTCCTGTGGTACTACAACTACTCGACGCGGTGCCCGAAGGACGACCGCGGAAGAGCCTGCACCGACATCCTTGTCGAAGAGCTGGCGACGCGTTTGGGTCCGGCGGGCGCACTCGCCACGTTCGACGGCATCGAGTTCGACGTACTTCACTATCGCACCGGTGGCCGGCGGGCCGGCGCCGTGCGCGGTCCGGACTGCGACGCCGACGGTCGCGCCGACAACGGTGTCTTCGACAAGGTCAACACGTACGGCATCGGTGTCAACGAATTCTGCGGCCGGCTCCAGGAACGGCTGGCCGGTGCGAAGTTGATCCTGGCCGATGGTATGAGCGTTCGGAATCAGCGTGCGTTCGGAATCCTCAACGGGATTGAAAGCGAGGGTTGGCCCCACCTCAGTGACTGGGAGATCGCAGACTGGTCCGGCGGACTGAATCGGCACTGGTACTGGGCGAAGCACGCCCGAGCCCCGGTGTTCAACTACATCAATCACAAGTTCACTATGCCCGGGCCGACGCCCGGCAGTCGGGCGCGGCCCGATGTGCCGTTCAACGTGCACCGGCTGGTACTGGCCGCTGCGCAGTTTGTCGACGCGGCCGTCTGCTACAGCACGGCGCCTCCGTCCGAACCGGACGAGCGCTTCGGGATCTGGGATGAATTGCACAAGGGCGTTGAGCACGAGCCCGGATGGTTGGGTAAGCCGGTCGGGCCTGCGGTGCGTCTGGCCCTCACGCGGCCGGATCTGCTCGTCGGCCAAGGCAGGGCGATGCCGGCGGCGTTCGTCGAACGATGGACGGGGAAGGGTGTGCGCTTTACGGCCGAAGGCAATCGCCTGTGCGTGTCATCGACCGATTCCGATTCCGACTCGCTACAGTTCCGATTGCGCAGCGTGCCCTGCGACGGCCCCGATCTGTTCGTGTCCATGACCATGCGCGGTGAGCCGCTGGCCGGGCACTCGGCCGGGATTGCCCGGCTGACCTGGGTCGGCGTTCCGGAGCCGGAGAGCAAGCTGGTCAGCGATGATATGCCCTACGCCGGCATGTGTGTTCGTGGACAGCGTGAAGTGACGGCCGACGCCACACACGGTGCGGTCGTCCGCTTCTTCCGCGGCCGAAGCCTCGGCGGCGAGAAACGCGACTGCTATCTCGTTCATCCGCCCTACAAGCACGGTGTCGGGTTCACATTCTGGGAACGTGACGTTCACATTCCGAAAGATGGGCAGCTCGTCTTTTTTCTTGGTATGGGCGACAAGGCACCCGGACGCAGCGACGGTGTGGTGTTCACAGTGCTCGCTGCAGATGTGACGCGCGGACAGCCGGGGTCGTACACCCAGCTTTTCGAAGCCACGCAGGTCCAGTCGCGATGGGTGCGGCACGTCGTGTCGCTGGCGAAGTGGGGTGGCAAACGCTTGCGGCTGCGGTTCGTCTCCGACTGCGGGCCGGCAGACAACTCCACGACCGATCACAGTCACTGGGGCGACGTGCGGGTTGTGGACCCGGCGCAGCCACCGGAAACGCAGACCGTACCGATTCGCCACATGACTTGGACCGGCACGACGGATTTCGCGTCAGGGTTCTACTTCCCGCAAATGAAGTCTCGCACGGCCGACCTCGAGTTCACGGTGGAGGGTGCGGCACCGATCTGGATCTCCGACCTGACCGTCCATGCACATCCGGACGCGATCTACCGGGAGTTCGAGTACGGTGCGGTGTTGGCCAATCCCGCCCGCCACACGTACGTGTTCGACCTCGCGGAACTGCTACCGGGCAGAGCGTATCGCCGCCTCCGGGGATCATCGCGACAGGATCCGGAGACGAACGACGGACGGGCGGCGCCCGCCACGGTCACGCTGGGCGAGCGCGAGGCTCTGTTCCTTGTGCGGGTGATGGGACCCTGACTCTTCCGGCTCACAAGCAAGGAGATCGTATGCGAGCGATCGTTTCAGCACTATTTGTTGTAGTACTCGCCTGCGTTGGGCCGGGCGTTTCTTCGCGTCCTTGCCGAGCCGGCAACGTGGCGTCGGCGCTCGAGGTCTGGGCAGTCGATCCACTGGTGAAGGTGTTCCGCGATGCGCGCCCATCCGGCCGCGGCGACGCGTTGGCTGAGGTGGCGCGCGGTGAGCACGCGTCGCTCCAAATCGTAGTCCGCTCGGCTGAGGCGATTGCCCGCCTGCGGGCCGAGGTGAGCCCACTCGTGCTGGAGGGTGAAGACGACGGCCCACTGAAGCCGCGACGAGCCCGCTTCGTTGGCTACGTCCCGGTGGATCGCCCAACGCAGACCCCGTCGTCGGACCAACTCCGCAAGCCGCCGGCAGACTTTCCCGATCCGCTCCTCGAAGTGGACACGATCGATGTGGCCCCCGGGCACGCACAACCGGTCTGGGTGACCGCGCCCATTCCGGCGGACGCGCGCCCGGGCGACTACCGGGGTCACCTGAGCCTGTCGGCCACGGTTAGCGGTAAGCGGGTCTCGGCCCGCTGGCCGCTGACGATTCGCGTATTCCGGGCCACTGTGGGTCGGTCGCGGCTCTGGGTCACGAACTGGTTCGCAATGCAATGGCGGCACATGCAGCTCAGCCCCGCGAAGGACTCGCCCCAGTACTGGGAACTGCTTCGCCGCTACGCCCGGAACATGGCCGACCATCGGCAGAACGTGGCCCTGATTTCGCCGCTGCATCTCGCCGAGTACCGCGTGGGCAAGGAAGGGCGGCTCGAGATGGATTTCGCTCGCTTCGACCGGTGGGTCGAGATCTTCGTCGAAGAGGGCGTCATCGGTCGAATCGAAGGCGGACATCTCGGGGGCCGTTCCGGGGGCTGGGACTCCTCGTTCGTGGTTCACGTTCGCCAGGTGAAGGACGGAAAGGTGCATGCGGCGAGCGTCGATCCCGCAAGTGCCGACGCCGAGCGGTTCTACGCCTTGTGGCTCCCACGACTGATGCGTCATCTTCGTGAGAGAGGTTGGCTCGACCACTACATGCAACATCTGGCCGACGAGCCGACGGTCAAGAACGCCGAGAGCTACCGGGCCATCGCCCGGCTTGTCCGCAAGCACGCTCCGGAGCTTCGGATCATCGAGGCTTGCCATTTCAAGGACCTGACCGGCTCGATCGACATCTGGGTGCCGCAGCTCAACTACCTACATCGGGACTTCGACCACTACCGCCAGCGACAGGAGGCCGGCGACGAGGTCTGGTTCTACACTTGTGTGTTTCCACAAGGGGAGTACGCGAATCGGTTCATCGAGCAGCCGCTGCTCAAGACGCGTATCTTACACTGGATCAACTACCGGTACGGCGTCACGGGGTACCTTCACTGGGGCTACAATCACTGGACGCCGGACAGTCCGTTCACGCATACGACGCGTCCGCACGGCGGCCCGCCCTATCTCCCCGCCGGCGACCCGTGGATTGTGTATCCGGGGTCAGACGGACCGCTCGACTCGATTCGCCACGAGGCCATGCGCGACGGGGTCGCCGACTACGAGCTGCTGAGCCGGCTTGCCGAGCGTGACCCGGAGACGGCGATGAAGCTGGTGTCGCGGCACGTCGGGTCGTTCGACCGCTACGGCTGCGACGTCCAAGCGTTCCGGTCAACGCGGCGGCAACTTCTCGATCGTCTCAGCAGCCGGTGACCCAGCCATTCCATACGACTGGACAAGAGTCAACCCCATCTGACAACCGCGAAAACCCGATGTGCGGGTCGCGAGCGAGCGTGTCAGCGCGCAAGTGGTCGCCTTAGCCCGGATTATTCACGCTTGCCCCTGTTTTACGACCTCCTTGTGAGTTAAGC